>CACIWU010000005.1 GCA_902590435.1 uncultured SAR324 cluster bacterium | reverse complement strand
AAAAAGATACTTATTTAACTAAAAAAACTTTTTATAAATTTAATTTTTTAAATAAGATCAATTCTCACAAAATATAGAACAAGCTAAAACAATTCTTTTTTGTATTCTCCACCATCAACAATTTTCTTAACATTTTCTTTCACGAAAATACAATCTTCATTGTAGGTTATGCCATACCATTTAGAATTGGTACTTAGAGCAAACATTTTTTCTCTATGATCTTGTATGATAGAATTGATAGCTTCAGGAATTAAAAATTCACTATTTAATTTTTTAATATTCCCTTTTAAAAATTCTTTTAAAATTTCTTCTAATTTTACAAATATAGAAGGTCTAAATCCCCACATTCCCATAGAAACAGGGGTTTTAGAATCAAGAATTTGTTTATTGTTAGACAATATTGTATTATTTTTTTTTTGAATATTAAATTTTTCTATTAAATTTTTTAGTAGTCCTTTATCTAAATTACAAATTGCACGGTTAACTCCTCCAAAAGGCGATAATGTCTTCCCCAATTTAAAATAGACCATACATAAATTATTAGAATCTTCAGAAAAAAATTCTATTATTTTCTTAAATGATTCATAACCATAAAAATCATCAGCATTAATTACACAAAATGGTTCATTTATAATATTTGATGCTGATAAAACTGCGTGACCAGTACCCCAAGGTACTTTTCGATCTTTTGGGCATGAAAAACCATTTGGCAAATCATTTAAATTTTGAAAAACATATTCGACATTAATTTTATTTTCAAATTTTTTGGTAATTTTTTCTCTGAATTCTTTTTCAAATTCTGTCCTAATTACAAAAACAACTTTGTTGAATCCTGATTTAATAGCGTCATAAACAGAATAATCAAGGATAGATTCTCCATTTTCTCCTATTGGAGCCATTTGCTTCAATCCATTAAAACGGGAACCCATTCCAGCAGCTAAAATCAAAAGTGTAGTATTTTGCATTAATTTTTAATATATGTTTATTAATAATAGTTTTTTTAATTGCTTCCTTTAATTTTATAAAAATTAAAAAATAACAACATACAAAATTATTTTTTTGACTAAATTATCAAAAAAATCAGCTAATTTAAAAGTCTTAAGGCTTGACACTAAAATTTCCTATGATATTTTTGTTTTTTCAATTGATCCCCAAAGAAATTAATAAGCTTTATATTTTAGGTAATTTAAATGGAATTTTATTTTGTTTTTTTAGGCTAAAATGGATTAATTTTAAGGTGTCAATAATATAATAACAATTTATTTTAAATCAAAAATACTCTGGAGTAAACATGATAAAAATATTCAAAAATTTTATTTTATTCAATATTTTAGGAATAATTTGTATTTGTTTCGGGAACTCAGTTTTTGCAGCTGGGAAAGTTGTACTTTATAGTGCTCACAAACAATCCATTATAGATGCAATGGTTCCTCGTTTTGAAAAAAAAACAGGCATTAAAGCCGAAGTTATTAAAGCTGGTTCTGGAGATATTATCAACCGAGCAAATGCAGAACGCTCTAATCCTCAGGCTGATGTAATTTGGTCTATTGGTGGCGAACAATTAGAAGCTAGTTCTGATATTCTAGAAAACTATACACCTGCTGGTTATGACAAAATAGAATCGGCTTTTAAAGTAGGGAAAAATTGGTTACCCTATACTGCAATTGTAAACGTATTTATCGTTAATACAAACCTTTTAAAACCTTCACAATTTCCACGTACTTGGTGGGATTTAGCTAGACCCGATTTTAAAGGGAAGATTTCATCTGCACGAGCTGATAAATCTGGCTCATCATACATGCAATTAGCAACAGTTCTAACAATTTATAAGGATAATGGTTGGGATGTTTATAGGCCCATTCTAAAGAATTTTGTATTGTCCGGAAGTTCAAGTGCTGTTCCGAGGTTTGTAAACGATGGTGAGGCATCTGTAGGTGTAACTCTGGAAGACAATGCTTATAAATACGTTTCTGGTGGTGGTCCTGTAAAAATAGTTTACCCTGAAGATGGAACAGTCGCGGCTCCTGATGGAATTGCACTAGTAAAAAATGGACCTAACTCCTCAAATGGTAAACGATTTATTGATTGGGCACTTTCAAAGGAAACACAAAATTTTCTTGTTCAAAAAATGGGACGTCGTCCAATTCGTAAAGATGTTTCTGCTAGTGGAGATCTTCCTCCTCTTTCTGCATTCAAAGTGGTACCTTATGATTTTTCATGGTCAGCCAGCAATAAGGATTTGTTCCGAAAAAAATGGAACAATATTTTGATTGGCGATTAGCCGCATATAGTAAATCCTGCACTATCTAAAATGAAATTACTTGGTGATTAATTTATTTTAAGTTTTCACCAAGTAATTTTCAGCCTTTAAGTTATATTTTTCATTTAAATTTCTATATGTCAAAAGTCCAGTTGAATAACCTTAAAAAAAAATATTCCGAAGTTGAAGCTCTGAAGGATTTATCTTTAGAAATCAAATCAGGAGAGCTATTTACACTTCTGGGACCGAGTGGTTGCGGTAAAACAACTCTTCTTAGAACTATTGCAGGTTTCAACAAACAAGATAGTGGAACTATAGAGATTGACGGAGTAGGAATTGATAACCTACCAGCATATAGTCGAGACATTGGAATGGTATTTCAAGATTACGCAATTTTCCCCCATATGTCAGTTGAAGATAATATTGCGTTTGGTCTTAAAAATAGGAAATTATCTCGAACTGAAATTGAAAATAGAGTTTCAGATGCCTTAAAAACAGTACAACTTTCTGGTTTGGGAAAAAGGATGCCAAATGAGTTAAGTGGAGGACAGCAGCAAAGAGTTGGCCTTGCCAGAGCAATGGTAATTAGACCAAAAATTTTATTAATGGACGAACCACTTTCTAATCTTGATGCCAAACTAAGAATTGAACTTCGTGAAGATATACGGCAAATTCAAAAAAACCTAGGTACTACTACAATATATGTAACTCATGATCAAGAAGAAGCATTAGTAATTTCTGATCGAATTTGTATTATGCGTTCAGGAGAAATGATTCAAGTAGGAACACCCTGGGAAATTTACAAAAATCCAATAGATCACTTTGTAGCTTCATTCATTGGGAATATGATTTTTTTACCATGTCCAATTAGCAGTATAAAAAATTTTAATCTTGAAAAAATTGTAAGTAAAATCAAATTTTCATCTGAGGAAAAATTAAACTTAGATAGTGGTGAAAAATTTATTTTAGGTATTCGCCCTGAAGATGTAGTTATATCAAATAAAAATCCGAAGAAAGATAACAATTCATTAAAACTTTCAGGTATAGTTGAAAAAATCTTTTTTTCTGGAAGCGAGGCTCAATGTCATGTCCGATTGGATGACGATACAATTGTTATAGCAAATATTACACGTCCAGACGAAAAAATCCTCGAAGACATTGGTAAAAATGTTTATTTGGAATTACCTCATAATTCAATAATGTTTTTTAATAAAGATAACGGTTTAAGGTATTAAAATTGTGATTCGTCTAGTAAATTCACTCAAAAATATATGGAGTTTTGTAACACTATTTGCATTTGTAATAGTTGGATTGCTACTTATTTTACCATTATACAATATTTTTATATCAAGTTTTGTTGATAACGAAACTGGTTCAATTACGTTTCAAAATTATACTGATATCCTCGGACGAAGTTATTACCGAGAAGCAATCTATAATTCGATCTTTGTTGGTTTTTTTAGCATGGTGGGATCATTAATAATTGGTATTCCATTAGCTTTCTTTACATCACGTTTTAAAATTTATGGGAAGTCAATTATTTCAACATTAGCTATCTTAGCTTTAGTATCCCCGCCATTTATAGGGGCATATGCTTGGATAACTATGCTTGGCTCAAACGGATGGTTGCGCCACGGGTTGGAATCAATTGGAATAACTATTCCTACAATATACGGACCTTTAGGTATAATTATTGTTTTTAGTCTTAAATTATATCCTTTCGTATATCTATTAACAGCTGGAGCACTAAGTAAAATTAACGTTTCTCTTGAAGATGCTGCCGAAAGCCTAGGATACCGACCATTCTCAAAGTTCCTATATGTTACACTACCATTAATATTACCTGCTGTTAGCACAGGAGCACTGCTATCATTTGTACTTTCACTGGCTGATTTTGGTACCCCTTCTATAATTGGGCGTAATTTTCGTGTACTATCTACACTTGCATATAATTTATATACTAGTGAAATGGGAGGTAATCCAGGTCTAGCATCAACAGTTAGCATACTGCTAATAGCGGTTTCACTTATATTTGTCTACACTCAACGACTGATTATCAGAAAAAAAGACTTTGGTAGTGATATGTTAAACCATCCAGAGGTTAAAAAATTAAATAGAATTACTTCTATACCTATACATATTACTTGTTATTTAATTGTATTTTTGAGTTCACTACCTTCACTAGTAGTTATTTATAACTCTTTTAGAAAAACTAGTGGCCCCGTTTTCAAACCTGGTTTTGGATTGGATAGTTATCTGAGAATTATTAACGACGTACCCGAAGCTATTATTAATAGTTTTATTTTTTCCATTTCCGCAGTAATAATGATTGTTATTTTCGGTACGTTAATAGGTTATGTTGTCGCACGCAAACAATCAATTCTTACTGGAGCGCTTGACTCAATGTTAATGATACCTTATATAGTTCCAGGTGTAGTCCTTGGGTTGGGATTTATAGTATCATTTAATAATAAACCTATAGTCCTATCCGGCACATCAATAATTATCATACTCGTTATTTTCATCCGCAGACTTCCATATTCAGTTAGGTCTAGTGTTTCTATACTAAAACAAATTAATATCGGTCTAGAAGAAGCAGCCATAAGCCTTGGAACAAATCCTTCTAAGGCTTTTTTAAAAGTAACACTTCCATTAATGATGCCAGGTGTTTTTGCAGGGGGAATGATGGCTTTTATAACAGGTATTAATGAACTTTCATCTTCAATTATTCTTTATGTTGGAGGAACAGTTACAATGCCAGTGCGTATTTATCTGGCAGTACTAGATGGAGAATTTGGAACAGCCGCCTCACTCTCTACTATTTTGTTAGTAGCTACTGGTATTGCTGTATATACAATTATAAACATAACGGACTCAGATGAGAGGGCATTCTTATAAAGCACAAAATATATTTATAAATGTCAAGATTGCGAGAATCAATTTTAAGTCATAATTGTATTATAATTTTTTTGAATAAAGTGGCATACAAAATATAACTTTTTGAGACCATTTAACTTCTTCTCCTTCTACTGATTTTTTTGTTAGAATAATTTTTGATCAAAGAGGATGATTAACATTTGGGTTATATTTATTTTTTCTGCGAATGAAATGAAGATCCTGAAAAGATCTCCGAAAGATTATAACGTCTTCTTTGAGATTAATAGGGTTTTCACGTTCTACAAGGGATCTGTAAAAAAAGTTAGCTAACTTAATCATATCTTCGGGACGCATTCCCCTGCGTGTTATTTCTTGAGTACCAAGACGCATCGCATTAAAATCTCCTTTAACCGGAGGCAAAGGCAACTCAATCCCACTTGTGATAATATTTACTTTCTCTAAAATCTCTGAAGCCTTATCCCCACCTCCATATGAAGCTGCAGGAACTGCAATGTGCTGCGAATTTGTAAAGCCTTTTCCGTTGATCTGAAAAACCTCACAACCTAAATTATTAAGAGATTCAGCGAGTGCTTTTGCATTGGATACACACATCTTGGCATATTCCTTACCATGAGCCAGCAGATCTAACACAGCAATTATCATTGCGGACGTACGGCTGAGATCAAAATTTGCTGTCAGACCAGGGAAAGCAATTTTATCAATACGCTCTCCAAGTTCCGGTGAGTTTGTTAAAACAATTCCTGAAGGAGGACCTCCAAAACTTTTATATGTTGAACCTGTCATCAAATCTGCACCCTCCTGCAGTGGTTGTTGAAACTCTCCTCCCGCAATTAAACCGCCCATATGAGCTGCATCATATAGAACCCACGCTCCCACTTCATCTGCAACCTTACGCACTTCACTCAAAGAGTATGGAAACAAACACATGCTTCCGGCTACAATAATAAGTTTTGGAAGAACTTTTTTTGCTTTTGCCAACAAAGCCTCTTTATCAACGTCCATTTGTGAGTAATCAAATGGGACTTCATGAATTTCCAGACCGTAAAGTCCGGCCGCTCCATCGGCATGATGTGTCACATGTCCTGAAGCATGATCAGAAAAAGCCATTATTTTATCACCAGGCTTGGTTGTTGCCATGAAAGCGTATAGGTTTGCTATCGACCCACTGGGAACACGATACTCTACATACTTAGCCCTGAATAATTTCCTTAAGAGTGACATCAGCATGATTTCTAACTGGTTGGCATGATCCATGCCCTTGTTGTATTTTGCTCCTGGATATCCAAGACTAGGCCTGACACCTATACTGGAAGAAAGCATTTTCGCAACATTTGGGTTAATTACATTAGATCCCGCATATAGCACAATACTTTGATGATCCATCAATTTCTCATGTGCTTCTATCAACCCGAACGCCTTGGATTCCAATTCACTAAAAGATAATTGCTGATAATGCTTGGCATGCTTCTGAATAAATTGCTCAATCTCTTTTGGAATCCAAGGTCGTATACTAGATGTATTATTCATTTTATGTCAGTAAAAGTAATTCAATTCTAATATTATAAGAAATAAAATCTATAGGATAAATTTAAACATATGACAAAAATTTATATTTCTTTGAAAAATTTTTGGAAGGAGTACTCCCTTTCTTTTTGCTAAAGAAAGACTCCACGAAAAAAGAAAAAGAAGAATATGGACAAAATTGCTCCAACTGGTAGTGTTATTACCCATGACATCATAATTCCTCCAATGATTCGTAAATCTAATGCTCCTATCCCCCTAGCTAGTCCGACACCCATAACAGCACCTACAGCAATTTGTGTGGTAGAAACAGGTATACCGGTACGAGAAGCAATTACAACAGTTGCCGCTGCCGCTAATTCTGCTGAAAAGCCTCGAGTAGGTACAAGTTCTGTAATTTTGCTTCCAATTGTCTTTATGACACGATATCCCAACGTTGACAATCCCAATACAATTCCAAATCCACCTAACAGTAAGATCCAAATAGGTAGATTGGATTTCTGAGTCATTTCTCCACCACTTTCCAAAATACTAATTATTGCTGCCAATGGCCCAATTCCGTTTGCGACATCATTTGAACCATGTGCGAACGCCATTGCACTAGCAGAAAATATCATCATCATTCCAAATATTTTCTCAATTTGACTAAATTGATCATGAATGCTTAGTTCCTTTTTAATAATAATCCGATTAATTAATATTTGTGCTAAAACTGCAAAAATAAATCCGATTATACCAGCAAATATAAAACTCTGTGTGATACTTAAATCAATGTAAAGATGTTTCAATCCTTTGAAAAGTGTTACTAGAGAAATCAAAAATCCCACAAGAAATACATAAAATGGTGCATAACGTTTAGCATTCAAAAGTGGAGTGTTGGTATCTAAAATAAATTTCTGCACACTTCTCATTAATATGAACGCAAGGGTACCCCCAACAAGAGGTGAAACAATCCAGCTTAGTACAATTGTACCGATTTTTGACCAGTTAACTGCATCTACTCCTATTCCTACAATAGCAAAACCAACTATTGAACCAATAATACTATGTGTTGTTGAAACCGGCCATCCCATCCAACTTGCAATTGTCAACCAAAGTGCAGCTGCGATCAAAGCAGACAACATTCCCCATACAAAAATCTCAGGATTACCCATAATTGGGGTAGGATCGATAATGCTTTTACGGATTGTTTTGGTAACATGACCTCCGGCAAGAAAAGCTCCAGAAAATTCAAAAATAGCCGCAATTATAATTGCCTGCTTAACACTTATTGCTCCAGAACCAACAGATGTGCCCATTGCATTAGCAACATCATTGGCACCTATTCCCCAAGTCATGTAGAGTCCTAATACCACAGCCAGTGTAAAAAATACTGATCCGTATTCAACAATCATTTTATATTTTTTTTGTTTAAAAGAGTGAGAGTATTATCTTATTTTGAAGCAATCATCAATCGTAACCTATTTCCAGTTTTTTTAGAAAAATCTGCTATATCACCAATCAATTCAAGTACCTTGTACCAGAAAACAACATCTATGGGATTCATTTTTTCTTCTACCTCATATAATCTACTTATAAGAGCATCTTCTAAATCATCTGCCTCTGTTTCAGAAATTGAAACATTTTCAATCATTTCTAGTAATTTTTTGATTTCATGCCGCCCAAATCCTGATTCAATAACATCCCCAAATTCATGAGTAAGATCTCTCGCCAAATAACAAACATTCTGAGATTTTTTAACAAACTGAATAACGTCTTCACTCAACTCTTCCTCTATGTTCATTTTTCTTAGATTCAATAATATAACTATGTCCTCTGCAACATCTGCTATGCTATCCTGCATATCAAGCATTTCCAATAAATCTCGACGGTTAATAGGCATAAAAATATTGCGTGGGAGGTGATTCCTAACTTCATTTTTGATTGAATCTGCTTCTTTTTCCGATTGAATAACTTGTTTGTGAATTTTTTCTAATTTTGAATAATCTTTCCGAAATAATGCTTCAAAAAAATCATTAAGCGGGGCAACACTTTCAACCACTTTGTCCATGTGGTCTCTTAGTGGTTTAAAAGGTGACTTAGCAAAAATGGAACTTATATTTATCATGAATCATACAAAAAATTAAAAATACCAGATAATCAAAAATTGAAGGTTGAATATCATATACAATTACTTCTTAAATATCATTAAATAACTTACCTCATAAGTAGATTCTCGTTTCGAAAAATAATAATATAAAAAAATGACTGTCTGAAAGTAATCATAATTCACCCTAACTGACTAACAGTATAGTTCATTCTTCAATGATCAATATTGTGTTAAGATTTTTTCCTTTTTTCTTCTGCATCAAGAACTTTTTGCATATCCAACAAAATCCTTTTAAGTTCTGCTTCTTCTTCTTTTTGTTCTTTTGTAAGTTCTTTTTCCTTTTTTTTTCTAAGTTCTTTTTTCTTCCTAAGTTCTTCTTCCTTCTTTAGTTCTTTTTTCTTCCTGAATTCTTCTTTCTTCTTCATTTCTTTTTTCTTCTTCATTTCCTCTCTTTTCCTCAGTTCCTTTTTCTTCTTCCTTTCCTTTTTCTTCTTCCTTTCCTTTTTCTTCCTCAGTTCCTTTTCCTTCCTCCTCTCTTGGGCTAATGTAGATTTATTCATGAAAGTATACTCTGAAATGTTTATTGTTGAGAATGCATTTTCATCTATTATGATTTCACTAAGATTTGCACCAGTAAGATTTGCACCAGTAAGATTTGAACCAGTAAGATTTGCACCAGTAAGATTTGTACTGCTCAGATTGGAACCACTAAGATCTGTACCACTAAGGTTTGAACCACTAAGATTTGTATAACTTAAATCTCTACGACTTAAGTTTAAATTTCTAAGATTTAATTCAGTTAAATCGCATTTAATACATTTTTTTGTGTTTTTAAATTTCTTTAAATCCGTTTTTTTATAGGAAAACACTTCTACAAAGGAAAAAACACATGAATAAATTAAACTGAGTAATATTAATAAGGAAGATTTATTTAGTTTCATGAAAATACTATTCGTTTTCAAAATCAGTTAGCCTGACTTTCTTGTTCAAAACAATCTATAGCAAAATTTTCTAAATTTTGCAATTTTGTTGGTTGTATGATTTAAAATGGGTAAAAATTTTCGTAAAAAAGTCAGGAACTCATAAAATATAGATACCTATCTGAAAACCTAAATAAACCTAGTTTTCTAGAAGCATATCTGATGGGAGTTATTAATATAAGAATATTGTGGTTGGTTTTTGGAGTTATTCACCGAAGGTGACTCCTAAGAGATTATGAACGGTTGGAGAAGTTGTACTATTCCAGGTAGAACCATTGTCAATTGATCTAACAATCCTTCCACCTTGTCCAACTCCTACGAAGGTATTGTTACCGAAGGTGACTCCATAGAGATGGCTAGTAGTATTATTTGTAGAATAACTAAATGATGAACCATTGTCTGTAGATCTAACGATCTTTCCATTTTGTCCGACTCCTATGAAGGTATTGTTCCCGAAGGTTACATCATAGAGATGGTTAGATGTTGGAGAAGTTGCATTATCCCAAGAAGACCCATTGTCTGTAGATCTTATGATCTTTCCATTATGTGCAACTGCCACAAATTTATTGTTTCCAAAAGTTACTCCTCTGAGTGTGTTTGAAATTGGGGAAGTCATACTATTCCAATTAGAGCCATCGTCTGTAGATCTAATGATCTTTCCATCTTGTCCAACCACCAAGAATACATTGTTACCAAAGGAGACTCCGTAGAGATGTTTTGAAGTACTATTACTCACAGAACTAAAAGAGGACCCATTGTCTGAAGATCTCCCTATTTTCCCACTACTACTAACTCCCACAAAGGTATTGTTTCCGAAAGCGACTCCCAAACTGTGATTCGAGTTATAAGGACTTACACTACTAAATGAAGAACCATTGTCAGTTGATCTAAGTATATAACCAGAATTACCCACTACTACGAATGTATTGTTACCAAAGGAGACTTCTTGGATAGTAGTTAATAATTCACAAGTCTCATTATCCCAAGATGAACCATTGTCGTTAGATCTAAAGATTTTTCCATAATAACCAACTCCCATAAAAATTCCTGAATCTAAAGAGTATGAAGGTTTTGAGGAAGATTTAAACGATGAATTATCTTCAACACTCCTAGTGTTATCAAAAACATCCATTATTACTCCAGATGAAACATTAATAGTGTAAGTAGTGTTATGTGAGAGGGTGTCAACTGGGTCTAGTGTAAATGTCTGGTTTGAATTGGATGCCACTGGTTCTGAAGACATCCTAACACAAGTACTAAAGTTGTCAGAAGACATCTTTATAGTTTCTGCGCGACAAGTTGTGTCAGCTGTGGTAGTCGTGATATAACTTGTAGTCATTGGACTATCGAATGTAACTGTAATGTTATCTGAAACTGGAAAACACCTACCGTCAACGGGAGAGAATGACGAGACTACTGGGTCTTTTGTATCAACTATATAATATGAAGATGTTGCTGCAGTGCCTGTATTACCTGCAACGTCTTTATAACTAGTGGCTAGCGAAAACCTGTTACTATAATCCTGTGAATTGGATGTCGGCGTAAAAATTCCAGTCCAGGTTATGTTGTCAGAGCTTGTCATTGTTGTTAGATCTCCATAGGGATGTGAGATATCGTCATCACTTGAGAAAAAAGTAACCGGCTCTCTGAAAACCAGCGTTACCGTCGCGTTGTCCCCTGGCTTGAATCCAGGTGTAGTACTACCGGATGTGTCAGTATAACTAGTGCCTTGTGTAACAGAGAAAGTGAAGGAGTTTGCAGAAGGAGCCAGAGTCTCAACCTCATAGTTCGAAGTTGTCGCCGTAGTTCCTGTATTACCTACGACGTCTGTCCAACTATTGGCCAGTGAAAGTGTGTTTGTTTCATCTTCTGTATTGGTGGATGGAGTGAAGGTTCCGGTCCAGGTTATGTTGTCAGTACTGATCATTGATGCGAGTGAACCATTTGCATTTGTAACCGAGATGTCGTCATTACTGGAGAAGGAGGCTACCGGCTCTGAGAAAACAAGAGTTACCGTTGGGGTGTCACCGCTCTTGAGTGCTGTATCATTGAGAGTGAAGGAAGTCACAGAAGGATCATTATCATCAACCATATAGTTCGTAGATGCCCCCACAAGTCCTGAATTACCGGCCATATCTGCATAATAAGGAGACAAAGTAAGTGTGTTGGTCCAATCTTCCACGGGAAAGCTCGGTACAAAGATCCCAGTCCATGTTCTGTTGTCGCTGCTAGTCATTGTAGAAGCAAGTGCTCCATTGGTCGCCGTTATGTCGTCATTACTGGAGAAGGAAGTAACCACCTCTGAGAAAACCAAAGTTACAGTTGCATTGTCACCGGGCTTGAGCTTTGTATCATCGAGAGAGAAGGAGCTTACTGAAGGAGCCAGTGTCTCAACCTCATAGTTCAAAGTTGTCGCTGCAGGACCAGCATTACCAGCAGTATCTGTGTAACTAGTGGCCAGCGAAAGTGTGTTGGTTGGATCTTCCGTATCGGTTGTCGGAGTGAATATTCCAGACCAGCTAATGTTGTCGCTACTAGTCATCGTTGCGAGTGCACCATTGGCGACAGTGATATCTGCAGAACTGGCAAAGGAATCAACCGCTTCTGAGAAAACCAGCGATACGGTCGCATTGTCACCAGCCTTGAGAGCTGTATCAGAGAGTGTAAAAGTACTTACAGCGGGTGCAACGGTATCAATTATAAAAGTATTACTAATCCCCGCAATCGGCGATGTAAGAACAACAGGACCTGGGTTACCCGCTAAGTCGGTATAACCAAGAAATAGTACGAAGTATTTGTTCGTAGCTTCCGTATTGGATGCAGGTGTGAAGGTTCCTGTCCAGGTAATGTTATCACTGGTGGATATTGTCCCGAGAGTACCTTCAGCATTATCAGTAGAGATATTATCTGAAGAGAAGGCAGTAACTGTCTCAGAAAAAACCAGAGTTAGAGTAGGGGTGTCTCCAATCTTTAGCACGGTATCATCGAGAGTGAAGGAGCTTACAGAAGGAGCAGTTGTATCAATAACGAACGGACTTATACTCAATATGGCACTATTACCTGAATTATTTGTAACTGTAATAGTACAATTAGAATATGTTCCTTCACTTAAAGTGTTAAAAGTGATGGTATTGTTTCCTACAATTGCAGAAGTGGTACTTGAAGAACATGAACCCCCATATGTGATTGTTCCTGCTTCTATGGATGAAAATGTGTAATTTGGTGTAGTATCGTTAGTTGGGGTTGTTACTGCTGTGACTTCTTCAATTGATTCATCTATTGTATCTACAGTAAATGGTGAAATTGAAAGTGAACTGGTTATATTATCTCCTGAATCAGACATAACATTTGAAACAATAATTTTACAGTCAGTGTACGTTCCATCAAATAGAGTATTTAAGGTAATAGTATTGTTTCCTTCAATTGCAGAAGTAGTACTTGAAGAGCAGGATCCTCCATATGAAATAGTTCCTGACTCTGAGGATGAAAATGTGTAGTTAGGAGTATTATCCGAGGTAGGTGAAGTGACAGCAGTTACTTCTTTTAATACTATTGTATAATTTGAGAACTCTTCCTTATAACCTTCATCGCAGGAATTAAGGATGATGATTATAGACAAGAATATAAAAACAATTGAATAATTAAAAATAGGTAGTGATACTCTATGCAATTTCAATTACTTTGTTTGTAATCATTTCTTAAAGTATGTAAAAACAGAAAGAATGTTTGTTATTTCTAAATTCACATTTTCAAAATTAGACCTAATGTAATTTAAATTCAGTATAATATTTATTAATATAATTAATTTTAGTAAATATACTGAATAAAAAAGGAAAATCAATTTATTTTACTATGCATATCTTGATCCTCTATTAACTAAATTAACTTCAAAAATATTGAGAGAATATATTTTTGATAACTGTTAATTGTGTTCAAAGTATGATGATAAAAATTTAAATTATTTTCGATTAATTTAATTATGTACTTGCAAAAAAATAATATTAATACATTTCTCCTAATTATTTTAAAAATGGACATTCGTTGTAAAAAGACAATTTTAATATATTTTTTAAATATTATTTTATTCTTACTCCCTGTAATTTCTTCGGCACATTCTGAAAAACCTTATAAAACATCATTGTCTTCCGAATCAGAAGGAGTGTTGCGTGTTGAAATTGAGACTAACTTAGAAAAAATTCTTATCCAAATTAAACAAAAATATGCTGATGAAAATTAATTATTATTCTCAGAAAATTATGAAAATCTAAGAAAACTAGATCCTAATAAATTAAAAAGCATTTTTTTTGTGTTTCCAGAAAATTCTTAAATTCAACCGATCTATTTTTTGATGGGTAATCTGCAGATTTATCTCTAAGAACTGTAAATGTGATTAGCAATATAAATCTTAAGGGACCACGCAGAAGTATATTGATTTTAGAAGAAAAATATCCTGTTAATGCTATTAATCTAGAATGGAGCTTGTATGAAAAGTTTGGACTTAATGTTTTAAGAACAATAGATATTAATGGGAAAGCATTTAAATCAGTTTAAATTTATAATATATTAACATTTAAATTTTAAAATTAAGCTTATTCAATGGCGTTTTTTCTTATGATTTTTTAGTACTCTTCTTAATGGAAAAGTTAAAATTATTATTGATTAAAATATATTTTTAGTGCATATTAAATATAATCAAAATGATTCGATTAATTTTACGATTAATATCTCAGGACTTTTTTTAATTATATGTTTAATCTTTATTTAGTAACTGTTGAGATTTTTAAATTTAGTTGTTTTAAATTTATTTGTTAGATTTGATTGTTGGATTTGATTGTATATGCATTACTTGTAGTAATTTAATTTTAATTCTTCAACATTTTCTAATAAATTATATGAAACGTATATTATTTTTTTTGGTAACAATAGTATTTTTTTTAATTTTTCAGTCTTGTAGCTCTTCAGACGATTCTTCAAGCAGTAGCTCAACCTGGTCTGGAGCAACTACATCTTGCACATCTTCCTGTAGTTCTAGTGTTAATACTCCTGATAATTTTAATTCTATTTTACAAAAATCAGTTAGTATCTCTCCTGCTTCTAAGTCCAGTGTTTCAAATCTAGACAGAGTTTTGATAGGTTACAATAGTGCATACATGTCACTAGACAACTCTAGCTATACTACAATAGGACTTGATTCAACATTGACTACCTACAATGATGTTTTTTTAAAAACGTTTCAACTTGTATCAGATAACTCATCAAACCATTCATGTTATAGAGCAGATTCTGAAAAACATTCTAATTACTCAATAGATTACAATAGTAGCACAAATACGCTTCATATGAGGAACACGTTTGGTTATGAAAGAGAAGCTGAAAATACATCAGATAATACTACTGGATATTTGTGCTTCACTTTTTCTTCCTCACAAATGACTGCTACAAAAAGATTTAAATACGATAATAGTTCTAATGGTTTCACTCAAGACACGTCATTTAGTTCAAAGTCTGTTGAATTTGATAGTACCAATTCTTTGTTTAAGTTATCGTCATCAGCATCCTCAATAACTCCATATGATACTGGTGATTTGGATCTTACTTTACCAAGCAGTTTTAATCCTAAGTCATCAAGTATGGTCACAAATAGCAGGGTAGAGTGGTCTTCATATGCTACACATTATGATAACCACACATACACAGGTACTTATCAAAATAAGTTGTATACTGATACTCACACCAGTTATCGATCACAAGTTGAATCTGCAGGAGATAATTCTACTACATCTACTGCAGCATCATCTATGCTTTCTACAATAAAAAGTAACCTTGAATCTGCCGGTTCTTCACTTAGATATGATACTTCAGTATACCTAGCTTATAGAAATGCACTGCTCAAAACAAAAGTAGCTGGAGAAACCATAGTTGGTGCTCCGGTAGGATTAAATACAGCACCTTATGTATTTTTTACAGATGAATGCAATAGTGGTGTTAGGCATCCTTTCATGGTTATATTTTCTTGGTCTATATCTGACAGACCCAATAGACTGTTAGATGTTCCTGTACCTCCTGGTGATGGTTCTGGATCATATCCTGACTCAAATGTAACACGAGATGCAGTTTTGCAGACTTTTTTACACAAAATACCATTAAAGGACTATGGAGAAGTTACAAGCGTTACCGATAACAACCTTAGTATATCTTTAGCAACTGAAGCAAGTAGTTCTACCTACACAGTCTATTCTCACGCAAGTATAAGTACAATTGGTTTAGCAATAGATGGTGTCCAAATTTACCCAGTTTATAACAATACTCTCTTGCCTGCAGTTGAGAAAGCGGAAATAACAAGTTCAGGTATTCATGTAGGTCAGGGAATGGGCCTTCACTGGCATGGTGATGGACATGGAGCAACAGGTAATGGATTAAACCTTTATAATCTCTCAGACTATGTTGGTTTCATGCATCCACCTTTAATTGGATTTGGACTAGATGGTATAGCATTATACGGGAAATATGAATCCAGCTATGATTATATGGACGGCTATACAGAGGATACTGCTTATGCTTTAGATACCTTTGGTGGTCATGATCATGGTGACTACAATTATCACTATCATGCTCAAGGAATTACCAATGGTGATGAAAATGGTGCATGTTCGAATTGCTTATCCTCCGGAAGTTATACTATGAACATTCTTATGAAGGGTGCTTGGGCAGGAGATATAGATAGTGTCCCGGATTTCTGGAATTCTAATAATAATGGTAAGCCAGCGACTACAGGTGCTCAAAATAACAAGTGGATTGGTAATAAAAACTATGCATCCGGGGCCTGTAATTGAAATAAATTTTATAAATTAATAATTTTAAATAATTACATTATTTTTAACATAGTCTAGAACGTAAAATAATCTTAAAATCATTTTTTTAATTTTAAGATTATCTTATAAACAAAATTTATCTTTAAATTTAAGAGAAAATATGAAGCATTTATTTAAAATAATTTTCATAATTGTAATTATACTAGGTTTAACTAGTTGTGGACCTAAAGGACACAGAAAAGGGAAGCACGGAGGTCATGGTCATGGTCATGGAGGAAAAAGCGAATATAAACTTTTAACAAAAAATGATATTCAAAATTTAGGAGATCATTCATTTGATGTAAATAATGGGACAGAAGAACAATATGAAACGGCAGCAAATCTTTCTGGAACAGTAGAAGAAATTCAGAAAAAAACAGAAGGCCTTTGGCCTCGAATGGCAAAAGGTACCGTCTATAATGTTGTTGATAGTAGACTTAATATTACAGAGAACGAAAACTTCTTAATTTTCGAAACAAACAATATTCCGAAACATGTGTTAACTCGAACAAATCCAAATGAGGCAACACCAAAAAATTATAGTTTTTATATACCTAAAAATCCTAAATTACTAGAAGTGCCTTACAAAATTACAGAAAAAACTCAAGAAATTGGAATAGCTTTGAATGGTGTCGTTATTGCTGGTCCATATGATTCGCAAGATAAGATTGCACCATATAATCGAGTTGTAGATGAATGTTCTTCTCACGCTGATCCACAAGGGATGTATCATTATCACTTTTCTCCAATGTGCATAAAAAATAGTAAAGGTAATGCATTAGGAGTAAATCCATTAAATCAGATTGGGTGGTCATTTGATGGTTTTAAAATTTTTGGCTTAGCTGATCGAAAGAAACACATGCCAGCTATAGACAATTGTAATGGACATTCCCATGATGGTGATTATCACTATCATGCGACAATTGATTATCCCTTTTTTATGGGGTGCTATAAAGCAGAACCTCAGAATTCAAATTTTGAACAGAAAAAAAGAAGGATGAATAAGCAGTATAAAGACAAAAGGAATGAATGATTACAAACTATACATTTTTTTAAAATCAAAAGCGTCATTAATTTACAATAAATAGCAATATTATATTCTCAAATAGAAAAGTTACTTAAAAAATATAAAGTACAAAGTAATATCCTTAAGTGTCCTATAATCTGCACCACTTAGAATAATTAGGCTAAAAATATAGTACTTGGACATATAACCTGCTGAATATAAGTATTTATACAAGCTAATAAAATCAGCTAGTTAATGGTGGAATTAATAAATTTAACATCATTTCTTCATCTTTTTGTGCATACATACAAAACTCATTTTATGGACACCTATTTTTTAAGAGGTTCTATTCCTTAACTGTTTTAGTCCTTTCAACTACTTCTTCAATAAACTCCTCCCCTTTTTGAAGTTCTTGGGGTAGCTCTTGTTCAGTCATAACTAGATAACCGATATAGACCGCAAACAGTACCAATAGAAACAATGCCGGCTTTAACAGTCGCTCCACCAGCGTGTAAACTGCAACAGATACAAGCACTATAGTTATTACCAGAAGAATTGGGTTGTCAGTCAATTGTTGAATTAAATTTTCCATAAAATTTTTACTATTAATGTGGGGTTTCAGATTTTGGAACTTTTTAGAATTTAATCAAATCCGTCAAAAATATGATTTATAATCTATAATCATTAGTTTTTTCTTAATTATAAATATTATTTTGAAAGACTTTGAAAATCAGAGCCTGTAGGTTCCTGAAATACTCTTAATTCAAATTCTGGCACAACAGCCAAAATATGATCAAAGATATCTGCTTGTACTTTTTCATAATTTGCCCAGTTTGTATCTGTGCAAAAAACATAGATTTCAATTGGCAGTCCATTTTCTCGTGGAGATAATTGACGTACCAGAAAAGTCATTTCATTATGAATCATTGGGTGTTGCTTAAGATATTCCTCAACATAAGTTCTAAAAATACCTATGTTGGTTAATCTACGACCATTCACTAATGTACTTTCATCAACACTTTGTTTTTCATTATATAACTTAATTTCTTCTTGCCTTTCCATTATGACACCACTAATTAATTGAACCCTTCTGAATTTTTCTAACATTTCATTATTACAAAATTTGATGCTGCTAATATCAATATTTACATATCTTTTTATACGTCTACCTCCCGACAAACTCATATTGCGCCAATTTTTAAATGACTCATTGATAAGGGCATAAGTAGGGATAGTTGTAATTGTGTTATCAAAGTTTTTTACTTTTACAGTAGTTAGAGTTATTTCAATTACATCACCATCAGCTCCGTATTTTGGCATTTCTATCCAATCCTTAGGAGCAACCATCTTATTTGCAATTAACTGAATCCCAGCTACAAATCCCATAAGAACATCTTTAAAAACAAACATTAGTACTGCTGTTAATGCACCTAAACCACTTAGAAAATATAATGGGGTTTTTTGTAATATTAATGACAACAATAAAATAACCGTCACAAAATAAAGAACCAATTTAAATACCTGTACAAAAGGTCTTATGGAAATTTCCTTTGATATTGAAGTTTTGGCATAAATATCCAAAACTGCATTTAAAAAAGCATCCAATGTCATCATTGCGAGTATAATGAACAAAGCATTTATTAATGATTGGCTAAAAGTTAAAAAATTTGTTTTAGCTAAAACTGGTGGAATTAATATGTAAATTAAAATTAGTGGTATGAAATTAAGGAGGCGATGAAAAACTCTTCTTTCTACTAAATAATTATCCCATTGCATGTTAGTATTAGTAGATAATTTTTCTAAATATTTAATAAATGGACCCTGTGTAATTTTGTACACAAACAAACTTAGTAAAAGAATAAATAATATTAGAATCCCACGAACTAATTCTCTTGCTATTACCTCTTTGAATCCTAATTGAATTATAGGATCTTTTAATAAATCTGTTAAAAAGTGAATTATTTGAAAAGTCATTTCGTATTTTTTATGAAGATTAGAAAGTACCCTATATTTTTTCACCGCAATGCGGACAATTCTTATATTTTACTTCAATATCAGCAGTGAAACCAGAAGCTAAAATACCTGCAGGAATTGCAAAAAGACCCACTCCAAAAATTGCTGAAATTGAACCGAACAATTTGCCCATAGTAGTTATAGGAAAAATATCTCCGTATCCCACCGTAGTCAAAGTAGCAACTGCCCACCACATTGAGGAAATTATACTGGAAAACTTGTACGGTTGAGCTTCATTTTCAGCAAAATAAACACCAGTTGAGCAAATCAGTAAGAGACATAACATCAGTACCAACGCAGACAATAACTCTTCTTTTTTCTTATCGATTGTGATTACAATAATTTGGAAGGTTTTTGAATAACGAATATGCTTGGTAATTCTAAATATTCTTAAAAGTCTTAAAATCCTAAGTATTCTTGCATCAACAACAAAATATGCTATGAAGAAAGGAGCAATTGATATAAGGTCAATGATGGCCAAAGGTGAAAAAAAATATTTAATTCTTCCTGTCAAAGGATTTTTATATAATTCCGCCGAAACGCATGACCATATCCTTAGCAAATATTCTATACTGAAGATAAATATTGAAAATAACTCAAAATAATTAAAAAAAGATTTGTACTCAGAAGCTAACGTCTTTTCAGTTTCAAGTATTATTGCAAAAACGTTTAAAGATATTAATATAGAAATAAAATAGTCAAAGTATTTGCTATTATTATCGTTTTCCTTACTGATTTCAAGGATTTCCCAAATTCTTTTTTTAAGCATAACCTAATTCTCCTTCAAATTAAAAAAATTAGAAAAGTTCAACAATATAAAACCATTTTTTATCTTAAATCAAGTATTAATATTGTCTGCATTATTGTGCAATCAAAAACCTAAAACTTGCAGGTAACGATCACTACACATTCAAACAGATATCAGGGGACAAAACATATATCGCTTTTCTAAGATACAATTTAGTAAAGGAAGGAGAAATAAAAGGTCTAAAATGGTTTGATAAAAATAGTAATAACTCTGGATCGATGGACACCTATGTGGACACCAATGATGCTCCCTTAAGTGTTCAAAAAACTACAATCCGTTGCTAAAGGTGGCGCACCAGATAGGACTTGAACCTATAACCTACTGATTAGAAGTCAGTTGCTCTATCCAGTTGAGCTACTGGTGCAAAATATATTAAAATTTAGAGTAGACCATGTTAAATTTTGAAAAAATAAGTTAAATGTTATTTTATTATTCAATCAAATTTTTTTAATTTTTTCGTCAATGAATGATGAAACCCTTTTGAAAACTTCTGATGAAGACAATTTAGTAGTATCCAACAGTAAATCAAAATTTGAAGGATCATTAATATCAATTTTGTAAAGTTTATAAAAATTTTTCTGCATAGTATCCATTCTTTTTTTACTAGCAAAAATACTATCTCTAATATTCTTCGCACTTTCATTCGTTCTAGTTACATCCTTTAGAATTCTATTTGATGCTTCTTCCAATTCACATACTAGACCGATACGAATCGAGTCTGGAACAAAGTAAAAACCTAAATGTGCATCAAGAACAAAATTATCATTTTGTTTGCCAAATTTTCTCTGTTCTTCATCAACACGTTGATCCACTTCAGGATGCTGAGAAACATAATCAACCAGAAATTGAGTAATATCATTGAAACCTTGTTCACTTGATAGTCCTCTCATAAAATCTCCGGTACATTTAGTTGATAGTCCATAATGTTCCGCTAGCATTATTCTTAATGTGGATTTACCAGAACCAGGACTACCAGATAGTGTTATTTTCATGAAAATACTATTCGATATTTTGTAATTGTTCCCTGATTTTCTCTAGCTCGCTTTTAATTTCAACAGTTCCTTGACTTATCTCAGCTTGATTACTTTTAGATGAGATTGTATTTACCTCTCTATTTAATTCTTGAATTAAGAACTCCGCTTTTTTCCCAACTTCACGTTGAGAAAAAATTTCATCCATATGCTTCAAATGAGTTTTAAAGCGAAGTAATTCTTCACTAATATCAAGTTTTTCTGCATACAAAACAATTTCTTGTTCTAATCTTTCTGGATTTATTTTTGAATCTAAGTTCAAATCTGAAAGACGAGCATATAACCTCTCTTTGTATAATCGAGGTTCCTCTAGAGAAAGTTTTTCAATTGATTGGATAAGTTCTCCACACAAAGATAATCGCACGATAATATCTTTTTGCATAGCCTCACCTTCACTAATCTTCATTTTTTTTAACTCCTTCAGCGCTTTTAATAATGTTTTTTTAATTAATTTTTCACATTCTACAGGATGATCAGCTTTTTTGTTATCTTCAATGACATTCATGCTGGCCAAACTTCTCGCTTCTAGATTAATATTTATTCCCGACAATCCTTCAAATTCTTTTAAAATATCACTGAATTGTTTTGCTCGATCATGATTTATTTGCATTCCCTCAGATTCAATAGTTTTTTCTAATCTTATAAAACAATCTATTTTTCCTCGAGAACAAGTTAACTTTATCTGTTTTTTTATATCTGATTCTAATTTCTGAAAACCTAAAGGAAGTCGACACTTCACATCTAGAAATCGTTGATTAACAGCACGAATTTCTACTTGACAAGACCAAGCGTCCCATTCAAATTCTGCCGCACCAAAACCTGTCATAGAAATCGCCATATTTTTACCCGGATCAATTTGTGAATTTTCTTTGATTGCCTTTTCTAGAATTGACAATGCTTTTTAATAAGGCTATTTTACTTGTAAATAAATAAATAAATAATAAAACCATGACTTTGATTAGCACAATTAATCATATATTCTTACACTATCTTAGAGTATCTTTGGGAAAAATTTTCTACAAGTTACCAAATGATATTCTCATGTTTCGCAAAGATTGTGAAATTATGGTAGAACGTTACAATAAAATTTTGAAAGAAATTTCTACTTATATGAAGGATCACAGCAAAAATAATGACGGTAATTCTGATAATTCTAGTCTAATTTTATCTTACAGAGAAACTGATACTTTTCAAATTATCTCAATTAAAGAAGACCTAGCTGTTTTATCAGATGATTGCGAAGAATTGTTGGAAAAAGAGCCACAAAATCCCAATTATTTTTATTTGCATAAAGAGGCTAATAAAAACTACATTAACCGACTTAATGAACTTCGTCAATACTCAATTCAAATTGAAACTGCCCTTCGAGAATATGAAAAAAATATCATGAAGATTGAAGAAGAAATTTCCAACGAAACTTTGTGTAATTAAGGAATTATCTAGACCCTTAAATTTATTTTAATTTTTTCTCCAAATTTTTTATTTTTTCGAATTTTTCGAAAATTTCTCCAATTCATACGAACTAGCAGAAACCATAAAATTTTGAAATCTAGATAAAATCCTAACTGGGTTATCCAGCAACCCTTCAACTAACAAAGAGTTTTCGTATAATTGTTCCACGGAATCTTTAAGAAAAGAATTATTTTTATCTTTTTGAAGTATTTCTGAAAGATTTTGAATAATTGGATGATTCAGATTTACTTCCAAATTTCTTTTTTCCCCTTTAAATTTCTGATCCATCACCTTCATCATCTTTTCCATTTGTGCAGTCATACCATCTTTAGGTGTAACCAAAGAACAAGGACTATCAACAAGACGTTTTGAATCTGAAACTGAACTAACTCGATCCTTCAATTGATTCTCGAAAAAGGACAACATATCATTCTTCTCTTCTTTTGTTAGAGGAGATTCAGCATTAGAAATATCATTTTCGTTAATACCTTCTATATCTTCCTGAGAAATATTTTTTAATTTTTTACCGTCATATTCTCTCAAATCTGTGACCATAAAATCATCTATTTGATCAGTCATAAACAAAACCTCTAAATTCTGTTTACGAAAATATTCTAGATTTGGATTGTGCAAAATCGCTTCTCGTGATCCTCCTGTAACATAAAAAATATCATTTTGTCCTTCACGCATTCTACTTTTATAGTCTTTAAGAGAAACATCGGGAGTAGAATCCTCAGATACAGAAGAATTAAATCTTAACAACTCCATCAATCTCCCTTTGTTCTTAAAATCTGAAGAAATCCCTTCTTTTATCATTGTACCGTATGGTTCCCAAATTTTTCTAAATTTATCTACATTCTGATCTGCTAAAAACTGTAATTCTTTCAAAACTCGCAACGTTAAACTACTTTTGATTTTTTCTATCAATGCGTTTTTTTGAATACTCTCTCTAGAAACATTCAATGGAATATCTTCTGAATCTACAATCCCTTGTACAAACCTCAAATATGGAGGCAACAAATTGGTATTATCTGATTGGATCAATATTTTCTGGGCATACAAAGCTACGTTTTTGCTTTCTCTGGAATATAGCACCTCATTACCAACTGATTCAGGCAAATAAAGTAGAGCATAATATTGGATGGGAGCATCGATATTAAAGTGCAAGTGATGAAGAGGATCTGTTTGGGATTGAGAAATTTGCTTATAGAATTCTTTGTACTCATCTGGTTTTATTTCAGACTTAGATTGTGTCCAAATAGCTTTTACCTGATTAACTATTTTATCTTTTATCTTTACCGGGTATGGAAGGTAATTTGAATATTTTTTTATTATTGATTCAATTCTGAAATCATTACAAAATTCTTTAGCATCTTCTTTTAGAAATACAGTTACACGTGTACCTCGTTTTTTATAATCAACTGGACTAATCTCATACTGTCCTCCTCCATCCGATGACCATTGCCATGCTTTAGAATCATCATGCCAAGAGCGACTGATCAACTCAACGCGATCAGCTACCATAAAAGCAGAATAAAAACCAACACCAAACTGACCTATTAGGTTTTCGGCAGATTTATTTTCAGATTGAGCTTGCTGCAAGAATTTAAGTGTCCCTGAATTAGCTATTGTTCCCAAATTTTCTAGCAACTCATCCTTACTCATTCCACAACCAGAATCCTCAATTACAATATGTCTTTTCTCTTCGTCGTAAGATATTTTGATTTGTAAATCTGTATCTTTATCTAGAACTTTTTTCTCAGTTAAGGTAATAAGTTGGACCTTACTTAATGCATCTGAAGCATTTGAAACAAGCTCACGTAAAAATATTTCTCTCTCTGTATAAAGAGAATGGACCAAAATTTCCAAAAGCTTTTGCATCTCTGCTTGGTACTCATGAATCTCCGACTTTTGCTTTATTTTTTTACTCATAAAAGTTTTTCCTAGATTTCAAAAGTTTTTAATTTTGTATTTTAATATGTTTGATTTTACTTTAAAATTACCAATTTTAAAAGGCATTTTTTCAATTAGAGTAACAAATTAGAATTAAATATTTTTTTAAATAATTATCTAAAATAAATTTAAAGTACTCGATTAAATAAACACAAATATATGATAATTAAGCTTTTAAAAAGTATTTTTTTACTAGTCTAAACTAAGTTAAGTTTATTTAAAATCTTATTTAAGGTAAATTATTATTAATTTTTTCAATTAAATTTTTTTATGAAGATTAAGATAGAATTTGCAGTAAGTAAAAGAGATTATTTTAACACCAGGCTACTTTTTAAAGAATATGCTCAATCTCTAGATTTTAGTCTCTCTTTTCAAGATTTTAACAATGAATTAGAAAACATTCCTGGTAAATATGCAAAACCTGATGGCTGTATCATTTTGGCATCGAATAATCTTGAATCTATAGGATGTATTGGAATGCGCAAATTAGACAATATTACATGCGAAATTAAGCGCCTTTACTTGAAACCATCTTATCGTGGATTAGGATTGGGCAAACGGTTAACGGAAAAAGTTCTTGAATATTGCATAGAAAGGGGATATATAAAAGCTTGTTTGGATACTACAACTAGTATGGAGTCAGCAATAAGCATTTATAAATCACTAGGTTTTTATGAAATTTCTGCATACTACAAAAATCCGTTACCGGATGTAATGTTTTTTGAACTTAATCTCTTAAAAAAAGTCTAAGTAAGTAATTTTTTAAATATACTTTTATTTGCTTTTATATATTAACTTAGTTATTATTTTTCTATCTGGGGGGGGTAAAACTTTTTTTACTTAAAAAAAATAAATTATATATGGAAAGAACGATTATACCAATTGCTAGTGGTAAGGGCGGAGTTGGGAAAAGTTTTTTAGCTGCAAATTTAGGAATTGCGCTAGCAGAAGCAGGCAAAAAAGTAATAATTGCCGACCTTGATTTTGGAGGTTCAAATCTTCATACATGCTTAGGGATTCACAATGTGAATCCAGGTATTGGTGATTTTTTAAGAGCTCGCATTGGTCGTCTCGAAGATCAATTAGTATCAACTGAAACTGAAAATCTAAGCTTTCTAGCTGGTGATGTTAGGAGTCCGTTTTTGGCAAACATGCATCATGCTCAAAAAATGCGACTAGTACACAATTTAAGAAAATTAGAATGTGATTTTCTTATCTTAGATTTAGGAAGTGGTAGTACTTATAATACATTAGATTATTTTGGAATGACTCAACTTGGATTGATGGTTACTACTACAGAACATACATCAACAATGAACATGCTTACATTCCTAAAACTTTTTGCTTTTCGTATCATCGAAAGATCTTTACCGAAAAACACTTTTATTCAAAATACATTAAAAGAATTATATAATCTTTCTATAAAAGAAGACATCCTTACAGTTAGAGTATTATTAGACAAAATATCTGATATAGACAGACAAGCATCTCAAAATGCAGAACAAAATTGGATTCGCTATCGACCCAGAATTATTTTCAACAAATGTAATGACCCTAGTGAATTAGAATTATTAACAGTTTTGGAAAACGCACTCAACGAAAATTTAATGTTAAGAAGTGATTTCTTTGGTTGTTTATTTACTGATTCAGCTGTTTCTAAATCTTTCCTTCAGAGAAACACCTTAAAAAATACAGCTCCTAATACGTATATCCATGAAGATATTAATTTACTTGCTGATAGGATCAACCGACTATGGAAACAACCTATTAGAAATAGCGCAAACCTTCTCCAACATAATGCAAAAACTATTTTTGAAAAAAGACAAAAAAATAATGATAATTAAATTATTATGGAGAACATTATCTGCATAGATTTAGTTATATTTGGAAAAGTTCAAGGAGTAGGTTATCGTTATTTTATAAAAGAAAAAGCTGAATCTCTTGGGATTAAAGGTTATGTAAGAAATGAAAAGAATGGATCTGTTTCTCTTTTGGTCCAGGGGAAGGAAAACGCAATAGAAAGTATTATGAGATTATGTCATCAAGGGACTCATAACTCAATTGTTAGTCGTGTGGAAAAAAAACCAAGGCCTCTAGAAAATTTTGCTGATTTCAAAATTCTATACTGACTAAAAGTTAATAGAGTTATTATTTTGATTTACCAAATAAATTAATTGATATTTTTAAGACATAATCACTCAAAAAGTTCATCAAACTTTTTGGAAAATACTGCTTTTTTGTAAGGCTTTAATAGGAAACCGTTTGCTCCTGCTTTAGTTGCAGAAACAATATTTTCGATAATCCCATCTTCTGTGGCAATTAATACAGGAATATTTTTGAGTGATCGATCCGCCCGGATTTGTTTAAGTAATTCTAATCCTGACATTTCTTTCATTTCCCATTCTGTGATCACACAATCAAAAATCATAGACCTAAGACTAGCCAAAGCATAATAACCATCAGAAACCTCAAAGATATTTGCAAATCCAATTTCATTTAAAATATTTTTTATAATGAATCTTCTAGTTGCAAAGTCATCAACAATTAATATTTTTTGATCTGAACTTAACAATTAAATTCTATAAAATAATGTTATTTAATTATATAATATTGTTTTAAATAATTTTACCCTCACTTCCAAAATAAAACTTAAATTGGGCAATATAATTTTATTAAAATTAAAAAATTATTTAATGAACTTGCAAACGTTTATCTGCAATAGCAAGTTGATCGGAAAGGAGACAAACAATGTTCTCAAAGAATTTAACAGCCATTCTAGACTCCTGGTCAGCTAAGTCTAATAAATTTGATTTTGTAAATTTAATCAAAGTTGAATCTTGTCTTGCAATAGTGCTAGCCAAAGCTTTTTCTCCTCCCGAACATAGAGAAAATTCTCCAATTAAATCAAATCCTTTTCTTGTCCAGCAATATCCTACAGAAAAATTATCACTATTAGGAGAAACTTTAGATTCAACCTCTATTTCTCCAGAAATGATAAATAAATAATCACCTTTTCTATTTTTGATTTTTGAAAGTCTTTTCCCTCTTAAGACCGAATATGTTTCACTAAACAAAAGTAATTTATTTTGCCATTTTTCTCCTAAGTTTTGCCAAATTTCATTAGGATTGATTAAGCTTTCTTGCTGTTCCAATTTTACGTCATCAGTTAATTTTTCTAGATTTGCCAGATCAAATAATTTTTGTGTAAGCAACCTCTCGTCTGTTTCTTTTAGAGAATTTTGAAGCCGATTGGCAAGGTTTAAAAACAACTTCGCAGCAATTTTAGGATTACGCTTTTTCAATGGCTCAAGACAATCTCGATTAACTACTAGAACCCTCGTTTTTTCTGCAGCTTCGGCACTTGCACTTCGCTCTGCTTTTCTGAAAAGACCCATTTCTCCAAATGTATTACCCTTTTCTAATAGTGCTAAGTCAGTACGACTACCATCTTTTTGCATAAATATGGAAATTGATCCTTCAAGGACAACATACATTTCGTCACCAATTTCACCTTCTGTAAATAGTAATGTCCCTTGCTTTAAATCTTCTGTATAGGCCATCAGGCTAGCAATTTTTGCTTCTCTAACAGTCATATTCTGAAATAAGTCTATGCCTTCTATAAATTTTTCATCAAATTTTAAACCCACATAATCCCAAACAGTAATCAACCCAGTTTCCATTACTACAGAAGGTAAAAAAGTCATGTCTATTGCGACACACACTAGAAGAGTTAACGCTGTGAAAGTACCAAATAAGACTATAGATTCCATATCCGATAGTAAAAATAGTATAAAGCTTGCGAACAAAGCAGTAGTTGAAAACAACATTGGACGTCCTACAATTGGCAACGTTTTCAATGAAGCTTCTCTTTTATTCCTTAGCTTATTGGCATTTTCGTTGTAGTGACTTAAAAAATGAATCGTGTCATCTACTCCTATTCCCAACGCGATAGCGGCAATAACTGAAATTGTAACCCCTATCGGAATATCAAGCCAACCAAGAGAACCAAAAAATATAAGAATTGTTATAACATTTGGGAATAATGCGACTACTCCCATCTTCCAAGATAGGAAAAGCAATGAAAGAATTACAAACACAATAACAAGAGCCAAAATCACACTATCTATTTGACCTTGGGCAATGTTATTTGCAGATTCACTTGAAAGAATACCTCCACCCGTATAACTGAACTGTAAATAAGGCAAAAATTGTGGTATTTTTTTGATAAGCAAATCTCTTAATTCCAGAAAAGAAGTAGATCCATTACTTCTCATTCTTATAGTAATTTGCATAAGATCTTCTTTTTCATTTAAAAAATTTGGTCCATTTTTATTAGTTTTTTTAAAAAATTTAACAACTTCTTCATCAGTTAGTTTTTCAAGCCCCCTTCTGTAATGAGCAAAAACTTCTACTGGAGAATGAATTTTATCAATTCTGAGTCCATCAATATTCCCAATTTCTGTAGTTCCATTTAACTGAAATAACCAATCTTGGAATTTTTTTAGTCCAATAATTGTCTCAGCAGTTGTCAAAGGATTTATTTCAGTAGATTTTTTTTCTTCTTTAGCTTTGAACAACAAGCGAAATGTGTCCGTTCCTGACAATTCATTTTCAATTAATTTTAAGTCTTGTACTAGTGAACTGTTTTCTGGGAAAGTATTGGTGGAACTGTTAATACTAAGCCTCAACATCCCAATAGCAGATAACCCAGCAATTAAAATCCAAATCAATATTAATCGTTTTGAATGAATTCTGAGCCATTCTACTATTATGTAAAAAAAACGATTAAGTAGACCATCTCCTTTTCCACTTACTACTAATTCGGGCATCTGAATGTAATGAAGTAAGGCAGGGGCTAAAGTAAGAGTAAACAAATTAATTGAAATTATACCTACGCTTGAATAGAAACCCAATTGCTGTACTGCGGGAATTGGACTTATCATAAGGGCAATAAAACCAGCAACTGTAGTAATTGCAGTAACAGTAACAGGAATACTCACTGTAGATAGAGTTACAGAAATAATCTTTGGAATTGAATCCAGAGGGTCTCCTTCATTTTTTGATTCTCTTATTATTTTAGATTCTATTTGATACTGACTGATAAACTTTATAACGTAAGCACTACCTACGCAAATAATAATTGGAGCACATGCCATTGTAACTAAATTAAGCTCATCTCCAATCCAGCCTATTATTCCGGCAGTCCATATAATTCCAGACAATACTACAGATAAAGGTATAATTACTGCCTTAATACTTCGAAATGAAATTAAAAGTACTACCACTATTAACAGAATACTTAATGGAAGAATGATTTTCATATCATTTTGAATCAAAAAACCAGCCTTGTTAATTTGCCTGGATTGTCCGGCATATCCAATTCGAAGAAAACTTAAATTTTCTGACTTGTTTTGATATTCTTTGATAATTCCCTTTAATATTGATTGAGTCTTTTCTGACTCAGGTTTTGAGTCAGGACTAAAGGTAAGTATCAACGCTGTTGTATTCAAATTTTTTGAAAGCAAATCACCCTGAAATAGTGGATGATTTTTTAACCCATTAACAATATTATTTATTTGTAGTTCCGTTTCAGCATAAATTTGTTGTGAAGTTTTTTCTGATTTTTTTAATTTACAGTTAAAAAATAATACATCAGAAGAATCTTCTTTAGGCAAAACACCATTAAAGTCCTTATTACTTACTTCAAGATCCTCTTCCAAACCTTCTTCTATATCTTCATCCAAACTATCTTCTATATCTTCATCCAAACTATCTTCTATATCTTCATCCAAACTATCTTCTGAATCGGATGATGGATGTTTTTTTAAAGTAGTATCATTTAAGCATGATATTTCATGTTCATATTTTTCTAAAATTGAAAAACAAACTGAGCCTATGCCCATTTTGTGAAAATAGGATTTTCCTGCACATTTTCCAGATGCTTGAGGAATATCAAGCATCGTAAGTACTCTCGAAACTCCTGGAACTCCTGACTCAATTTCTGATTTCATTTGAGAAAGTGTCAAAAGGATTTCTAGATCCACAGGAGTTTTTTCAGAATTATGAAGTGCTATCACTACAACCTCCTCGCTACCAAAGGCTTCCCGAGCCTCGAGGAATTGTTTGTATGCACCTGAATCTCTTTCTATGAATGGTTCAACCGTACTGTTTATACGTAATCTTCCACTTTCTGAATCAAAAAGACCCTCTTTTCCTTTAATGAAAAAAAACACACTAGATAAAAGTACACATAAAATAATCAACTTAGGGTATTGATTTAATGAAGTGAAAAATCGAATAAACATTGTTTGCTTCAGTTCGCTTTAAATTTTTGAGTGTATGTCAAAAATATCTGGTTTGTTTTTATTTTGTCTTGTAGCATCTTTTGTTTTTCTGTTTCCAATCTAAAAAATTTTAGTTCCAGTTCCATATCTTCTTTAAAACGCTCCCATGTAAATAGAGAAGCAAATCCTTTCTGTTTAAATGGCCATGTTTGATAATTTAAAAGAGTTATTCGCAAAGAATTATCAGGTGTCTTTAAAACTGCCACGCCTGAAACTTGATTTCGAAATAAATCTCTTTTTTTAGAAACAAGATCTGATTCATTTTCGTACAAAAACACATGTGAATTTGACGGAACGTCATACCACTTTCTATGAGAAAATAGCATAAGCCAATAAAAATAAGGAAAAGTCCTTTCTAACGAGGTTGAAAAAGCAAAATGTGGTGCGCTTAAAGTTGAAAGTCTGACTACTTCTCCTTCTGGAACTTCATAGGAATATAAATTTCTTTTTTTAAAAAAGCCAGACTCAAATTTCCATACCATATCTGTCCAAGTAGCATCTATTTCTAGAGTTAGAAAATCTGATCTTGTTTCTTTCTCATTATAGTTTGAGAGCATATTCTCAAAAGAACCTTGTAAAGTTGTTCCATTGTCTCCCACTTTCTGATATTCAAGCTTAATATATGGATTAGAATCAAACCAATGAAACATACCTAATCTAGTATCCATTATTTCACCAGTCCATTGATATTGGAGTCCATAATAATCCCTTAAAAATGAGACTTTTCCACCTTCATTACCTTGTTCTTTTTTTTCCACATCTTCACGAAATTCAGTAAACCTCATACCAAATGTTTGCTGACGTATTGGAGAAATAAAAAAAGTAGCTGTATGTCCTCCACGAAACCAATTATATCGAATTGAAGGTATCGCATCTTTAGAGTCATCAGGATCAAAAGTGTAAATACCCATAATGTTGTTCATATGTAAAACGTCAATTACCTTATCTAGATCAACTTTACCTAAATCAAAAATCTGAGTTCCATAACGAATCTGATGAGAACCAACCCTGTAATTTGAATAAATTTCTCGTAAAGTTGCAAAACCATCAAAAATTCTCTTTTTTTGTAATTCATAATTTTGTGAAAAACTTATGGAAAGACGGAAATAATTGTACATCTGAGGAGATGTTTGAACTTTTACAGATTGATCATAGGTTGTCACTAATCGGATTTCTTTGATTTCACTTAACAATGGATCTAATAGTGAAAGTCCTTTAGTCTCACTACCACCAAGCATTGTTTTTACTTCATGACTGAAAAATACTTTTGGAGTAAACTCTTCCTCTTCCAAAATTTGTTCTATGTCATTCTGGTTTCCATTCTTCTGATATTTTTTTATATTTTCACTTTCATAATTTGAATCTTCTGAGAAAGTATCTTCACCTAAATCAAGACTAGTATCAGTCTCTTCAAAAGGATCTGTTTCCAACCCTAAATTTTCATCGGATTCTTCAAGATTATTTTCTTGAGTTACTCCTTCTGATTCATTCTCATCAAAAGGATCTGTTTCCAACCCTAAATTTTCATCAGATTCTTCAAGATTATTTTCTTGAGTTACTCCTTCTGATTCATTCTCATCAAAAGGATCTGATTCCAACCCTAAATTTTCATCGGATTCTTCAAGATTATTTTCTTGAGTTACTCCTTCTGATTCATTCTCATCAAAAGGATCTACTTCAAGATCAGAGGATTTATCGATCTCTTCAATGTTTTCTTCCTGACTTAATTCTTCTGATTGATTATCATCTAAAATGTCTTCGTCTGAAACTGAATCTAGACCAATATTTTCAATATTAGTGTTTTTGAAACTCTGATCAGATTCATTACTTATTTGAGGATCTTCAACCAAACCCAAATCTGTATCGGTTTCTGATAAGGGATCTTCATCGAAAATTTGATTTGATTCACTTTTTGATAGAGGATCTTTCACAAAATTTTCATGAATTCCAGATTCACTATTTTCTTGAGAAATAACAGGAATAGGAAATACTAAAATGGAAATCGAAAAAATCGAAAAAAACAACTTAACAATTATGGCCATTTCATTACCAAAATCTTGAATAATAATACTTCCGGAGTGTCGGATAGAAAATATTCAGTCCGTACTGAATAACGATTCAGGTGGCACATTTTTTAGGTCGGGATCGTCAGATATATTTAAATAAAGTTTTAGTCTACCTTTATTTTTTTTGACATGAGTCAGTGTTTCAAAAACAAACTTTTTTTCAGTTCCTAATGTTGTACGAACTCTCATAACAGATGAAAACCATTTACCTCCAACTTTAACATAATACTTTGGGAAAAAACGGTAAACTTTACGGAGAACTTTCTCTGCATAAAAATTCATTAATATGGGTACTCCTTTTTTTTTGTCATAAAAACTTACCACCCTATCATAATTCCCTCCAGTTTCAACTAATCCATCTTTTATTTTTGTCTCTATTTTGAAAAAATTAGGATTTTTTAGTTTAGAACATCTCGAATCTTTTCCAAATTTTGATGTTAAAGTAAAATCAGACGAATCGATATTTGTTCCAGGGAAAATAGTACTCTCATCTGATGGAAAACTTCTGCAGTTTTCATTCGAAACTAAACTACAACTTGAACAAATAAAACGACGACCCCCTCTTTTTATAATACAACGCGGAGCGTTTGGTCCTTTTTCTGCGAAAATACGACGTTTATTTTCGTATTTCAAAATACGAAGATTTTCTTTTTCTGTAGAACGTTTTTTTTTCGACTTACAGACCTTTCCTTCACATGCATCTAATATAAGAGTTAAACTTATGTTTTTCTGAAGTAAAGGGCTTGACATGTAGGATTTGTTCATAAAATCATTTATTTTTTTCGCTGTTTCTAGCTCTTTACACCCTATAGCATTCACAATGTTTTGAATACTAAACACGATTAACATTATACTTAAAAGCAATTTGTAAATTTTTTTCATAATCTATATAGTCTATCTTTTGAATCTTAACATTCTCGAAAACATAGGCAGATACTAGCCGATACAAATTTTGAGAACAAGTCAAAAGACAAAATTTTTTAAAAATTAATTTTTTTAAAAATTATAATCACACTATTTTTCAATCAACTTGACTTTATAAATATAAAGCTTGGATACTAACCAAGTCAGTTATTTTAGATTTTTTCTCTTAAAATAAAGCTGATTTGATGACAGTATATATAATTAATTTAGTTTACTGTCCGACCATTGACTGGAGTTTCAGAGAATACATCCAACCATAATTTTGAAAGTTAATTTCAGACAATTTAGTAAAATGGTCCTCCAAACATTAAAAATATTATAACTTTTCAAAAAGGTCTTTCATCTCTCTATTAACAATTACACGTAAAATGTTTTTTCGATTAAAATAGAACTCTTTTACTAAAAATGAAGATAAATCATGAAAAATTACTTTTATGAAAACATTGTTTTTTTTTTACTTTTTCTAATTTCATTTCTATTTTTAGGTTGTTCGATTCACTATGACAAAGGAATTCAATTAGAAAAAGAAAAACGTTGGGAAGAATCAGCAATTGAATACCGTTTAGCATTAATTGAAGATCCAAACAATTTAAAAATTGTAAAATCATTGAGTAGAGTTAACAAACATGTGTCAAAGGAAAACTTTAAAACTTATAAAAATTTTTTAAATTTAAAATATTTTAAAAAAGCATTTAAAAGACTAGAAGCTACTTTAATGCAAGATCCTGAACTGAAAGAAGCACTTTTAGAAAAGGAACATTGGAAAAAGATTTTAATTACAGGCAAAGTTGAATTTGAATTTAATAAATTATTCTCCAATCTTAGATTGGCAGACGAAATGATTTTACAAGTAAAAATTAATACTCCTAATAACAAAATATTAACAGGAAATGTTTCAGGTGAAACAGGAATATTCTTCATAGAAGATTTGGTATACCGTATTGATTTAATGCAACTTACGGACTATACAATAAACAGTATCGGTCTTAAAATAAAACGCAAATCAAATTCAGGGATTATACATGATGAATTCAAAAAGTTTGTCAATTTCAGTGAACTAACTCCAATACAAGTAATTGGAAAAATAAAAAATAATACTTTTAAAAAACCACAAAATGTTTTAGATCATCGACCTAGTTTACTAACTGATAATCAAGATAAAAAAGCTTGGTATCCACCTAAAGTATTGAGTTATAAACTTCAATTTTTTGAAGATTCAATAAAAATTATTTCTAAATCAAACAGAAACGAATTCGCTCCTTCCGTTATCTATCTCAATCAGTCTGATCAAAAAGTTAATATTGACTTTGGTGTTAATAAACTGAGCATGGATGATTATAAGCGAAAATGGAGTATCCAAAGGAAATTCTACAGAAATTTAGAAGATGACTACTATTATTTGCTAGCTAATAATCTTACCCTCTATCAATATCTATTTTATGATAGTATTTTTCGTTTTATAAACTAGAATTTAGTAATCGTGAAAATCAATATAAAGGAAATAATTACTAATACAACTTCTGTAAAACATCCCATAGGAATAGGAAATATACGAAAAATATTATTTTTTTGCATCAGTTTGTTTTTTCTATGTAAAATGGTAATTTTTTCTGCTTAATTACTGGTGCAGACCTATCCTTAAGAGACAACATAATTTGATCTTTGGCTACTTCATTTTTAATCATTCCAATTCCTTGAATAAATCCATTGAGTTCAAAACTGCCCAAGCTAGTAATTTTTCCTATATCTTTAGATTCATGAAACAGTTTTTCTCCAGCAAGAGGTTTAATATTCACTGGAATGAATAACCAGACTGATATCCAGTTAGCATGACCTCGATAAAACATTCTAGAGTGAGTTTCTTGTCCTATGTAGCAACCTTTTTTGTAAGAAATATGGTCACCTAAACCTACTTCCTGTGGCAAATTACCAATATTATAATCTATCCCAATCCTTGGAATTCCCTCTAAGACCCTTAATTCATCGAAGGATTTTTGGCTAACTAAATCTGCTTTATCGTCCTTAATAACTTGATTAAAAAAATTTAGAATAACTTTTGCGTTTACAAAATTTATTAAACGGAATGTTTTCCCCAAATTAAACTGAACTGACAATATTTTGAAATCTTCAAAATCCCATTCCAATTTTTCCCCTGAAAAACCCATTCCCTCTAAAATTGCTATAGATTTAGGGCCAATCACATCGACTCGAAACATTTCCTTATTATTAAGTAAACTTAATTCTAACTTCTCACGAACATGGAAATTATCTAAAATAGTTGCAACTGATTTTCCTTGACCAGGATCACAAATAACAACCCATTCTATTTCATGGCTCCTTAATATTTTTAGATGATGCAATATTTTCCCTTTATTATCACAAATCCAACTCGATTGAATTTGTCCAATTTTAAGTTTCAAAACATCACTAGTAACTATTCCCTGTAAAAAAGTACCCGCGTCTTTACCTGTCAAAGCTATAAGCCAACATGCTTTCAGGTCGAACAAACCACATCCATGAATGAGAAGATTGATTTCTTCAGATAATCTGTCAGAATAACTAATAGGTAAGCGAACTCCACCTTCAAATTCTTTAAGAATACATCCTAATTTGAGGTGATGCGCATCAATTTTTTTAAAAATTTCCATAGCCCCCTTAAAAAAGTGTTTATGCATTATAAATGAAGCATAAATAATTAGTAAACCAATTTTTTTTTAAATAAAGGATAAGAAATGAGTGAGTTGATTTCTGGCAAAGTAATTAGTAAAAAAATAAATGATAAACTGCGAAAAGAAGTAAAAGAGCTTAAATTAAATGGAATTGAACCTTGCCTAGCAGTTATTTTGGTAGGAGAAGATCCAGCATCTGAAGTTTATGTCCGCAATAAGAAGAGAACTTGTGAAGAGATAGGAATCCGTTCAATAGGTCATGATTTTCCAGCATCAACATCTCAAAAAGACTTAGAAGAATTAGTAAAAACCCTTAACAATGACAATACAGTACATGGAATTCTATGCCAGTTCCCTTTACCGAAAGATCTTGATGAAAATAAAATAATTCTTACTATTTCACCGGAAAAAGATGTTGATGGATTACACCCATTAAATGCTGGTCTTATTGCGATGGGTAACCCAAAATTCATATCATGCACTCCTTTCGGAGTATTACAAATGTTAAAACAATCAGGAATTAATACTTCTGGTAAAAATACAGTAGTACTTGGAAGAAGTAATCTAGTTGGACGTCCAATAGCCACTTTACTTTCAAGTAAAGGCTGGGATGCTACTGTAACAGTTTGTCATTCAAGGACCTCCAATTTATCAGAAGTTACTTCACAGGCAGACATTCTTATAGCTGCAATTGGAATTCCAGAATTTGTTAACACAGAAATGGTAAAACAAGGAGCTGTCGTAATTGATGTAGGTATTAACCGTAAAAATGATCCCAGTAAGCTAAAAGGGAGCAAGCTAGTAGGAGATGTAGCCTTTGAGGAAGTAAAATTTAAAACCTCATATATTACTCCTGTTCCAGGAGGAGTTGGACCAATGACCATTGCAATGCTAATGGCTAACACTGTCAATGCCGCTAGGTGGCAAAATGGATTAGATGGATTAGATTTGTAAAATTAGATGAATTAAAAACATTTAAAATTATAATAAAAAAATGAATCCAGGTAAAAACTGTTTAATTTATTTTAAAATATTAGTTGTATCTTCTCTGAAATTAAAATATATATAATTCTTTAGCACACTATGATATAATTACGTCGAAGCTATCGTTCCCATACCTCCTGTTGAAAATCTAGGAGGATTTTAGAAAACATTTCCGGACACAATTACGGAATTTTAAAGGAGTAAATTATGAAAAGATTGATTCCCATAATCCTTACAACAGGAATAGTTATTTGGAGTACCTCTCTAGCAATGGCATTTAAACCAGCTGTTCTATTTGACATGGGTGGTAAATTTGATAAGTCATTTAACGAGGGGATTTGGAACGGACTAGAAAAGTTCCGTAAAGAAACAGGAATAAAATACCGTGAATTTGAAGTACGGCAAGAAGCTCAACGTGAACAGTTCTTACGTAAGCTTGCGAGCAGAGGTTCTGATCCTATACTTGCTGTCGGATTTGGTCAAGCAGATGCTGTGGCAAAAGTAGCGAAAGAATTCCCTAACACTAGATTCAGTATCATTGACGTGGGGTGGCTTGATGCACCAAACATTCAAGGAATAGCTTTCAAGGAACATGAAGGATCCTTTCTTGTGGGAGTGCTAGCCGCAATGAAAAGTAAAACAGGCAAGGTTGGATTTGTAGGTGGAATGGATATCCCACTAATACACAAATTTGCATGTGGTTATGTACAGGGTGTAAAACACATTAATTCGGGAACTACAGTTTTTCAAAAAATGACTGGTACAACACCAGCGGCATGGAGTGACCCAGCTCGTGGAGCACAATTAGCTAAGACAATGTATGACAGTGGAGCTGATATTGTTTATGCTGCAGCTGGTAGTACTGGACTTGGAGTTTTACAGGCTGCTGCAGATAATAAAAAACTGTCCATTGGTGTTGATAGCAATCAGAATCATATTCAACCAGGCTCGGTATTAACTTCTATGTTAAAAAGAGTAGATGTTGCAGCTTACCAAGTTTTCAAATCTGCCCAAGATGGGACATGGGAATCTGGCGTAAAAATACTTGGACTTGCAGAGGAAGGTGTCGGTTGGGCACTAGACGAGCACAATTCAAATTTGGTTTCTAGTGCTATGAAATCTAAGGTTGGACAAGTTCGTAAAGATATAATTTCTGGTAAAATAAGTGTTCATGATTACATGAGTAACAATAAATGTCCTGTTAATTAGTATTTAAAGTGGCAAAAGTAAAATATTTACTTTTGCCACTTTTTTTGAATCGGTGATAATAATATTAAATCACAGATATTTTAAAAATTTAAAATAACTCTATAATTCTTGAGTACCTACCAAACATGTCTCCCCGCCCAATAATTATTGATACTGATCCAGGTCAAGACGATGCTATTGGTATTCTGTTAGCATTAGCATCACCAGAAGAACTTAATGTTTTAGGAATTGTTACTGTAGCAGGTAATGTACCATTAGAATTAACCTCCAAAAATGCAAGAATGCTTTGCGAATTGGCTAATAAACCAGAAACTAAAGTTTTTGCAGGATGTTCTAGGCCTCTAATTCGTCCTCTAGTTACAGCTGAGCATGTCCACGGGAAGACGGGTTTGGATGGAGTAAATCTTCCATTGCCTAAGTTTTCATTACAGAAAGAACATGGTGTTGACTGGACGATTGAAACTCTAATGAATGCCAAAGACGATTCTGTAACAATATGCTGCTTTGCTCCATTAACGAATATCGCTTTGGCAATTACAAAAAAACCCGAAATACTTCCTAAAATTAATAAAATAGTACTTATGGGTGGAGGTTTTTTTGAAGGCGGGAATATAACTCCAACGGCTGAGTTTAATTTTTTTGTAGATCCTCACGCAGCTAAAATAGTATTAAGTTGTGGACGTCCAATAGTGATGTTGCCACTTGATGTTACACATAAAGCTTTAATGCAAAGAAAATGGCTATATAATTTGAGAGATTTAGGTACACCAATTGGAGATGCTGCATACGGGATGCTAAGCTATTATGAAAGGTTTGATAAAGAAAAATATGGATCTAATGGAGGGCCCCTTCACGACCCCACCGTAATCGCATATCTAATTCAACCAGATCTTTTTGAAGGAAGACATGTCAACGTTGAAGTAGAAATAAATTCCGAATTCACAATTGGTATGTCAGTAGTTGACTGGTGGAATGTTACTGATCGTACTCCTAACGCAATTTTTATAAATCAAATTAATGCAGATGGGTTTTTCCAATTGATTTTAGAACGACTCTCAAGATTATAAAAATTATGTTGAAATGATATCTCTGGTAACCATCATTAACACTTCTTCCAAAAGCACCACATAATGTCTAATTTAGCAATAGAACTTGAAAAAATTAATAAAAATTTCGGGAAAATTTGCGCTAATAAAGACGTATCTCTTAAAGTCAAGGCTGGAACAATACACGGAATAATTGGTGAAAATGGTGCAGGTAAATCAACATTAATGAGTGTCCTATATGGATTTTATCAAGCAGATTCAGGTGAAATAAATATTCATGGTAAACAAACTTTAATTCGAAGTGCTTACGATGCTATTTCTGCTGGTATTGGTATGGTCCATCAGCATTTTATGCTTGTTGACAATTTTTCAGTATTGGAAAATATTATACTTGGAACTGAATCCGGATTCTCTCTGACTGAATCTTTAGACCGTTCTTCAAAAGAATTAAGCTATATTGAAAAAGAATACCACCTTGAGGTTGATATTAATGCAACTATCAATACACTACCTGTTGGACTTCAGCAAAGGGTTGAAATTCTTAAAGCACTATACCGTGGTGCAGAAATACTTATTCTTGATGAGCCTACAGGTGTACTCACTCCACAGGAAGCAGACCATTTATTTCGTATTCTGTCTGAGTTACGTGATCAAGGAAAAACAGTAATTTTTATTACGCATAAACTCAGAGAAATCATGGCAATAACTGATAATGTCTCTGTAATGCGTGGTGGTAAAATGGTTGCTCACAGACAAACATCTGAGACAAACAAGGAAGACTTGGCTGAACTAATGGTTGGTAGGAAAGTAATACTCCGAATTGACAAAGAACCAGCAAAACCAGGTGAAGTAATTTTAAAAGTTGAAAACATAAACTTAGTTGATGATTCATATGTTCAAAGAGTAAAAGATGTTAACTTTGAAGTACATTCCGGCGAAATTTTGGGGATTGCGGGTGTCTCAGGAAATGGTCAGTCAGAATTAATGGATTTAATAACTGGAATAAGGCCCTTGCAAAATGGAAGAATCCATATCAACAAAAAAATAATCACAAATGATATGAATGTTGATTCAGCTGTTATGAGGAAATTAGGAATAGGACATGTTCCTGAAGATAGACAACGTAGAGGGTTAGTGACAGAATTTTCTGCTAACGAAAACGTTATTTTAGGCTACCATAAAGATCCCTCATATAACAGATTTTTAGAAATGGACAAAGTTGCAATCGTTAAATCCTGTGAAAAGAATATGAAACATTTTGATGTAAGGCCGGATAATCCTTTTTTGAAAGTATCTCTTTTTTCTGGAGGGAATCAACAAAAACTGGTTTTAGCTCGTGAGATAGCTAGAGATCCGAAATTATTGGTAGTTGGTCAACCAACTAGAGGGGTTGACATAGGAGCAATTGAATTTATACATCGACAAATAATTGATATGCGTGACGCAGGTAAGGCTGTTTTACTCGTTTCTGTTGAATTAGATGAAATACTATCTTTGAGTGATCGAATATTAGTAATGTTTGAAGGTCAAATTATGGGAGAAATTTTGGCTAATAACGCAAGTGAAAGAGAAATTGGATTGCTAATGGCAGGAATAAAAAAAGAGGCGTTATGAAAGAAAGCAGAACTAACAATATTATAGTTACTCTAATTACAACAACCAATCTTTTAGTTGCTTTTATTATTTCTGGTATCGTAATTTGGTCTCTTGGCGAAGATCCTTGGTTTGCCTTAAAAACAATGCTATATGGTGCTTTTGGTTATGAAGAAGGTTTGGGATACACTCTTTATTACACCACAAATTTCATTTTTACTGGGTTAGCATTTGCAGTGTGTTTCCATTGTGGATTGTTCAATATTGGTGCAGAGGGACAGGCATATATTGGAGGGATGGCTGTTGGATTGATATGTCTTTGGTTTGAAAACTGGCCACTTTTGCTGGTATTTCCATTAGCAGTAGTAGTTTCAATAATTTTTGGGGGACTTTGGGGAGCTATTCCAGGATATTTAAAAGGTAGGCATGGTAGTCATGAGGTTGTAACAACAATTATGTTCAATTTTATAGCTTCAGTAGTCATGGTATACCTCCTATCACATGTTCTAAGACCTCCCGAAAAAATGTCTCCTGAATCAAGAGTTTTTGCTGAAAAAGTTTGGATTCCTCAAATGCATGAAATATTTGACTGGTTTGGAATAATAATAACCCAAACTCCTCTAAATGGAACATTTTTCTTTGCCTTAGTTTGTTTATTTTTGGTGTGGCGTTTTATTTGGTATACCCGCTGGGGATATGAATTGAGAACCGTTGGGACGAGCGAATCGGCAGCCATTTATGCAGGAATAAATGTATCTCGGAACATTGTTATTGCTATGACTATTGGTGGAGGATTATCGGGGTTTGTAGGTATCAATGAAATTATGGGATCTAGTCACAGAATAATGCTAAATTTTCAAGAAGGGATAGGATTCACTGGAATTGCAGTTTCTCTGATTGGCCGAAATCATCCTTTGGGTATTCTTTTGGCCTCGCTATTATTTGGGATTCTTTATCAGGGTGGAGCAGAACTTTCTTTTGAAGTTCAATCTATAGATCGACATATGGTTGTTCTTATTCAAGGTTTGGTAATACTATTTGCTGGAGCACTTGAAAATCTTTTCAGACCACAAATAGAAAATATTGTAAAACATTTTTTGCCAAAAATTAATGTAACTAAATTATTCTGATTAGCTGTTAGAATAGCATATTGAAAGAATTTTTATGTGGAATGATTTAATATTAATATTAGATGGAACACTTAGGATTTCAGTGCCATTTGTTTTTGCCGCAATGGGAGGTATTTTTGCAGAAAGATCTGGAGTTATAGATTTTGGATTGGAAGGGAAAATGTTAGGTGGGGCTTTTGTTGCAGCTACAGTTGCTCATTGGAGTCAATCTGCGTGGATTGGGCTCATAGGTTCTATTTGTATCGGTATAATTTTTTCATTAATTCATGGATATGCCAGCGTAACAAAAAAAGGTAATCAAGTAGTTTCTTGTGTTGCTATTAATATTTTTGCGATGGGCTTGACGGTTGTTCTTGCGAATGCATGGTTTGGTATGGGTGGAACAACTCCACAACTCCCAAAAGAGGCACGATTCCTACCGATTGAATTACCTTTTTCAGAAGTTTTAAAAAATTTTCCAATATTAGGAAAAATATATTTTGAATTAATAAGTGGTCATAACATTTTAGTTTACATTGCTTTTTTAAGTGTACCTTTAACTGCATGGTTGGTATTTAAAAGTAGTTTTGGTTTACGGCTTAGAGCCACGGGTGAAAACCCTTTAGCAGTAGACACTACTGGAATATCGGTTAATAAAATACGTTACCAGGCTCTTATTTTAAACGGAATTCTAGGAGGGATGTCTGGTGCCTATCTCTCTACAGCACATTTAGGATTTTTTGTAAAAGATATGTCAGCTGGGAAAGGTTATTTAGCATTGGCAGCAATGATTGTTGGGAACTGGAGACCTTTCTATGCAATGTTCGCATGCTTAGCATTTTCTATTTTATTTGCTATAAAAGACAAACCTGAGATATCTGAAATATTGAAAGATTTTGTTCCAGTGAAACTATTGGATAGTATATTGGAAATGTCACCATATGTACTTACGGTTGTCATTTTGGCTGGCTTTGTCGGTAAAGCTGTTGCCCCTAGAGCTATAGGGAAACCATTTTCTAAGGAAAAATAAAAAAATATGATTGGCATAAATGAAGTTGGGACTTATTTACCAGAAAATCGGACATCAAATTTGAAATCCTTAGAAAAATTTGATATGAATGAATCTTTTGTTCATGAAAAAATAGGTTTCAGAGAGTTGTCGAAAAAGTCAATGGAACAAGAAACTTCTGATCTTTGTGTCCAAGCTTGGAAAAATTTAAAAAAACAAAATTCAATTACATCTAAAGAAATCGATTGTCTGATCGTATGTACTCAAAATCCTGATGGACATGGAATTCCTCACACTTCCGCAATTATTCATGAAAAACTTTCGTTTCCTCGAGACTGTGCTGCATTTGACATTTCTTTAGGTTGTTCCGGTTATGTTTATGGACTTTCTATAATTAAATCTTTCATGGAATCTAACGGATTAAAAAAAGGACTACTTTTTACTGCAGACCCATATTCAAAAATCATTAATAATAACGACAAAAAGACGGCGACATTATTTGGAGACGGAGCTACTGTTACATTAATGACGAATAAACCAGTTTTTGAATTGGGAAAATTTATTTTTGGGTCAGACGGTACAAAAAAAGAAGGTATAATTGTAAGTGATAATGGTCTTCTCCAAATGAATGGACGTGCAGTTTTCTCTTTTACTGTAAGGGTAATTCCGAAAAATATTTTAAAAACAATTAAAGAAAACAATCTATCCATCGAAAAAATAGATCTTTTTCTACTACATCAAGGAAGTCTCCATATAGTAAACTCAATAGCAGATAAACTTGGTGTTCCCCGAAATAAATGTCCTTTCAACTCTAATAATTATGGCAACACGGTTTCTTCTTCAGTTCCAATGATTCTTGCAAATGAATTCAATAATCTAGAAATGAAAGTCGCAATTCTTTCTGGATTTGGTGTTGGTCTTTCATGGGCAAGTACTCCAATTTTTAGAAATGTTTAATTGTTCAAATTCAAATAAGATTTGGGAATGCTTCTAGATCCAAATCATCAAACTGCTTAACTTCATATCTATGAGCGGCAAGGCAAGTTACCATAGCAGCATTGTCAGTACAAAGTTTGGGTGGAGGATAAAAAAGATCTATGTTTTTTTTTGCAGCCTCTTCTTCAAAAGCTAATCTTAGCTTCTTGCTAGCCGCCAATCCACCAGATACTGAAATATTTTTTAATTCAAATTTTTCAGCTGCCTTGAAAGTTTTGTATATTAGAACGTCTATCACACTTTGAAAAAAAGAGGATAGAACAGGGCCTTCTCTCTCATCTAAATTTAAATAATTATTTCTTGTATAAAATTTTTTTGAATTATTTTCAACAAATCTCAACATGGCTGTTTTCAAACCACTGAATGAAAAATTGTGATCTTTTTTATGCATGAGAGGACGAGGAAAAGAAAAAGCATCTCCGGGATATTCTAGAGCAGCTTTGTCCACAATTGGACCTCCAGGCATTGGATATCCATACATTTTAGCTACTTTATCCACACATTCACCCGCAGCATCGTCTAGACTTTGACCAACAATTTTATAATCGAAATGCTCTTTGGCATTCATAAGTAATGTGTGTCCTCCTGCAACAACTAAATGAAGTATAGGGAACTTTATTTCTCCATATGTAAGAACATTAGCATAAGGATGAGCCTCAACATGATTTACTCCAATCAAAGGACATTTTAGTGCAAATGCTAAACTTTTTGCTACCATTAATCCAACCAATAAAGAACCTAACAATCCTGGATAGTTTGAAACTGCAATATAATCAATTTCCTTGAAATCTATACCAGCCTCTTTCAAAGCTTTTGAAATTAAATGGTGTATGACCTCAAGATGTTTTCGAGATGCCCTTTCAGGAACAACTCCTCCAAATTCTTCATGATCCTCAAATTGAGAAAGTGTAAGATTTGCTAATATTTCACTTTTTCCAAAAAGAATAGCTACAGAAGTATCATCAAAAGTAGTATCTATTCCTAAACCAATTGCAGACATGATTTTTTTGATTTTTTTCAATTAAAAATATTATATTTTTATTACTTTTATGATTATTGATTGTTTTTAAACCCTCAATATTAAAATCTTTTGAATGATTTTTTAAATTATAAAAATTATTTTAGTTTAAATGATTGTAACCCGTTTTTAAATTTGATAACCCTTGTTGTTTTATCTTAATATCTATAGAATTTATCACAAATTGAAATATAGTTGTTTTTTAATTATTAGTTTTAAAATAGTTTAATAAAGGATCTTATCTAATATTCTGATGAAAAACATCACAGAAATTAATGTCACTTTAAAAGCAGCAATATCCTTAGATGGGAAAATTGCGACTGCATCTGGCAAATCGAAATGGATAACTGGGGAAAAAGCAAGGAGGGAAGTACATGAATTAAGGAATAAAAACGATGCAATTTTAGTTGGAATAAATACAGTTTTAGCTGACGATCCTCAATTAAATGTTAGAAATATTATTGATGGGGAATCTCCAATAAGAATAGTCTTAGATTCAAATGCACGTATTCCAAGACAAAGCCAAGTATTTAAAAATGACGGTGTCCCTGTTATAATTTTCAAGGGTAATAAAGCTCGCCGTAAAGTTTGGCCAAAATTATCTAATTTAGAAATTATTGAAGCTCCAAGTGAAACCCCAGAGATTCTCTGGGTTTTGTCAGAACTTAGAAAATTTGGAATCAAGAATTTATTGGTAGAAGGTGGAAGCATAATTCACGCGAGCTTCCTAAAAAGCCATTGTGTGAACAATATTGCATTGTTTATCGCACCAAAAATAATTGGAGGGCAGGACTCTCTTTCATGGTGCGGAAACTTAAATATAGGTAATTTAGAAAAAATTTTACAAACTGAAATAATTTCAATTACGCCAGTTGGAAAAGACTTCTTGGTTCTAGTAAAATTTAAATAATAATATTAATATTTAATTTATCAATAGTATAAAAAAATTAATAATAATTTGATAATGAGAAATAATGAAAAAAATTTTGATTTAATTGAAGATGCAATTAAATCAATTGCACGTGGAGAATTAGTTGTAGTCGTTGACGATGAAGATAGAGAAAATGAGGGAGATCTCATTTGTGCAGCTGAATCTGCAACTCCAGAAATAATTAATTTCATGGCTAAATATGGAAGAGGACTCATATGTCTCCCACTTGAAGCTAAAACAGTAAAAAAATTAAATTTACCTCTAATGGTAAATAACAACAATTCAGCATTGGGAACCAATTTTACTGTTAGTATTGAAGCTTCAATGGGAGTAACAACCGGGATATCTGCATCTGATAGAGCCAAGACAATCAAAGCTGCAATAAATCCGAAGGCTAAAATTGGCGACATTCGCAGTCCAGGACATGTTTTTCCTCTACTTGCATGTGAGGGAGGAGTGTTGCGAAGGGCAGGTCACACAGAAGCTGCTGTAGACCTTTCTAGAATGGCTAAAATGTCTCCCGGAGGAGTAATTTGTGAAATTATGAACGAAGATGGAACTATGGCCAGAGTTCCTGATTTGATAAAATTTGCAAAACATCACAAACTTTTAATAATCACTATAAAAGATTTAATAAAATATAGAAAACAAAACGAAACACTAGTAGTAAAAAAAGCAGAAGCAGTTTTGCCTACAAAATTTGGAGAATTTAAAGTTGTAGGATTTCAAAGTGTTCTAGATGACAGCGACTATGTGGCTTTGATCAAAGGATCATGGGAAGAAAATGAGCCAATACTTGTAAGAGTTCACTCTGAATGTCTCACAGGTGATGTTTTTGGTTCTTTTCGTTGTGATTGTGGACCTCAACTACATGCTGCAATGGAAAAAGTTCAATCGGAAGGGAAAGGAGTAATTCTTTATTTGCCTCAAGAGGGCAGAGGTATAGGATTGATTAATAAACTTCGGGCTTATAAATTACAAGAAGATGGAGCTGATACTGTTGAAGCAAATCATAAATTAGGTTTTAAAGCTGATTTAAGAGATTATGGAATGGGAGCGCAAATGTTATATCTTTTGGGAGTTCGGAAGATGAAACTAATGACAAATAATCCTCGAAAAATTGTTGGAGTTCAAGGTCATGGGTTAGAAGTATTAGAAAGGATCCCTCTCGAAATTCCAAGTAATCCAGGCAATAAAAGTTACATGCACACAAAAAAAAATAAACTAGGTCACATTCTTAATATTTAATTTTAAAGTATTTTAATTTTATTAATAAAGTCTGAAAATCACTTTTCACAATTAATACATTATATTTTTTTTCTGCTAATTCTTAGGAAAAAAATGTAAATAATGATAATATATAAGATCTTTATTTTTATCGTATTTTTTGTTTTTTTAATCATTAAATTGCTCGTTTCTCTTAAAGAACTATGTCATTCAAAAATTCAGAATTGGTAAAGGCATTATCAAAACCATCCGCGTATGGCATTAAAACTAAAAAGATAAATTTGATTGAAACGTCTACTTCTTATCTGTTTAGATCAGATAATTTTATTTACAAAATAAAAAAGACGGGTAATGAATATTCAACATTAGCGATAAAAGAAGCATTTTGTCACGAAGAATGTAAGCTTAGCAAACATTTTAATCCTGATTGGAATTTAGAAGTACTGCCAATCATGGAAACAAGAGGAAATATTAAAGTTGGCGGGGAATCAGGTGTTCCTGTTGAGTATTCATTAAAAATGGAAGCTCTTCCAGAAAAAAATCAACTTAGTCAACTTTTAGATAAAAACACCATTTCGGAAGAGATTGTTGTTAAAATTGCTAACCGAATTGCAGAAATACATTCAATATCTTCGGCAAAAGACAAATCTGCAGATACTGCAAAACCCGAAGCTTTTAGAGCACTATGTGATGACGTACTTTTTCAAATGAAGCGATACTTTGAATCATCTAAAACTCAACCTATTTTGGATATGATTAGACATCCATTGGAAAAATTTATAGATGAGAACAAGCGACTTTTCAATAGGCGTCTCAGAAATGGAAAGGTTGTTTTCGGACACGGTGCTTTTTTACCTGAACATATTTTTGTTAATAGGAATCAGGTTTTTTTTATCAGTCCTCAGGAAGTTCAAAAGAAATTCGCTGTTATGGATGTAGCAAATGACGTTTCATCTCTAACCGTAGAATTAGCTCGCAAAAATAAAAATACTCTACTTAAAACTTTTTTGAAACAATATATTGAGATTTCTAAGGATCAAGATTTGTTAAAAATGCTTCCTTTATTTCAAACTTATTGTGCACTTAAACAGGGAGTTAAAACATGTGAAATGAAAGTTGCACAACAGAATGAGGAATTAAGTTCATTAGCAATGGATTATTTTCATCTTGCTGTTCGATTCTCTAGGGAAATCCCTAGATCTTGATCATCTTCTCAAACAAATAAATATTTCAAATTAGACTTACACTATTAGTAATTAAATAACAAATAAACTCAATAACATGAAAGAAGTTAACACGACGCTAGGATTTCCTGAGTTGGAAGAAAGCATATTAGATTTCTGGCGGAAAGAAAATATTTTTCAAAAGTCCATTGATGAACGTTCAGAAAAAAAATCTTTCAGTTTTTATGATGGGCCGCCTTTTGCCACAGGACTTCCACATTACGGTCATCTTTTGGCAGGAACGATCAAAGATGTAATACCACGATACAAAACAATGCAAGGCTATAGAGTGGAAAGACGTTTTGGTTGGGACACTCATGGATTGCCTGTAGAATATGAGGTTGAGCAATCTCTTCAACTAAATGGACGACATGAAATTGAAAATTTTGGAGAAGAAAACTTTAACGAAGAATGCCGCTCAATTGTTTTACGTTACACAAGAGAATGGCGTGAAACTGTTGAAAGAATGGCTCGTTGGGTTGATTTTGAAAATGATTATAAAACTATGGATATTGATTTTATGGAGTCTGTATGGTGGGTTTTCAAACGTCTCTGGGAGAAAGGCCTCATATATGAAGGGGTGAAAGTGGTTCCATATTCATGGAGAGTTTCTACTCCACTTTCTAACTTTGAAGCAAACTTGAATTATAAAGATATTCAGGATCCTTCAGTTACAATGCGTTTCAAAATTAATGGAGAAGACAATCTACATCTTCTAGCATGGACTACAACTCCATGGACCTTACCCTCTAACATGGCATTATGTGTTGGTCCCAAACTTAAATATTGTACAATAAAAGATCAAAAAAGTGGAGACAGATACATTCTTACAAAAAGTCGTATTGATTCATATTTCAAGCATGGAAGTTATAAGGTGCTAGATGAATTTTTAGGATCTGATTTGAAGGGAATAACATACGAACCTCTATTTGATTTTGCTAGAAAACATGTTGACCTTACTAACACTTGGACTGTGCAGATTGATGATTATGTAAGCGACGAGAGTGGAACAGGGATAGTACATTTAGCGTGTTTTGGTGAGGATGACGTAAGAATATTCAAACGTGAAGGAATTCCAATATTTGACCCTGTTGATGAAGAAGGTAATTTCAAAAATTTTATGGGTTTCATTTCTGGAATTAATATCAAAGATGCAGAAAAAAAAATTATTCAACATCTAAAAATAGAAAAAAAAATATTCCTTCATGAGACGGTTAATCATAGTTACCCTTTTTGCTGGCGCACTGACACTCCTTTAATTTACAAACCTATATCAACTTGGTTTGTAAATGTTGAAAAAATTAAGGATAGAATGGTCTTTCATAATAAAACAGTACATTGGGTTCCTAATCACATTCGTGATGGCCGTTTTGGGAAGTGGCTAGAAAATGCTCGTGACTGGGCCATCAGCAGAAATCGTTTTTGGGGCACCCCTCTTCCAGTTTGGAAAAGTGAAGATGGGAAATTATTATGTATAGGTAGCGTTGCCGAATTGGAAAACATTTCAGGTCAAAAAATAATAGATATTCACAAACATTTTGTTGACAAAATATTTTTTGAAAAGGACGGGACAAAATATAAAAGAGTGCCAGAAGTACTGGATTGTTGGTTTGAATCAGGTTCAATGCCATATGCACAAGAGCATTATCCTTTTGATAATAAAGAGCTTTTTGAATCAAATTTCCCAGCAGATTTTATTTGCGAGGGATTGGATCAAACACGTGGATGGTTTTACACTTTATCAGTATTAGGCTCTGCATTGTTTGATACACCAGCCTTTAATAATTGCATTGTCAATGGATTGATTTTAGCTGAAGACGGTAAAAAAATGAGCAAAAGACTCAAAAATTATCCAGATCCCAATGAAATGTTAAACAAATATGGAGCTGATGCTATTCGTCTATATATGCTTAACAGTCCTGCCGTTCGTGGTGAAGATTTACGTTTTTCTGAAAAAGGTTTGATAGAAACAACAAGGCAACAACTATTACCATTATGGAATGCATTATCTTTTCTTACAACATACGCAAAAATTGACGAATGGGAACCAACCTCAGAAAATCTTTCAGTTATTAAAAATAATCCAATGGATCTCTGGATTCTTTCAAGATTACAGAAACTTATTAAAGAGGTTAAAAAGGAAATGGATGACTACGATCTAAATCGTTCTGTAGCACCATTTGTGGGATTTATAGACCTGTTAACAAATTGGTATATTCGCCGAAGCAGAAGACGTTTTTGGAAAGCAGGTCAAGGGCAGGACAAACTAGCTGCATATGCAACACTTTATAATGTTTTAATAGAATTCAGCAAAATAATAGCTCCTTTCATACCATATATAGCAGATGGAATATTCATGTCACTTCGAAAAGATACAGATCACAAGAGTGTACATTTGGCATTATTTCCAGAAGTAGATCCAAATTTTAGAAACATTGAATTGGAAAAACAAATGGATATTGTTCTTTCAGCTGTTTCTATGGGAAGAGCTCTTAGAGCTAAACACCAGCTTAAAATACGACAACCTCTGCCAAAAATTTTTCTTGTAACGCGGGATCCGAAAGCAAAAATAGTTTTGGAAAAATTAGCTGATTTAATTACCAATGAACTAAACATTAAAGAACTTTTAATCACCTCTAATGAAGAAGAACTTGTAAACTTGAGTGCAAAAGCCAATTATAAAACTTTAGGTAAAAAACTCGGAAATAAAATGAAAATTGCTGCTAAAATCATCACTAATCTTAGTCAGAAAGACATTGTAAAAATTCAGAAAGGAATAAACATTTCATTAGAAATTGAG
>CACIWU010000004.1 GCA_902590435.1 uncultured SAR324 cluster bacterium | reverse complement strand
CAATCCTCCTGCCCCTTGAATTGGTTCTCCAATAAATGCAGCAACGTTTTCTGATCCTATTTCATTAATTTTTTTTTCCAAATTTTGTGCGTTTTTAATTCCAAACTCTTCAGGAGTTAAATCTCCTCCTTGTCTATACCAATATGGACAGTCTATATGAACAATGTCCGGAATTGGAAGCCCATCCATTTCGTGAGCAAAACTTTGTCCACCCAAACTAGCAGCAGCTATAGTGCTTCCATGATAGGCTTCCTTACGACTTATAATCACTCGCCTTTTAGGTTTGTTTAATAAACGCCAATATCTTCTTGCTGTCCTGATTACTGTGTCATTTGCTTCTGAACCAGAGTTTGTAAAAAAAGCATGGTTGAAGTTTTCAGGTGTAATTTCAACTAATTTCTTTGAGAGAGAAATTGTTGGTGGTGTTGTTGTTTTGAAAAAACTGTTATAATAAGGCAAGATTCTTAATTGTTCGAATGCTACTTTTGCAAGTTTTTCTCGACCATAACCAACATTGACACACCAAAGTCCAGCCATTGCATCGAGTATTTTTTCCCCTTCTGAATCCCAAAGATATATACCTTCTGCTCGAGAAATTATTCTTGAGCCATCTTTAAGTATTGATTTAGGATCAGTGAAAGGATGCAAAAAATTCTGGCTTCCTAATAAATGTAGTTCAGAAGTATTAGATTCAAGAGACATAATATTTTTTATAATTAATTTTTTTAAAATAGATTTTGTCAAAAAAATAACTATTTAATTTATAATTACTTTTCATTTTTTATTAAATTCTTTGCCATTTTCAGCCCTTCAAATAGATCACTTGCAACCATTTGGTCTGAATTTGTTTTTTCAGTAAAACATTCTGCTGCCAGACCATGAATATAAGAACCTATAAGAGTTGCATTCAAAGGTGAGAGCCCCTGTGCGAGAAAACCTCCAATAAAACCACTTAACACATCTCCAGAGCCTGCTGTCGCAAGAGCATGATTACCTGTAGGATTTATAAAAATTTCTGATTCAGGAGTTCCTATTATTGAATAAGCTCCTTTTAACAATAAAACTACATTCCATTCTCTTGATAATTTCCTAACTGTTGCAATTCTATTTTCTTGGATTTCTGTAACACTTTTTCCACAGAGTCGTGATAATTCTAAGGGATGGGGAGTTATAATTGAAATATCGAGTCTTTCAGACAGATTAGTCTTTTCCAAATTGTTTAATCCATCTGCGTCAATTAGCAAGGGCCCCTTTATATGTTTTGAAAGTTTTTGAACAAATTTTGCTGTTTGGGAATTGACTCCTAGTCCACATCCCATAACAACAGCATCACTAACTAATGCAAGTTGTTCGACGAAATCTGCATGTTCTTCAGAAAAATATTCAGAGGCATTTTTTGGACTAGTTGTTATAATTTCTCCAGTTTGACCTGGAAGGTTGTCTCTTAATTCATTTGGAACACATGCTTTTACCACACCTGCACCACTTTTTAGTCCTCCCATACTTGCAAGGCTTGCGGCTCCACTCATACCAATAGAGCCGCAGATAGTTAACAAATTACCAGAAGAACCTTTGTGGGAATCAGGAAGTTTTTTTGGCAATAGATTCCTGACAAATTTATTAGTTAACAAAAATGTCTTTGGTTGATATATAATTTGGTTATCTTCATCTTTTTTCGAATTATTAAATTCGGGCCAATATTCGGGAACTGATATGTCGGCTATATGTATAAATCCACAGTAATGCAACCCTGGATATTGGTAACAACCAGGTTTACCTTTTTGAAAAGTAATAGTGTGATCACATTCGGCCGCTATACCGAAAATTTTACTATCATCAGTCGAAACTCCTGAAGGAATGTCAACAGCAATCTTTAAGGCTTTTTTGTTGAGGTTGAAAATTTCAATCCATTCTCGGTAAGCACCCTCAACATTCTGGTCTATCCCAATTCCAAATATAGCATCTATAAGGACATCTGCTTCTTCTATCAAGCGAGTGGCATTTGAATCTGGGAAAGATGCGCTTTCGCCAAACTTCTCCCAGATAATTTGGTTCTCTCTTGCATTTTGTTTTTTTGCTATGCCAGAGTCAACTACAGAAACATTATAACCTCTGTTGGTCAAAAGTCTTGCGATTGCAAAGCCATCTCCACCATTGTTACCTTTACCACAACAAACGACAACAAGTGTTTCAGATTCATTTTTTAATTTATTTCGTTCCAGCCAATCTGCTACACTGCGAGCCGCATTTTCCATTAAAACCAATCCATTGAGCCCAAATTTTTCAATTGCGCGTTTGTCCATTTCACGCATTGTAAATGTGTCTGCTAGTCTAATTAAATTTTTATGATTTTTTTGCATTATTTTAGCGATTAGACTGCTTTAATAATTGCTGTGCAAAATTTTTTGATTCTTGTCTTTTGTGGAAGATGTTTTTATCACTGAAATCAATATTTCTGGCATGTTTTCGTGGAGTGTTCCCCATGTATCGTATAGTATTTGCTCCTTCTCTGATACAAAAATGTGTAGTAGCATTAGTGTTGCAAAATCTTTTTACACCATTAGTGTCTACATTAAATGATTTTGCACGTCCTTTTGAGTTAGATGCATATGTACCTCGTATAATTTGCTTACCAAACTTTTTTTGCTGATAATAAAGAGGAGAAAATCTTAACTTTACGAGTGTTTTAGGAGATATTGTCTCATAGTTTTTGGAAGAGGATTGAGGTGTAAGCAATTCTGGGTTAGGTGTGGAAAATCTAACTCTAGCAACAGAGTATGATGATTTATCTAATTTTAATTTACCACTAGCAATTGATTGAACTCTCTTATTCACATTTCGACTGTGACTTTCATCATTTGCTAGAACAAAACCAGAACTTTCAAATAAAATTGCAAATAATATAAATGAAAAAAATTCATGTAATCTATTGTATTTTATACCTAAAAACATAATTTATTTTAAAAAATATATTTTAAACAATACGCACTGGTATATCGTATTTACTCAGATATTCTTTAACCTGCGAAACAGTATATTTCCCATAGTGAAATACTGAAGCTGCAAGAACAGCATCTGCTTTCCCTTGGCTGAATGCATCTCTAAAGTGTTTTAAATATCCTGCGCCACCAGATGCAATGACAGGTATATTTAGATTTTCACTTATAGTAGAAGTTAATTCTATATCAAATCCATCCTTTTTTCCATCATTATCCATACTAGTTAGCAAAATTTCTCCTGCACCACGATTCTCCATTTCCTTAGCCCATTCCAATGCTTCTATGTTTGTAGGACGACTTCCACCGTGGCTAAATACTTCCCAAGTAGATTGTTGTATGCTAGATTTATTTTTGGGATGTATATGATTACGTTTTCTTGCATCAATTGCAAGCACAATACACTGAGAACCAAAGCGCTTTGCCGCTTCTGTAATTAAATTAGGATTTCTTATAGCTGACGAATTTATTGAAACTTTGTCTGCCCCAGCAGTCACAAGAGCTTGAATATCCTCGATGGATGAAATTCCACCCCCTATAGTAAATGGTATAAACAATTCACGTGCCAAACGAGTAGCGAGAGAAATCGTTGTTCCTCTATTTTCTTTAGTCGCATTGATATCAAGAAATACAAGTTCGTCAGCAGATTGCCTGTTGTAACGTTGTGCAAGTTCTACAGGATCACCAGCATCACGTAAATTTAAAAAATTGATACCTTTTACTACTCTTCCCTCCTTAATATCGAGACATGGAATTATTCTGCGAGCTAACATTCAAATATATCTTCTAGATGGATTTTTCCTTCATAGATAGCTTTTCCAATTATTACTTGATCAACTCCATAATCTTTCAGATGGTTAATTTGATTAAGATCGGCAATAGAAGAGATTCCTCCGGACGCTACAACTTTTAATTTAGAACGATTTGCAAAATCTTTCAGTGCTAAAATATTCGTACCTTTAAGCATGCCATCTCGCGAAATATCTGTGAAAACAACTCTTTGTATACCAGTCTCTCTCCATCTTTTTGCAAATTCTACATCATCAATTGAAGTTTCTTTTTGCCATCCTTGTATTGCAATTTTACGTTTTAGCATATCAATCCCAAGAATAATTTTTTCTCCTGGATAACGTTTTATAGAATTTTCCAAAATTTTAGGTTTTTTAACTGCTAAAGTTCCTACAATTACTGATTTAACTCCAAGATCAAACATTCTTTCAATATCTTCTTCTTTACGAATTCCTCCTCCCACTTGTACTGGAACTGATACGTTTTTAACTATAGCTCTGATACAATCTTTGTTGACGGATTTACCCTTGAAAGCTCCATCTAAATCAACTAAATGTATTCTTTTTGCACCAGCCTGTTCAAATTTCATGGCCATGGCAGTGGGATTTTTAGAGTATACAGTTTCTGAGTTGGCTTTACCCTGAATTAGCCTAACACATCGCCCCTCACTCAAATCAATAGCTGGAATAATTAGCATAAATTAGTTTAAATCTATTAAATTGTATTTAACTGTTTAATTCAGAATCAAAAAAATTATCAAAATCTCATTCTAATATTCAAGAAAATTTGATTTTAAATCAAGCTGGAATTTAATTAAAAAACTTAAAAATTGGCTCAATACTTGAATGCCGGGATTGTAACTTTAAAATCTTAAAAAATCTTATTAAGAATAATTTAGTTATGCAAGTCTCTTCAAAAACAATTCCTCAAAAACAATCAGGCTTGGAGAGACAAGTAGCGGGTAATGATAAAACTTCTTCAAAAATTAACAATTCAGACAACTTAAAAATTCATGAAAATGAAAATTTTGTAAAAGGAGCTGAGAGAAATGAAACTTCTCAATATTTAAAAGTACTCTCAAGAATCGAAAATTTAATTTTTCAACAAAAATTACCAGATGCAGCTGTTGATGGATTTGTTGGTGCAGTAAAAAATCAAATTGAATTAATGGGAGAAGATGACAGAAAGATGCTTTTGAAACAGCCGGAAGCTGAAAGTATAGAATTAAAAAATATAGATAATCTTCCTGAAATAATTAAAGAAAAAATAAGAAATGAAGAAGAATTACCAAGATTATTCAAGTTTTTAAAATTGCCTAAATTTGCCGAATTAATGCAAGCAGAAAGTAATACAGCTTCTAAAACTTATTCGTCGAAGTTAGCACCAAACATTCCCATAAAAAAAGAATCTGAGATTAGTGTGTTGGACATCCCAAAATCAAATCAAAAACAATCCATTGCTTAATTCACAAGTCTTTCAAAAATATTATCCAGATGTATCCATTATAAAATTTCCTTCAAAGTTACTTCCTATTCTCATTTCTAAACCACCAACTGGAGTGAAAATATTCCCTTTTATTCTTGCATTTTTCATTAGTTCCACTAGTTTGCTAGCTTTTAAATTACCATGTACCTGACCATCAACTCTAACTACAGGTGCTTTAATATCTCCTCTTATATTACCAAATTCTCCAACAATAATTATGTTTTCACTTGAAATATTTCCCACGTAAGTACAATCAATCCGAAGGCTTTCACTAGTTGAAAGGCTCGCTTCAAGTTGTAAATCTTGACCTAAATAACCTGTAATTAATTTCATCAGATGGTAATTTAAAAAAAATTATATTTTGAATTATGTAATGATGTTTTTATACATTATTTTTCAACCATGAATCGATATTATCGCATGCTTTTGATAAGTTAGGAAATATTTTTAAACATGTTTCTTCGTTAAATTTATCATATTTTAAAAAATCCTTTAATACTTTTGCCCCATTATAATCTACACTTGCTACACGAACAGCAAAAAAATTTTCATTCATATAAAAATTAGATCCAGGAAGAAGCGCGACGTGGGCTTCTTTTAAAAGTACTTTACATAATTCATTACTTGATACAATCCCACGTGAATTTAAAAGTTCTTTAAAATTCTCAAAGTCTGGGAACAAATAAAATGCTCCTTCCGGTTTGGGACAGTTTAATCCTATTTCTTTAAATTTTTTATATAAAAAATTTCCTGCGATACCATGAATATCTCTACAATTTTCTACATGATTTTTTACTAATTCATAATTTTCAAAAGCTGGAAGTACTCCATGCTGAATAGGTGCGCTTACACAGCTGAAAGTTTCACTGATAAAAGCTGAAAATGGTTTTGCAATTATACTTAATTCTTTTGGTATCATTGCAAAGCCAAGACGCCACCCTCCTGCTGAAAAAGCTTTCGATACACCGCTAGTAGTAATTGTACCTTCAGGATAATATTTTGCAATTCCCTCAAAAATTTCATTTCCAAAATTTATCAGTGCATATATTTCATCAGAAATAACTATAACACCATGTTTTCTACAAACTTCAGAAATATCCTTTAATTCACCTGGCTTATGTACACTTCCTGTAGGGTTGCAAGGATTATTAAGAATTAAAATCTTTTGTCTATTATTTTGAAGTTTGCAAATTTTTTCCAATTCTGAAGCCTGTAAACGATAACCATTCTCGAAATCAGTTTTTATTGGAATGAATTTTTTAGACCTAATAGTTGCATGAGGACCGTAACTAACCCAACTTGGCGCGGGCACCATCAAAGGACCATCTAACAAGTATACAAGTTGAAAAATCAACTCTTTACTTCCTGGTCCTATAAAAATATTCTCATAAGAGTAGTTGTATCCAAATTTATTATTAAAGAATTTAGCAATTGCTTTTCTTAATTTAGGTAGTCCATTTCCAGAAATATAATGTTTTTTATGAACATTATTGCTTAATTCATCTTGCATTGCTTTTGGAACCGGAAAAGGAGATTCACCAAATCCAAGGTGGCAAATGTTTTGTCCTTTATCTCTTAAATCAAGTGCTAACTGGTTAATGTATAAAGTAGCAGACTCTTTTAAATTGAATATTTGTTTGTTAATTCTAGTATTCATGAAATACCTGAAAAATTTTCTAAAAAAATTAATAAGAATTTTCTTTTATTCCTGCTATCAAGTTTGATTTATTGCCACAATGTAAAAGCCACAATTGATGAGATGCTCTAGTAACTCCAACATATAACAATTGTCTAGACCGAATATCAGGGCCATATGTTGACGCGTCAACATCTGCTATGATTACAGTGTCAAATTCTAGTCCTTTTGTTTGGGCAATATTTGTCACATCAATTCCCGGTGTGAATGAAAATTCTTGATCTCTAATTAGGCGAATATTAGCTATATCTGTTCGTTGTAAGCCTTCATATAGTGATAAAGCAGTTTCTTGAGAACGAACTAAAACAGCTACACTAGCAAGAGGTTCTCGAATAGTTAAATCTTCAAGTATTTCTGAAAGAAATGCTATCATTGTACCTCTTTCTCTGAATCTAAATAATTCAACTGGGACTCCATTACGAGCAGAGTTCCACTCAGTATTTACACTATATGTGCCAATTATATTTTTTGCAATTTCCATTATTTCAGCAGTTGAACGGTATCCAATTTTTAGTGGTTCTAATGCAGTAACATCTGGTTTTTTCCCATTTGGTAAAGTCAAATGAGATAGTGATTCTTCCCATGTTTCATTTTTTCTACCAAGCATTATTCTTTGATCTAAATCTCCTGCTAATGTTACACTTGGTTGATTTTCATTGGTTAAACTTACTAAAAGTTGAAATTCTAGAGCTCCAAAATCTTGGGCTTCATCTAGCATTAAATGAGAATATTTAAGTATCTGGTTATTTTTTCTCTTTAAGGGCCCCATAATTAATTGATATAGTAAAAGTAATAGTGTATCATCTTCTTCGTCCAAAAAAGCTTTTTCATCAGACAAATTTTGTTTTTTATTTTCTAAACCATCTCCATGCTCATCTATTTCTACCCTATCTTTTTCTAATAGATTTGTTTTTTCCAACCTTTTTTGATACTGCCTTACGGACCAAGTCCAAACACTATTAAGTTGACTCTCTTTGAATTCTCCAGGTGCAAGATTTTCTACAGTTTTATATAGTAATTCTTTGTTTACAAGGCAGTCATTCCAAATTTGAGGGATTAATAAATGAGGAGTTATAAACAATTCAGGAAAAGATTTTTCTAAAATATTTTGAAGTCTTTTTTTCATTCTTGTACTAGAAAGTTTATTTATAGAATTTATTAAATATTCTCCTTTTGACCAACTAATCAAACTCAATAATCTAGCGATCAGAGGTAAGTTATCCAAAAAATCCCACGCATCGAGAACTAAGTCAAACTCCTCAATGGTTGAAAGATTTTCTATAAACAATTTGCGGGAACTTTTTGTACGTTCTTGAATTTCTTCTTTGTAGTAATTTAACCAAAGTGGATGCCTTTTTAGTTCTATCACATCCATAGGTGTATTTTCAGAATATTTAGAAGGTAGCTCTGGCAATACATTTCGGCGTAGAACTGACACCCATTTATGATAAGTTTTGGGGGTTACTCCATTTACACCTAATGCAGGTAAAACTTTTGACATGTAGTTTGCCAGTGCAGGACCAAAAACTACAGGAAGTACATTTTTAGGTTTAAATAGTAGTGGTTTTTTTGACATTAAATAGGCAAGTCTGTGAAGTGCGACAGTTGTTTTCCCAGAGCCAGCACCACCTTGAATAAGAACTATTCCAGATTCTGAATGAGTTATTAGTTCAAACTGTTGTGGATCTACCAGCGCAGTTATTTGTCTAAGATGTTTATCAATTCTGTATCCAGAAAAATTTAAATTTGACTTTTTTCCAGAATAAAAGTCATCATTTTCAGACAAGTTAAGTTCATTCAAGGTTTTTTCTGGTCCAATTTCTAGCTTTGGTTTATTGATATTGACTATATGCCAATTGTTTTTTTCTTCTTTTCTTGTTGAGATATTTTCTAAAAATCCTCCTGGCCAATTTATTCTGAGTAAATTCCCATTTTCTATAAGTAACATTCTCCTTATTACCAATTTCCCTTCAATTTCTCGATCACCTATATCTTCAACATATTCATCTCCTTCTCTATAGCGATAAAATATTTTGCTTATAGGAGCATTTTTCCAATCAACTATTGGACATGGTAAGTGAGTTGAAAAACAGTTTTGATTTCCAATCAGCAAATCACGCTTTCTATTTTCTTCACCGAGACGAATATGAGCAAAATATGGGTTGTTTAAATTATAATTAGAAGAAAATTTGTTTTTATCTTGATGAGTATGTAATAAAACCATCCTCTCCATTTGAGCCATTAATGCTGGGATGTCCTCTGGCAAGGTATCAGACAGAGAGTCTCTCAATTCTATAATGTTTTCGAACTGTAAGTTACCTATATCACTTTTTTTATTCTCTGCGGCAAGTATTAGAAGACCTTGCTTAACTTTTAATAGGATCTCTTTTTCTTCCTTCAAAACTTTTAACTGTTCTTCGGATAATATTTTTTCTTTTGTCATTACTATTTTTAATCTCTTACCCTTTCAATCTTTGCGCCCAAACTTTTCAATCTTTGGTCAATATTTTCATAACCTCTGTCAATTTGATCAATGTTTTGAATTTCTGTAGTTCCTTTTGCACCCAGAGCTGCTATTAACAAAGCCATTCCAGCCCTAATATCTGGAGAAGAAACTTTTGCCCCTCTTAGTGGAGTTGGTCCAGACACAACTGCTCGATGAGGATCACATATTATAATTTGTGCACCCATTTCAATTAATTTGTCTACCCAAAATAACCGGCTTTCAAACATTTTTTCAAATATTAAAACAGCTCCTTTACATTGAGTTGCAACTACAGTCATAATACTTGTTAGGTCTGCCGGGAATCCAGGCCAAGGTGAATCATCTATTTTTGGAATACCTCCTGATATATTTTTTGATATAGTAAGTTTTTGACTTTTCGGAATTAATAAATTATCTCCATCAATTATTATTTCTACACCAAGTTTCTCAAACATCAGACAAGTCATACGCAAATACTTGACTCCTGCATTCTCAATTCGTATTTCACTTTTTGTCACAGCAGCTAACCCAATAAATGAACCGACTTCAGTATGGTCTGGTTGAATGTTGTAGTTACCTCCTGAAAGTTCATCTACTCCTTCAATGACTAATAAATTACTTCCAATTCCTTTAATTGATGCTCCTAGCATTACCAAAAAGTTACATAGTCCCTGGACGTGCGGTTCACATGCAGCATTATAGATTATGGTTTTTCCCTTCGCAGTAACTGCAGCCATAATTGAATTTTCCGTAGCCATAACACTAGCTTCGTCCAAATATATTTCATTTCCTACCAAGCCAGAAGTTCGCATCTTGTAGATTCCATTTGGTTTTTGGCTTATAGAAGCTCCTAGTTTTTCAAGAGCAAGAAGGTGCGTGTTTACGGGTCTTAAACCAATTCGGTCACCTCCAGGTGCAGGTAAATCAATTGAATTTTTTCGAGCTAACAATGGTCCTGCTAAAAGAAAAGATCCCCTAATTTTTTCAGCTTGATCTGGATCTGGTTTTGAAGATATAAGACGACTTGAGTCAAAACTATAACTATGTTTATCAATTCTTTTTACAACTACTCCAAGACTATTAATGAGTTCAAGCATTATAGAAATATCTAGAATATCAGGTAAGTTTTTTAAAATAACTGGTCCCTGTGCTAATAAAGTTGCTGCTAATACTGGTAAGGCTTCATTTTTATTGCCTGATGGAGTTATACTTCCAGAAAGTTGATTCCCTCCTTTTACTATAAATTTTTGCATAAAAAATTTCTCAATTTAAATAATTATGACGTACTTAATAAATTTTATTCAATGTAAAAATTTTTTCAAAGATAAATCTAAAATTAGATAGTTCTTTCCAAGGAGGGGAATTAATAAAAATGTTTTTCAATTAACCTATGCATTAATGTTTTGTTGCAATTCAGTGAATTTATCACCTAAGTCATGACGTAATCGATCAAAATTTCCCGGGATTGTAGTTACTGTCATCAAAATACCTTCCTCTTGAAATTCAATTTTGTCTACTTTACTCCATTCGTATATACTGGATAATTTCTGAGAGTTTTTGTAGTCAAGCCGAATCCTTCTCGTTTGCATGCGATCATCAAAAAATATAAGTATCTTTTTTCTCAATTTTTCGACTAAATCATACTTATTTTTCTTGCCAAGAAACTCACCTTGTAATGCTGAAACAAAAAATGCTTCTGGATATAATTTTTCCAATAATAGTAATCTCTCAGTTGAAATAATATCTATTTTGTTAAACACCTTTAGTATTGGAATTGCTCGTGCTTCTAGATCTTTTAAAACATTCTCCGATGTTTTTATATGTTTTTCAATATTTTCGCTTGCATCAATTATTTGAAGGAGTAAGTCAGCATCTCTAATTATAGATAAAGTAGATCTAAAAGCTGCAACTAATTCGTGTGGTAGGTTATCAATGAAACCAACCGTATCAGAAAGTAACACCTTTGGTCTACTCTCTTCTTCTAAGAGTCTAGTTGTGGAATCAAGTGTGGCAAACAAGTGGTCTTTTACAACTAGATTTGAATTTGTTAAAGCATTCATAATGGTTGATTTGCCAGCATTTGTGTAACCAACAAGGCTAACTCTAAGGCAAGAAGTCCTTCTACGTTTTTGAGTATTGCGTTCCCTCTCTACACGCTCTATCTGAGTCTTTAAATGAGTAATTCTATGTCGAAGGTATTGTCTGTCTTTCTCAATTTGTTTTTCTCCTGTACCTCGAGAAGCTCCAATTCCTCCACGCTCTCTATCCAAATGCTTCCACAAGCCAACTAAGCGAGGTAACAAATATTGCGATTGTGCTAAATATATCTGGAGTTTAGCTTCGCGTGTCCTAGCATTTTTTGCGAAAATCTCTAAAATTACTTGTGTGCGATCCAAAACTTCACATTCTAAAATTTTCTCTAAATTTTGTATTTGTTTAGGGCCTAGAAGATTATCCACTAGTACAGCATCTACCGATTTTCTTTTTATTGTATTCTTTATTTCTTTTATTTTACCTTTACCAAAAAAATAAGCAGGATCAATCTGTGTACGTGTTTGAATAATTTTACCAATAACTTTTCCACCCAACGAATATGTCAGAGATGTCATTTCACTAATCGCATTCTTAATATCAGAGGTTGATCTGTTTGGTAAATGTAATAATACGATTAAAGCTCTTTCCCAATTTTTGAATAATCTATTTTCGTTCAAATTTCCTCTGCAAATAATTATACAAGTGTATCAAATTAGCAAAACAGTCTATCAGAGATTATATGTAAATGTACAATTAAAAACCTCTAACCAATTTTTATGTTTTAAAAAAATGGACAGAGGCTCAAAAATACTTTAAAAGATTTTTTTTATGTACTAAAAATGTTTAAACTTATTTTTTAAATATGACTTACGCATTTCTCTTTTGAGTGTTTTTCCTGCAATATTTCGTGGGAATGAGTCGTATATTTTTATATCTGTAATTTTTTGAAATTTTGCATCTACTCTTTCATTGGTCCATTTAATTAATTCTTCTTTAGAAATTATTTTACCTCGGTGAAAAATAACAGCAGCTACTGGTGTCTCACCCCAATCTTTGTGAGGGACCCCAAATACTGAAACTTCAGATATTACTGGATGATTTATTATTATTTCTTCAATATCTTTTGGGAAAATATTTACTCCACCACTAATTATTATATCTTTTAAACGATCTACTAAATATAAAAAACCATCTTCATCGAGATAACCCAAATCACCTGAATGCATCCAACCATTAATGATAGATTTTTTTGTTAATTCAGGTTTTTTATAGTATCCAGTCATCATCATTGGCCCACGACCACATATTTCACCGATTTCTCTTGATTTACATTCTTTTCCGTTTTCTTTAAAAATTTTAATATCAATAAATGGTGGAGAGCTTCCAACAGAACCAATTTTGCGCATTGCATCTTCACGATCTAAATATGTAAAAAACCCCTCTGTAACACCATAAAGTTCATAAAAAATTCCTGGCAAAAGGTCATTAATTTTTTGTTTATATTCAAATAATAATGGTGCACCAACACTTAAAAGCATTTCCAAAGATTTAATTTTTTTTGGTTCAAAACTCGGATGATTTAGCAATTTAATTATTTGAGAGGGAACCATTACAATATGTGTAACATTTTCTTTCTCAATAGTTTTTAAAACATTTTCTTCTTCAAAATTTTTGTGCAATATGTAAGTAGCCCCTAGAAACATCCAAGGCATTAAATCAAGCATAGCTCCATTAAATACAATTGCACCGGCGTGAAGGACTATACTTTCTGGTGTCATTCGCCAAGCTGAAGCAAAGTGAGTGCAGTAATTTGATCGCGCATAATGAGTATGCACTATTCCTTTTGGTTCACCAGTTGTTCCACTTGAATACATAATGTTGTAGACATCATCATTTTTTAATTCTGCATCTGGAGGTTCTTTAGTATTAGATTTTGAGATAAAATTTTTGAAATTTTGAAATTTCGAATTTTTGTTTACATCTCCTAAAATTATCCAGTGTTCCTTTTTAATACTTGGTAAGTATTTTTTTACCTTATTTAATGTATTCTCAAATTTTGAATCAGCAAACACAATTACTGATTCAGAATCTTCTAGCATCTTTTTTATCCCTGAATCAAGAAGTAAGGTACTTCCAGGTACTATAACGATTCCTGTTTTTGCAGCGGCCCAATATAGCAACATTAATTCCTCACAATTAGGAAGAATGGTCGCCATTTTCTCACCTTTAGTAATGCCTGAAGATAGAAGTGCGTTTGAGAGTTTATTAACACGACGATTTAATTCAAAGAAGTCTAAACGTTCTTTCCCAATTACAAAAGCAAGGTGATTAGAGCGAAAAAGGGCATGTCTTTGAAGTAGAGAACCGATGTTCATGTTTATTAGATAAGGTGATTTTTTATTCCATTTTCTAGTAATACTAAGATTAGGCGTTTTTACTATCATGAGGATTATTCAATATCAAGCCAAAGCTCGACTTTTTAAGATTAATTTTAAAAAAATCTTTTTCGAATCATCTAAAGCTTAAATTAGGTATTGAATATAAAAACATTTTAAAAAATGTGTTAGTATTTTTAATTGTTTTATTAAAAAGTTACATTTTTTAAAAAATAACTTTAATAAGTGTTACATAATGATCCCTCGAAAATATAGTCTTATCAGTTTGTTATTTTTTTTTGCAATTCTTTTGAATGGTTGCAAATCTTCGTTAAGTTATAATGAAAATTACATCTCACCATTGCATGATCCTGAATCCTTACTGATTGCGGAGGTTTTAATGCATTTACAATTGGATTATTTAAAACAAGAAAAATTAGATCCGAAAATTTTACTTAGTGGAGCCCTAACCGAGCTCGAGAGAATTGTTCCAGAAGTCTGGATTTCTCCAAAATTTAATCCAGATGGTAACGCACAAAAATTAAATATAGTGTTTGGAAAGGAAACCATATTACTTCCTATATCTGAATTGGATGGAATTTTAGGTTTGCAGGATGTATTACAAAGATTGTTGAAAATACTATTGGAAAATAATCTCAATCTATCAAAGTTGCAAATTGAACATGTGTTTGTTCGTGGAATTTTGAATAGATTGGACGGATATTCAGTTTTATTACCTAGTGAAATATATAGAGATTTTAATATCAATATAGAAGGACATTTTGCTGGTGTCGGACTTGTGGTAGGTATGAGAGATGGATATCTTACTGTAATATCGCCGATGGATGGAAGTCCTGCCGCAAAAGCTGGACTTCAACCACTTGATCGAATTGTAGCAGTTGATAATGAAAAAACGGAGTATTTGACTCTTGAAGAAATTCTCCATAGGTTACGTGGTAATTTGGGGACTACAGTGAAGTTAAGTGTTTTTAGAAAAGGTAATACAAATACATTAAATTTCAATCTTTTAAGAGAAGAAATCAAGGTTGAAAGCGCTGTTAAATATGATTTGGTTAATGCTGAAAAAACTTTCAGATACATACGAATAAAAAATTTTCAAAAAGGAACTTCTAAAGAAGTTAAAAACAAAATAAAAGATTTGAAAGGTATTGATGGATTAATACTTGATTTACGAAATAATCCCGGAGGTTTACTAGAAGAAGCAGTCAAAGTTAGTGATTTATTTTTGCCTGGGAAACAACTAATTGTTAGCACCATAGGTCCTTCTGTTTCAAAAATACATGAATCAAAAAAATTGTTTTTAGAAGAAACTTTAGAAAAAATTCCACTTGTTGTACTTATAAACAAAGGTAGTGCTTCCGCGTCAGAAATAGTTGCTGCTTCTTTAAAACAGAATCAACGGGCAATATTAATTGGAGAAAAAAGCTTCGGAAAAGGTACAGTACAAACACTCTGGGATTTGAAAGACGGATCAGGATTGAAGCTAACTATCGGAGAATATTTAACTCCTTCAGGCAATTCAATTCATAATATTGGTGTAGAGCCATCCCTTATTTTAGTCCCAATTTATATTTCTGAAAATGTCAATAATTTGGAAAAAGAAATTGTTGAAAATGGTAAAAATTTAGGTGATGTAAGATTTAGATTTTTCGAAGCAAATAAATTGGTTAATAACTCACTTAATTCAGTGTCTTACAGAATAAATTATTTGAGCAATAATAGCAAAAAATTATCGGAAATAATAAGCTATAAATCTTACATTGATAAATTAAAATCTGATATTTTTGTTAAAGCTTCTATAAAGTTTTTAGAGAGTTGGAATCCAGAAAATATAATTTTTGATTTTAAAAAAATATTTAGGGAATTTGAGATAGTACAAAGTAGAAAAATACATCGTAAACTTAATGAGTTAGGAGTTGATTGGAGCTTGAGTGAGTTTACACAAACTCCTTTTCCTGAAGATATTAATTTTAAATGGGAATCAGAAAAAATTTCAGATGGAATTTTGGTTATAAAAGTTGAAATTCATAATCTTGGGAATCAGGAAGCAAATAGATTGTTTGCAGTTACAAAAGCAAGTAATGTTTTGTTAGATGGATTGGAATTCCCTTTGGGAAAAATTTTACCTGGAGAAACTCGTTCTCAACAATTAAATTTAAAATATAATATTGGAGACATGGAGGAGGCAGAATTAGTTGAGGTTATACTTTTTGATAATAAAATGAATCAGTTAAAGTCAGAAAGTAAAAATTTAAACTTCTTACCCAAAACAAATCCATCTTTTGGATTTACTACTAAAATGTATGACAATGGAGAGTATGGAAGTAAAGGTAACGGTGATACTAAAACACAAAAAGGTGAAATAATTGCCTTGAGATTTAATTTAATCAATCAGGATGAAAAAATACTTCCAGAAGTTTTGCTGAAAATTAGAGGATCTGAAGGTTTATTCAGGATAAATAGAGGAAAAATTATTTTAAAAAATTTATTGCCAGGTACTGAAAAAAGTGATTTTTTCCTTTTTCAACCAATTAATAATTCCAAAAATCTTGGAAAAATAAAACTCGAAATAGTTGACATGAAGTCAGGCAATCCAATAATTGTAAAGAAGTGGAACTTGAATGAAGAATTTTCTGAAAAAGAAGAAATGATACCCATCATAAATTTGTTAAATCTAAATGACAATGATGGAAATATTTTAAGTAGAGTAACAAACTCACAAACAGTTGTTTTAAACGGTCAAGTTCAAAACTCTTCTAATTTACGAGATTTGTATGTACATTTAAATGATAAGAAAGTTTTTTATATTGAGAATGATAAAAAAGTTGACAATTATGAGGAGGATTTATTTTTTAAGAAAGGATTTAGTTTTAGTACTAAGATTAAATTGAGAAATGGAAAAAATGAAATATCAGTATTTGCCAGAAATTTTCAAGGAACTATATCTGAGCGAAGAAAAAGAATATTTTTTAGCGAATGAAAAATTTAAAAAATATTTTTTTTAAAAAATGATTTAAAGAAGTAATTTTTTTCTTAACGATAATTTGTAAACTGTATGTCAAAGTCAAAATCTTTTTTTCTTTAAGGAACTAATTATAATCTGCAAATCATCTTTCTTTTTGCTACTCACTCTTACTGAGTCATTCTGGGTTTGTGTCTGGACTTTTAATTTGGAAGATTTTATGAAAATTTGTATTATTTTGCATTGTTCTTTAGACAACCCTTGCTGAATAGTTATTTCTTTTTTTTGGAGTCTGCCACTAGACTCTGTTTTACCAAATACTAGAGACTTTACTGGTACAGAACGTTTGATCAATTTAGTTAGCAAGATGTCTATTGTAGTTTGCATTTTATATTCATCATCAGCAGTTACATTTAAAGCAGGTTTTTTTTTGTCAAAGTCGATTTCACAGTTTGAATCTCGAAAATCATAACGACTTTTTATTTCTTTTCGAGCTTGATCAATTGCGTTGTTTAATTCCTGAATGTTAATTTCGCAAACTATATCAAATGAAGCCATTTTATTTTTAAATTCTTAATTATTACCTATGTATTTAACATATTTTTTGTGAAAGAGCAGCTTTTATAAATTCATTTATTTCTCCGTTTAGAACTGCTCTGGTGTTTCCAACTTCCCAGTTTGTTCTATGATCTTTTACCATTTGATAAGGGTGTAATACGTAACTCCTTATCTGACTTCCCCAGGAATTATCCTGTTTCTTACTGTTCTCCAAATCTTTCTCTTTATTCAATTCTTTTTGCTGTAAATCAAAAAGTTGAGATTTTAACATTTTCATTGCAGTGGCTTTATTTTTGTGTTGGGAACGTTCATTTTGACATTGTACTACAATTCCTGTTGTAGTATGTGTAATTCTTACGGCTGAATCAGTTGTATTTACATGCTGTCCACCAGCTCCACTAGCACGATATGTATCTACTCTGATATCATCAGCTAAAATTTCTACTTCAACATCCTCATCAATTTCAGCGAAGACAAAAACCGATGCGAAAGAAGTATGACGCCTTTTTTGTGAATCAAAAGGAGATATCCTAACTAATCTATGAACTCCAATTTCAGCTTTGAGTTTACCAAAAGCAAAAGGCCCAGTCACAGAAAAAGTTACGGATTTAATCCCCGCTTCATCTCCTGGGATATAATCAAGGAGTTTAAATTTTAAATCTTCCTCTGTAATCCATCTTCGATACATTTCATATAGCATTGAAGCCCAGTCAGTTGATTCTGTTCCTCCTGCTCCTGGATGAATTGAAACTATTGCATTCCTGTCATCTATGTCAGGATTAAAAAGGCCTGTAATTTCAAGGGACTCCAAACTATTGTCAATCTTTGCAAAATAGTCCGTGATTTCTGCTAGCAACTCATCATCATCTTCTTCTTGATACAATTCTGCTGCAGCTTTCAAATTGTCACATAAGGAATTCAATTCATTCCAAAATTTTATTGATTCGCCAAGACGTGAGATTTTTTTTAGTAATACGGTCCTTTTCTCAATTGGCAATTCCCAGAAACCGTCACTAGAAGTTTCTTTTTCCAAATTATTTAAGTTTTCTTGTTTTAATTTGATTTCAAAGAAATCCTTCTAGGTCGCCCAACCTATTAGCTAGATCATCAATCCTAGTATTGATATCTTCAGATTGCATTGGATCAAATCCTTTTAAATAAATAGTAAAAAAAGATAGCCTTAATTTTATTGTTTTTCAAAATAAATAACAAGTTGAAATCTTTTAAGCATGGGTTTACTCTAGTTGATAATAAATTAATTATTCCATTTTGTTTTACTTATGAAAAAAAAATATTTTAAAAGGAAGTCTTTTTTAAGAAAAAGATTTTTTATAGCATTTATCTCCGGAATTATATTTTCATTGATTGCATGTAAAACAATTGATACAAATGCTGAGCCAGAGTTGTCTATGCATGTATTCAAACCTGTAGCTTTTATTTCAGTAAATCCTCCTAGTAAATTAAAGAGTGTTTGGAAAGAAATAATTAATAGTTTGGAAAAAAAGCTAAAAAATTTGCCCTTTCTAGGTAAAGTTGTTGGTTATAATGAGCAAGAACAAAAATTTAACATGAATCCTAAACTAAAATCAAAATTCAAGACATACATAAATACACTCTCATTGACGGGTATTTCGGATAAAGAAATAGCTTTGAAACTTGAAAAAAAATTTGGGATACAATATTTTTTATTTTTCGAAGTATTATCATATCCTTGTACAATAGATTGTTCTTCAAATCATCAATGGTTAGTTCGATTAAAACTTATAGAATCACGAAGTGGAGATTTAATTTTTTGGGCTAGAAAAAAGCATGAAATTTCTGAAGGCAAAAAAAATACAGAATATTACAAAAATTTAGCTTTGAAAGCAAGCAATGAAATAGTTAATGAATTTGCTAGAGGGTTTATTATTCCTTGGCATCAATGGAGATATAACCACTTAACTACAAAGTCAAATCAAATTGATCGTGGGAAGTTAGGAATATAGAATTCTTTTAAAAATACTTTAGTTATGGATCAATGGGAATTACGATGGCAAGAAGGGCGTATTGGATTCCATCTTTCAGAAGTAAATTCATATTTGATACGTCATTCTGAACATTTATTAAAACAGAAAGTAAAAAAAATATTTGTTCCTCTCTGTGGAAAATCATTAGACCTATTATGGTTATCAAGAAGAATAAAAAAAGTGGTTGGAATCGACTATGTTAGACAACCGATTGAAGAATTTTTTATAGAAAATAATTTAAAATACAATATACAAAATGTTGATCAACTTGAACTTTTTAAGAGTGACTCTATTGAAATTTATCATGGGGATTTTTTTGATTTAAAAAATCATAAAATAGGACAATTTAATGCAATTTATGACCGTGCTTCAATTGTTGCAATAGAAGCAGAACAAAGAAGAAAATTTGCGGATCATCTCATAGATTTACTTACTGAAGATGGAATAATTTTATTAATTATTTTAGAGTATGACCAGAATCAGATGTATGGACCTCCTTATAGTGTCCCTTTTTCTGAAGTAAAAAATATTTTTAGCAAGCACGGCAATATACAACTTTTGGAAACGATCGATATTATTGATGAACGTTTTCGAAAAAAAGGATTGGATAGAATGTTGGAGAGAGTAATTAAAATCACAAAAAAATAATTCTTTTCATGATTTAACAAAAAAATATTTTGAGAATAAAATCTCCTCAAAAAACAATAGCTATTATCCCTGCAAGATACTCTTCTTCAAGATTCCCAGGAAAACCTTTGGCTGAAATTGACGGGAAATCAATGATTCAACGTGTCTGGGAAAATGTTACAAATACTAAAGTAATAGATGAGGTTATTGTAGCAACAGACGATCAGAGAATTTTCGATTCTGTTATCAAGTTTGGAGGTAAAGTAGTTTTAACTGATCCTAATCATAAAACTGGAACAGATAGAATTGTTGAAGCACTTGCTGGGGTTTCGTATGATTGGGTACTAAATATTCAGGGAGATGAACCGTTGATATCATCTTCCGATTTAGAAAGGTTAATAAAAAAAACACAAAAAACAAATGGAACTAAAGTATCAACAATGGTTCATAAAACATATGATGAAGTTTTACTAAAAGACCCAAATGTGGTTAAAGTTACATTAAATAAAAAAATGCAGGCACTTTATTTTTCTAGATCCTTGATTCCATTTCCTAATACTATCAATAAGAAAACTATTTTCAGTTGGCGTCACTTGGGGGTTTATCTTTTCAAAAATGATTTTTTAATGAAGTTTTATAAATGGCCCCAAACTTTGCTAGAGAAAATAGAAAAACTAGAACAGCTTAGAATCCTAGAAAACGGAGAGACTATTCTTTGTGTTGAGGCTGAATACGATAGTATGAGTGTTGATGTACCGAAAGATATAGAACTTGTAGAAAAAATCCTTAAAATGAAAAAATATTAGGGAAACAAAAAAAATCTTGGGAAAAAATAATTTTTATTTATGCAAAAAATCAACTATAATAACGATCAGGAACTACTCCGAAAATGAAATAAAGAGCGAGCAAAGTAACTAGTGTTGATGTGACAAACATAATTATACCAATATGATTATCAATTCCATGCGATACACCAATTTCTCCCGCATTCATTCGGTTTTTAATATTTTTGTCTAATTCTTCCCCATCTTTTATACTTACCTTTCGTTTATCCTGATCTTCTATCTCATTCTCTCTGTATTCCTTCTCCAAATTAACTTGGCTAGTCATATTATTACCTTTTATTTTGAAGTTTTAGACTTGTAAATTATTAAATAAAATTATTTAAGAGAATCCTGCACAATTATTTTTTGTTAAGGTAATCTTAACAAAATATTAGTTAATAATATTAGCATAAAAGCGATCTATGTCCAAGCTTTTTGTATTTTAATATTAGTTATTTTTTTATAATAATTAATTTTTCAAGTTTTTCAAAAAAATATTTTATTTTATAAATAGGATATTTGGTTAGCCAATTTTTTTAGTCTTTGTTTTTTTTGATTCTATTTTCTCGTTATCAATGTTTTCTTCCTTATTTGAGTCTTCAATTACATCAGCCATTTTTTCTAGCGGATTGTCTGCGCTCATTTTAGATAATGATAATGGTTCGACTTTATTAGCTATTCCACCTAAATCATTCTTAAAATCTTCAGCTGATTTTCTTACTTCGTTAAGTTCAATTTCCTCTTCAATTTTTTGCATTTCATTTTGTACTGTTGAACGGACATCACTAGTAGAGCGTTTAAGTTCTACAAGTCCTTTTCCTATTGATCTTAGAACTCCTGGTAGTTTGTCAGGGCCTATAAATACGAGCGCTACTGCCGCTATTACTATCATTTCTGGAATTCCTATTCCAAACATTTCAATATTCTTTGTGAGATTGTGCAAATTAAATTATACTGCTACAATTATATACGAACATTAGACTATCTTGCTCTAAAAGTAAAATCAATGCTTGATTCATTAATGTTAAGGATTTTGTGGCCAAGTATTAACATTTGAAGACAAAATAGTTGTTATGTTTGAAATTATTATTGAATTCCTTTCTTAAAAAAAGAAAACAATTTAGAAAAAGTTTAGATCCATGATTGATCAACGTATGTTTTCCAATATCGATTGGACACTTTGTGTTTTAGTATTGTTGATCTCAGGTGTTGGTTTAATAGCTCTTTCTTCAGCTATAGTTGGGAGTCCTGGACAGGAAGATTATCTAATACAGCAAATTTATAGAATTCTTGGAGGAATTGTAGTAATTATTTTAACCCAATTAATTCACTATCGTCACTGGGCTAGGGTTGGATTTTTGATGCATTTGGTAGTTATTGTTTTATTAGTTTTAGTACTTTTTTATGGCACTGGGGGACCAGGTGCGCCGGTACAAAGGTGGTTGAAAGTGGGCCCATTTTTTTTTCAACCATCAGAATTTAGCAAATTCACACTAGTACTTGCTCTTTCCCACCATTTTAGAGATTTCGAACAACCAAAAGGGAATTGGGTTTGGATGATATGGCCACTGGCTTTGATGGCTGTCCCTGTAGTCTTGATTATAAAGCAACCAGACCTGGGAACAGCATTATTGTTAGTTATAGTATTCATACCTATTATTTTTTTAATGGGGATTCGTTTAAAAACAATTTTTTTCTTAGCTATACTTTCTATAGCTTCTCTTCCTATAGTATGGATCTACGTTTTAAAATCATATCAAAAGGGAAGAATATTAACTTTTCTAAATCCAGAACGCGATCCTCTGGGTTCTGGTTATCATATAATTCAATCAAAAATTGCTATAGGTAGTGGACGTGTTTTTGGTAAAGGATATGGAGAAGGTACGCAGGGGCAACTTAATTTTTTACCAGCACACCATACAGACTTTATATTTTCTGTTTTTTCTGAAGAGTGGGGATTTATAGGCGCGATGATGGTACTGCTACTTTTTTTAACTTTGACATTGTGGTCACTTGCTGAAGTATTAAAATCTAAAAATCGTATCAGTGCTATTTTAATAACAGGCATAGTGGCAATAATTATTTCGCATGTTTTGATAAATATCGGTATGACCACAGGTTTGATGCCTGTAGTCGGAGTTCCTCTTCCATTTTTTAGTTATGGAGGATCTTCAATGCTTTCAATGATGTTTGGAGTTGGTCTTTTACTAAACATACGTATGCGCCGATTTGAAAAGAATTAACCAGGTCAAAATTTCTATTTCCCTACTTTTTAATACCAAAAACTAATTAATTTTATGGTTCGTCTTCGTTTTGCTCCCAGTCCGACAGGATACTTACACGTAGGAGGTTTACGTACTGCACTTTTTTCCTGGCTGTATGCAAAACAAAAAAATGGTAAGTTTATACTACGTTTAGAGGATACGGATCAAAATCGGTTGGTAAAAGGTTCAGAAAACGCTTTAATTAGAATGTTGAAATGGAGTGGAATTAGCATAGATGAAGGCCCTTTAGATGGTGGAGAATTTGGTCCTTATCGTCAGTCAGAGCGATTGCACATTTATAATCATTACGTCCAAGAATTGATTAACAAAAATCTAGCCTATAGATGCTTTTGTTCTCTAGAAAGACTTGATAGTTTAAGAAATGAACAAAGATTAAAAGGAGAAACTCCACGTTATGATAAATTTTGTAGAAAGCTTAGCAATGAGCAAAGCAAAAAAAAAGTTGAATCAGGTGAAATGTATGTTATCAGAATGAAAATTCCTGAAAAATCAGAGGTTTTGATTCTTGATGATATAATTCGAGGTAGGATTTCTATTGATACAAGTAATACAGAAGATCAAGTTATTTTGAAAAGTGATGGTTTCCCGACTTATCATCTAGCAGTAGTTGTAGATGACTATTTGATGAAGATAACTCATGTCGTACGTGGTGAAGAGTGGCTTCCTTCTTTTCCTAAACATTTACTACTTTATCGTTATTTTGGATGGGATAGTCCGAAATTTGCTCATTTGCCTTTAATTCTAAACCCAGACCGCTCAAAACTTAGTAAAAGGCAAATGGATGTGGCTGTGGAAGATTTTAGAGATCAAGGATATATCCCAGAAGCACTAATAAACTTTATTACTTTGCTTGGATGGTCTCCAATAGAAAAAAGGGAAATTTATAGTCTGAAAGAACTAGTTAAAGAATTTAGTTTTAAAAAAATTAATAAATCAGGAGCTATTTTTGATAGAGAAAAACTAAATTGGATGAATCACAAATATATTCAAAATTTGGATCAAAAAGATTTAATTAAAAGGTTAAGTTCTTTTTCAAAAAGTAAATCATTTAAAAAATTAAATCCTGATTTTCTTAAGAAGGTAGTCCAAATTCAACAGTCACGCTTAATCACGCTTAATAATTTTTTTGAAAGATTGCCATATTTTGTTGACGATAATCCAAAGACAACAAATTCTAAGGTTTTGTGTCTTTTAAAACAAAAATCATCAAAAATAGTTCTAGATGAATTTTATAAACAGGTTCTATCTCTTGAAAATTTGAACAAAGAAAATTTAGGAATTGTTGTAAAAAATGTTCAAAACAAAACTAGTTTAAACGGTACAGATCTTTGGTTACCACTTCGATACGCGATTACACTCGAAGTAAAAGGACCAGATTTAAATTTGATTGTAGATTTGTTTGGTAAGGAGAAATGTCTACGGTTAGTGAAACGAGCTATAGAAATATGAAACGACAGAAAATTGTAATAAATTTGTGTAATTGGGAAATATTTTTATTTAAAGTTCAAAAATTTTACTAAAATTATGAATATAATTAGACCATTCTTGATATGTATTTTTATAATAATATTTTTTATTTTTAAAAGCATATTTTTTTTTGATCTTTCAAAAGGAATTTATGCCTCTACTTTTTATATGGCAGAATCAAATTATTTTAATACGAGTCTAAAATTAGCGGCAAGAAATATTGCAAATCATGTACTTGCAGAGGATGAAAAAATTTTAATTGCTGTTGTTGATATTTTGAATACTGAAACACAATTTCGGGAAACAAAAGGAGACTTATTGGAGGAACAATTTTCAGATTTGTTGTTCGAAATGATTCCCGAACAAGTGGTGCCATATTTTGAGATAGTTTCTCTACGCTTGGAATGGATAAACAGATACCCTGAAATAATACCAGAAAAATTGACTGAAAATATTATAAAAATTACAGGTGCTGATTGGCTAGTTACCGGAACTTATCAAGAAAAAATTGAACATATTAGTGTTAGTTTAAAGCTTTTCGATATAAATAGCGGAGACATAATTTGGGATACGATTGTAAAAAGTAGTAAAGAAGAAGATCCAATTATGCAAGAAAAAAATAGTTTAGGTTCTTTTAAAAATAATTTGGAAGAGGATGAATCTATCGAATCTCTTTCAGAATATTCTTCTGTAGAAAATCTTTCTCAAAAAGATGAATTTTTAAAAATACCTAAAGGTATGGTCAAAATACCTGAGGGGGAATTTATAATGGGCAGCGATTATGGTGGAGAAGATGAATTGCCAGATCATTTGGTTTTTATAAAGAGTTTTTATCTTGATAAATATGAAGTCACAAATTTTTATTACAATAAGTGTATGGATTGTGAACGAGCTACTGGTGGCTTTGATACAATGGATTCTGAAAAACCGGCTGTGTATGTTGACTGGATAAATGCTGATAAATTTTGTAAATATCAAAATAAAAGATTGCCCACAGAAGCTGAATGGGAATATGCTGCTCGTGCTGGAAGTGAAGGAGAATATGGTTTTGGAGAAGATCTTAAATTACTTGAAGATTTCGCATGGGTTGAAACAAATACTGTTGAAATTGGTTTGTGGGGTGCAAAAAATGTTGGGAGAAAAAAAGCAAACCAATGGGGTTTATTTGACCTACATGGCAATGTGATGGAGTGGGTACAAAATTACTATAACCAAGATTATTCTTCTTCGCTTAGACAGCAAAATAATCCTATCGGTCCTTCATTTCCTCTAGATGAAAAATATCCACTTAGAGTAGTAAGGGGAGGAGCTTGGGGTGGTTTGAACAATGCTGGATCTCCTAAAGGAGTTAGAGTATCTAAACGATATGCGTATGTAGAATGGACACGTTCTTTTCAAATAGGTTTTCGCTGTGCAATGGACATAAATTAAAAAAATTTAAAAAAAAATAAAATCAACTATTAAAAATTTATCGTATCTATAATAAAAAAATATTTAAGTATCTTTTCGATGTCAAAATTAAATATCAACAAAAAAAATAGAAGTAAATTTTGTAACCCTCCAGTATCTCGTGTTGTTTCTGACTCAGCTTTTGAAAAAATTTTACCTTTCGGTACAGATTTGAAGCTAAGAGACAGTTATATAAACTTCTTTGATGGATTAAGATTGGGTAAATTGTTGGAGGACCTTGATTTTATTGCTGGACGCGTGGCATATAAACATACTGAAGGCTTGGAAAGAGGATTAACAATAGTTACAGCGGCATGTGACAGAATAGATTTGTTGGATGAATTACGAAGTAACTGTGACTTGCAAATTCTTGCGAGTGTTAATTGGGTTGGTAGAAGTTCTATTGAAGTTGGAATTAAGGTTTCATCAAAGGAAAATGAAAAATGGAAGAGAGTTGCAAGAGCATATTTTATAATGGTTGCTCTTATAAATGGGAAAGCAGAGCCTGTCAATAAGATAAAACCCACAAAAAAAGATGAATTTCGTAGGTTTAAAGAGGGAAAATATAGGCAGAAAGAGAGAAGGTCTATAGCTCAAACTAGTTATCTGATCCAAACCCCTACCGCGGAAGAAAATAATCTTATTCACGATCTTTTTCTAAGAATTAAAAATAGGGAAATTGAAGGGGTCTCCATGAAAGAATCTATTAGACAATCAACTTTGATCATGCAGCCTCAATCTCGCAATGTCCATAATAAAATATTTGGTGGGTTCCTAATGAAAGAAGCCTATGAGATTGCGTGGAATATATCCTATCTTTTCTGTAAAAAAATGCCAAACTTTTTAAGCATGGATCATATGTATTTTCTAAAACCAGTTGAAATTGGTTCAATTCTTTCTATCCAAGGTACGGTTGTTTATACTAAAGAAAATAAATTGATGGTCGAGGTAGTTAACGAGGTTATTCATCCAAATTCAGGAAAAAAGCAAACAACAAACGTCTGTTATTTTACATTTGAAATTCTCGAAAATATAGATCGAATACAACGACTAGTGCCAAATATTCTTCCTCATACTTACGAAGATGGTTTAAAATATCTTGATGGATCTAAACGATATAAGCTTGGAGAAAAAAAACGGGAAAATATTTAGTAATTTACTAACCAAATTACTAAAATAATTAATATATTTTTAGATTTATATCTTAATCTTTAAAATAGTTTTTTGAAAAAATGATTAACATTAAACAAACTTCACATCTAGACTCTATTGGATCTTTTTTGGCAATGGAAATTTTTTCTAGAGCCAAAAAACTTGAAAGTTTAGGACATGAAATTATTCATCTTGAATTTGGAGAGCCTGACTTTTCAGCACCAGAAGATGCATTAAAATCTGTTCTAAATAGTATGAAGAATAACGATGCAGGGTATACTTTTTCTAGAGGCCTAGAAGGATTGAGGAATGAAATTGTTAAAAAATATTCACGTGATTATGGTGTAGAAATTCTTCCAGATCAAGTTTTAGTTTCTAATGGAACATCTTTTTTGCTTTATCTTTCTATTCGTCTTCTTGCTCCATTTGGTAGTGAAGTTATTATTACGGATCCATGTTATGCATGCTATGAAAATGTAATTCGATTGGCTGGTGCAGTACCTGTTATAGTAAAGCTTAGACAAGAAGATGGATTCCAATTGAATGTTAATGAACTTAAAAAAAAATTAACCAAAAAGACTAAGGCAATTCTTATAAATTCTCCAATGAATCCAACTGGTGTAGTTTTTTCTAATGAAGTTATGATGGAACTTGCTGAACTAGATATTCCTGTTATATCTGATGAAATTTATGCCGATTTAAGTTTTGAAGAAAAGCCTAAGAGTTTTTTGAATTTTTCACAGCAAACTGTTGCTATTAATGGTTTTTCTAAATATTACGCTATGACGGGTTGGCGTCTTGGTTATCTTATTTCTCCAAAGGAATGGATCTTTGCTGCAGACCGATTGCATCAGAATTTAATGATTTCAGCAACAGAATTTGTGCAAGAAGCTGGTATTTCCGTTCTACAAAAAAGTAAAGACTATTGTGAAAAAATGAAATTAGAATTTGATCATAGACGTATTTATATTTTAAATCTTTTAAAAGAGCTTGGTATGGATCCTGGTTACAAACCAACAGGAGCTTTTTATGTTATGTATAAATATAAAAATAACAAAAAATCTTCTTTTGACTTTTGTTTAGAAGTTCTTGAAAAAACAGGCGTTGCTATTGCTCCCGGAAGAGATTTTGGATCAGGGGGTGAAGGCTATATCAGATTAAGTTATGCTCAATCTATAGCGAATATAGAACGTGCTTTAAAAAAACTTTATGAAAGTAAGCTTTTATGAGTGAGTATATTTTTCGTTATGTTTCAAAAAATGAAAATGGATTGAGATTGGATCAAGTCCTGTCATCCATAACAGATGTTGTCTCTCGTGCACAAGCTCAAAGATTTTTAAAATCAGGATTTGTATTGTTAAATGGTCAGCAAGTTTTGTCACCTTCTAGAAAAGTCTCTGCTGGACAAGAAATTAAACTGTCAATTCCTCCAATAAAATCTGCAAGTATTCTTCCAGAAAAAGGGGACTTAGAAATAATTTTTGAAGATTCACATTTAATTGTTGTAAATAAGAAAGCTGGCATAGTTGTTCATCCATCGGTAGGACACAAAACAGGTACACTAGTTAATTATTTAATGCATCATTGTAAAGATTTTTCAGGAATTGGAGAAGTCTTGAGACCTGGGATAGTACATAGAATCGATAAAGATACTTCAGGATTAATTGTAGTGGCAAAAACCAATGTAGCTCATATGGATTTGTCAGCTCAATTCAAAAATCATTCAGTAAAAAGACAATATCAGGCTTTGGTTTGGGGAGTTCCAAAAAATGAATTTGGAAAAATTGATGCAGCATTAGGTCGCCATCCTATTCGTAGAAAAGAAATAGCCATTTTAACAAATGATTCGAAAGCACAAGGTAAAAGAGTAAAAAAGGGCAAAAATGCAATTACTCATTGGCGAGTATTGCAAAGGTATGATTTTTTTTCATTACTTGCTTGTAGGTTAGAAACAGGGCGCACACATCAAATTAGGGTACATTTAAATTCGATTGGACACCCACTCGTAGGAGATCAACAATACGGTAAGACACCAAAAAAAATATTTTCTCTATTACCGATTGAATTAAAAAGATCTATCTCTAAATTTAGTCGTCAAGCACTACATGCTGAAATACTAGGATTCAAACATCCTTTTTCTGGAGAGTGGTATGAATTTGTATCCAAGATACCTAAAGATTTTAATTTGTTACTTAGTCAAATACAAAAATTAAAATCTAATCTTTGATCTGTTGTTCAATGTCTCTAAGCGTTGTATTGTCTTGAATATCAAGATTTATTGAAAATTTAGTCTCTATTTGATCAACTAATTCTACAATCAAAACCGAATCCACCCCATAATCTAAAATAGGTTTATTAGTATTCGGTGGAATTGAAATTATTTTTTCAAAAAGAGATAAAAGTTCAGCTTCAATTGTCGAAATTTTGTCATCATTATTTTGTAAATTTTTATCAGATGATGATTTAACCCGTTTAATCAAACCAGTGAAATTTAATTGTTCAAACATTTTTTTGTTATGCAAATGTTTGATTTTACCACTTGATGTTTTTCTTATAGATCCTGGTTTTAAATATAATCGTTCTATGGGAGTAATTTGAAAATATTTCATTACAGTCTCAATAATTTTCTGGTCAATTGAGTTTAAAATATATTTTATAAAAACTTCCAAATTTTTAATTAAATCAGAACGTACTTCTACTCCTAATGACAAGTACTCTGATCCGTTTTCATTTTCAGAGGAAAAAGCCATTAAGCAACCTGGACGTAATTCTTCAATTTTAGAAAGTACATGTTCAATATCTTGTGGATAATAATTCCTTCCACGAATTATAATTATATCCTTTTTCCTGCCAGCAAAATAAAGATCACCATTCCAAATTACAGCTTTATCACCAGTCGATAAATATAAGTTTTCTTTGCCTTGAATATTTTGGTGAAAAATTTCTTTTGTAGCAGAGGCATTTTTATAGTATCCTTTAGCAACAGACGGACCACTTATCATCAACTCACCAACTTTACCTTCGGGCAGTGGTTGGTTCCCATCACCTGTAATAATTATTTCGTGACTATCCATTTGTGAACCTAAATTAACAAGCATCTTTTTATCTTTATCCGTTGAATCTTCTCTAAACATTTTAATTTTACCCTCTGTTTCAAAAAGTTTTCTATCTACACAAAGTCCTTTTAACCCTTCTTTACAACCTGAAAACATGATTACGATTTCTGCCATTCCAAAACCTGGTCTAATTACATTCGATTTTAAACCACATTCTGAAAATCGCTCAATAAACTTTTTTGTAGGATAATAGTGAACAGGTTCTGACCCTTCAGTAATAGAGATCAAACAGGATAAATCCAACTTTTTAAGTTCTTCATCAGAAATTTTTTTCATACATAAATCCAATGCAAATGGAGGAACATAACTATGAGCACAGTTAAATTTTGAAATTGCTTTAAGCCATCTCAGTGGTTTTCTAATAAAATGCGCTGGAGTCATTAAAACGGTGAAACCTCCTGAAAATATAGATCCCATCAGTCCGGCAGCTAAGCCAAAATCATGAAAGAGTGGTAGCCAAACAGCGGTACCACTTTTTTCCTCAATTTGCATAAACTTTCTTGCTTCTTCTAGATTTACCATCAGGTTATTGTGACCTATCATTATACCTTTAGGTGAGCCTGTACTTCCTGAGGTGAATTGTAAGTAGGCAGTATCATTTTCTTTGATATGAGGACAAGAATATTCTCGTGAATTATCCGATAAAATTTCTTCATCAGAAGCTATTTTGAGATCCGAAAATACGTTTGCAAGTTGATTGGACAATTTGTTCCGTAAAAAATTAACCATGTAAGTTGTTGCTATAAGTAAACTTGGCTTACTAACTTTCAATGTTGGTAAAAATGTTTCTAGATATGCATCCATGTTTTCTTGACTAGCGGGCTCTGATAAAGGAACAGCAAGCATTCCTCCGTACATACAACCAAAAAAAATTTTTACAAACTCTAAGGAATTCGGAAGCATAATAAGGACTCTATCTCCTTTATTAATTTTTCTATTTTGAAGGTTTGATGCGACAAGACGGGCGAAATAATCATTTTCTAAATATGACATAGTAACGGCATTATTATCACCATCCTTCAAAAAAATAACACAATCTCTATTGGGGTGTTTTAAAGCTCTTTTTTTGATTAATTCTACAAAATTGGGTAATTCAATTGGTTTCATAAAAATTTCTTAACCAGTTAAAAATTTAAATGTACAGTTAGTTTCAATTCTTTAATTTTTTTAAAAGTAAAAATAAAATTTCAGATATTACTCAAAATAAAACATATTTTTGTTTAATATATATTTATATTTGTTCATTTAGTAATTAATGTCTTTATAAAATCTAAACTTATTTCCAGAACTTCTTCAAATTCTTGATCTAGTATAACTACATGATTTGATTTATACATCCAGTAAGATTCACATACAGGTGATTGTACTCCTTTAGATATCATTTCTCCACTTTTTAAATCAACAGTTTTATCTAGACTTGCTTGGATAATAAGAATTGGCTGATAAATTCTATGAAGGCATTTTTGAGTTTCCGATTGTAATTTTAACAATTGAATGCCTGCTTTTAGAGGGTTAACTTTGTATCCTTGCCATGGCATCCCATTTCTATTTTCGTATATTTTTTTTGCTGAAAAAACAAATGGAGAAGCAATTATCAAAAGTAAAGTTTTAATAAATGATATTGCTAATTTCATTGCTGGTGCATATAGAAGAAGTCCATTTATTTCATGATATTTGCTTGCGAGGTGCAATGCAATTAAGCATCCGGCGGACGATGCCGCTATAAATACAGTTGAACATTTAGCTTTAAGCTTTAAGTAGGCTTTTTCACTTTCCTTTATCCAATATTTCCTATGAGTTTTATTTAAATCTTCAGGTGTTGTTCCATGACCGGGAAGTAGAATCCCTGAAACTGTGAATCCTTTCTCTTTGAATCTTTTAGCCAAAGGGCGAACTTCAGCTGTAGTAGTGGTTAGACCATGAATAAACAATATGCCTATTTCACCACTCTCCCAATGAAAACTCCCTCCTTCTAAATCTGGATTAAGCATAGGAATTTCATTTTCTAAATTTCGGCGAAAGTCTTTGGGGAATAAAAAAAAATTTTTCATTTTTCTTAATATTTGATTAAAAAATTTTTAAAAAATTAACCATTTCCCCTTGATACAAAATTAAAGAAGTTGTATAATAATGACCTTTATTCACTAGTTAAATTTTAGTCTTCTAAATCGGATTAAAAATGATAAGCGTTCAAGCATTGAGTAAGAATTTTAACAATATTCAGGCGGTTGATCAAGTTTCATTCGAGGTTAAACCAGGAGAAGTATTAGGCTTCCTTGGACCTAACGGGGCGGGAAAATCGACAACTATGAAAATGTTGACATGTTTTATTCCTCCCACTTCAGGAACAGCTGAAGTTTGTGGTTACAGTATTTTAGAGAATCCGCTTCAAGTCCGTGAGCAAATTGGATACCTTCCCGAAAGCGCTCCTTCATACGATGAAATGTTAGTAATTGAATTTTTAAATTTTGTTGCAGAAGTAAGAGGATTTAGGGGCAAAGAATTAAAAAAAAGGGTTAGTATTGTTATTGAAATGACTTCTCTTGGTGATGTTAAGAATCAAATGATAGATACCCTATCTAAGGGATTTAGACAACGCACTTGCCTTGCACAAGCATTAATTCACGATCCCCCAGTACTTATACTAGATGAGCCTACTGATGGACTTGATCCAAATCAAAAACATGAGGTCCGTTCTCTTATCCAAAACATGAGTGAAGAAAGAACTATTTTGATATCTACTCACATATTAGAAGAGGTTGATGCTGTTTGTTCTCGTGCAATTATTATTTCTGATGGAAAAGTAGTTGGGTATGGAACTCCAGATGAATTAATGGCTCAATCTATGTATCGAAATTCTGTTACTGTAAGTGTGAATGGAGCTGATCCAGCAAAATTACTTGAAAAATTTAACAAGCTTGATTTTGTATATTCAGTTGAAAGAATTGCTAACAAGAGAGATGATATGGTTACAATGCGTCTTTTCCCAGAAAATAAAGAATCTATTGCATTAAAACTGGAAGAGTATTTATTTTCTCAAAAAATAGCAATAGAACAATTTAATGTAAATCGTGGTCGCCTTGATGAAGTATTTCGTGAACTTACTAACTAAATTATTGTTATTTATAAAAAATACAGCCATTAACCCAAAATTATTAATTTAAAAAGTAGAGATTAGTTATGATTGGTTTCTTCCCGATTTTCAAACGTGAATTATTTGCTTATTTTAGATCACCAGTTGCATATGTATTTATTATAATATTTTTAGTAGCAAATGCAGGATGTACTTTTATGTTAGGTAATTTTTATAATTCACAACAAGCAAGTCTTGAAATTTTCTTTCTTTTTCATCCTTGGCTTTATTTGTTCCTCATTCCAGCAGTCGGCATGAGACTTTGGGCAGAAGAAAGACGTGCCGGTACTGGTGAAATATTGTTAACTTTCCCTGTAAGATTGACTACTACAGTTTTTTCTAAATTTTTTGCTGGATGGATTTTTATAGGTATTTCCCTTTTTCTTACTTTTCCTATGATTATTACAGTTCATTTTTTGGGGGATCCAGACAATGGGCCCATAATAACAGGCTATATTGGAAGTTTTTTGATGGCAGGATCTTATTTAGCAATAGCCAGTTGTACTTCTGCTATGACAAAGAATCAGGTAATAAGTTTTATACTAAGCGTTGTTATTTGTTTAATCTTGGTATTTTTAGGTTGGGGAGTTTTAAACGAAACTTTAAACACTATTTTCCCAGTTTGGATAAGCGATCTTATAAATCAATTTAGTTTTACGACTCATTTTAATGCTTTGCGTAGGGGAGTGATTGACATAAGAGATTTAGTTTATTTTGTTTCGATCATAGTTGTCGTTCTAATGTTAAACGTTGTGGTAATCGAATCTTACAAGTCCTCTTGAAAAAATTAGAAAAAATATTTTAAAAAACAAAATAATATTTAATTAACTAAGAACTTTAAAAAATAATGAAATCATTATCATTACCTAGTACTCTAGGGAGTGTTATTTTGCTCCTTATTTGTTTAGTTTCTATTAATGTTATATTTTCCTTCATTCCATTGCGATTTGATCTTACAGAAGATAGGCTTTACACTATTTCTGAAGGATCTAGAAAAATTTTAGAGAACCTGAAAGATCCAATTAGGATTAAATTTTATTTTTCTAAAAACAATGAAGAACTTCCTCAAAATTTTAAGACTTATGCTCAGCGCGTTAGGGAATTACTTGAAGAATTTGAAAAAATTTCAAGTGGCAAAGTGATTTTGGAAATTTCAGATCCTAAACCTGATACTGAGGAAGAAGAATGGGCTCAAAAATTTGGTATAAAAACTATAGCATTATCTTCGGGGAACAAAGTTTTTTTTGGAGCTGTCATTTCGATGTTAGATCAAGAAATGCTTATTCCATATTTTGACCAACGCAGACAGGAATTTTTGGAATATGATATTTCTCAGGCTATACAAAAAGTAAGTTCAACTTCTGATTCTAAAGTAGGAATACTTAGTGCTCTTAATCTGCAGGGAGGTAGGTCAATGATCCCTGGACAGCCTCCAATGGAAAAATGGGCTTTTTTTAGTGAATTAGAAAAATCTATTTCTGTTGAAATTATACCTGTTACAACTCAAGAAATTCCAGACAATATTAGTTTGTTGATAGTATTACATCCTCGAGGATTTAGCCTTAGACTGAGGTATGCAATAGATCAGTATGTTTTACGAGGTGGCAGGTTAATTGTTTTGCTTGATCCAAATGCCAGAATAGATATGACTTCACCAGAAAACAGATTTGGGCAACAACCACAGCTTACAAGTGATCTCCCAGAATTACTAAAAGTTTGGGGAGTGGAATATAAATCAAACAAAGTTGTTGGGGATCACTTATACGGAACACAAGTTAATACTGGACAAGGAGTAATGAGTTTCCCTATGTGGATGTCATTCCGATCAGAATCTCTTGATCAGAGTCATCCTATAACTACCCAGCTAGAAAAATTATTATTTGTTGAAGCGGGTTCTCTTAAAAAGATTGCAGATAGTAATACAGAATTTTTTCCTTTACTATCTTTATCTGAAAATAGTGGTTTGATAGATGCTTTTCAACTTCGATTTGCTGAACCAAAACAACTATCAAGGGATTTGGTTATAGACAATGATTCAAAAGCAGTTATGGCTATAACAAAGGGTATTTTTAGAAGTGCTTTTCCTAATGGGCAACCGCCAAAAGAAAAAAAGAAAGATGAAGAGGTATCGGAGCAAACACCTTTAAAACACAAGCATCTTAAAATCGCTAAAGATCAAAATTCTATTTTGATCTTTAGCGATGTGGATTTTTTGTCAGATCAGTTTTCAGTACAAAAACTTAATTTTCTAGGACAAACAATAATTCAGCCTACGAATGACAATATGAACCTCATGCTCAATGCAGCAGAACATCTATCAGGTAATGAAGCTTTAATGAGTATTAGATCTAGGGGAAGATTTTCAAGGCCTTTCACCCGTTTATTGGCTATGCAAAATCAAGCTCAAATTCGATACCAAGAAGAAGAGAAACTACTTCTTGCACATTTAGATGAAGTACAAAAAAGTTTAAACAATTTACTCGACTCTACTGGGAATCAACAGAAAGAATTAATTTTACCTAAAGAGATTCAACTTGAAATTCAAAAATTTAAAGATGAAGAAAGACAAACTCGTAGAAAATTAAGAGAGGTTCGCAAAATTTTGAGACAAGATATAGAGAGATTAGGACAAATATTATTAATGATTAATCTGCTTTTAGTTCCTTTAATAGTTGGAACTTTTGGAATAATCATTTATCGTCATCGAACTACAAAACGTCGTAAAATAATAAGATAGTTCTTTTTATCTAGACTGAACGCAAAGCCAAAAATCTTTATGCAGCTTCTTTGTTGAATTGTTCTACTTCAGTTGACTCCTTCAACGCGACAGTTGATGAATGTCCTCCTGAAACAGTATTTTGAACTCTTTCAAAATAGCTAGTCCCAACAATACTTTGATGCTTTACGGCTTTGAATCCTGTCGTTTCATTTAGTTCAAATTCTCTTTTTTGAAGTTCAGAATAAGCGCCCATCCCAATATTTCAGCGAAAAAATTAAATAAAGCGAAAATTAGCTAAAAATCAAAAAAGTTTATTTTGTCAGAAAGTATAGAAAATTTATAGGATTGTTTTTTAATAATAACAATCCAGGATTTACAACCTCATTTCACTTTTTTTAATTACTGGATTTGACCATATCATTGCTCTTCTCGCGGATATCATCCTTCATGCTCGATCAATGATGTCTTTGATCTAAAAAAATAGACCTTCCAACTCTAAAAATTAGAAGACACTATGATTTTCAATAAAATAACTTCTATCAAAATCAATTTTACTATCTTTAGTATTATAATTTCTGGATTTATAATGCTTCATGATAAAGTATTTGCCCTCAGCGGACGAGAAATCATGAAAAAAGTAATTGATCGAGATGAAGGAGACAACTCGGTTTCGGAAACAGAAATGATTCTTATTGATAAAAAAGGTAAAAGGCGTGTCAGGAATTTTAAGACATATGGCAGTAAAAAAGGAGGATTTTCTAAGAGTTTGATTATTTTTATCTCACCAGCAGATGTAAGAAATACAAGTTTTCTGACATATGATTACGATGAATTTGGAAAGGAAGATGAGCAATGGTTGTATCTCCCTGCGCTACGAAGGACCAAGAGAATTGCTTCAAGCGATAAGAGTGGAAGTTTTATGGGATCTGATTTGAATTATTCGGATATGACATCTCCTGACCTTGATTTGTATGATTATACTTTGATGAAGGAAACTGAGATAAAAGGTCAAAAAGTTTGGCAAATTAAGTCTGTTCCAAAAACCAAAGATGAAGTAAAAAAAAGTGGATATAGTAAATCAATTATTTTCATTCGTCAGGATAATTATGTAATGATTCGCGGATTACGCTGGGTTCACAATAAAAGGCGCAATAAATATTTGGATGTTAAGAAGTTGGAAAAAATAGATGGGATTTGGGTTTCAACAGAAATGCATGTGACCACAAAATCAGGAAAGAAAATCCTTCACAAAACTATATTAAAAGAAAAAAACATGCGTTTTTATCAAGATGAAGTGAATGGGAATTTGTTTACGATCCGAAGATTAGAAAAAGGATTATGAAAAAGCGAAGAAGTACTAGTTTCCCAATTTTTAATGAAATGCTTTTTCAGAAATTCAGAGGTTCAAAATTTAAAAATATTTTCTCAAAAATCAGGATTAAGTTTTTTTTAATTGTTTTCACTATTTTAGTACTTAATGTTTATATTACTAAATATGCAATTGCTCAAAAAGTTTCTGAAGAAGTAGTTTTAGAAGAAGCCCTTTCTGGATTTGACGATCAAAATGTAGAAGACAATGTTGAAGATATTCTTTCTGGATTTGATGACGAAGAAGATGATGAATTAGAAAATAGTGAAGACGTTGAGTTAGTAGCTAAAGAGGAAAATTGGAACAGTATATTTGGAAATACGGGATTGAGTCTGAGTTACAATTATGCCAAGGAATTGCCTGAAAATAAAACGCAAGCAGATTGGAGTGGTTTTACTAAAATACAACCTTTTATTTCCTTGACATGGGACGCTAAACTAAGTCATAACTGGAAAACTAGGATTTCTGGAAAAGTATTTTACAACTTTGCTTATGGTATGAAAGAACGTGAAAAATTTTCCAATGAAGTACTTAATGAACTTGAGGAAGAAGCAGAGTTTCGTGAATTTTATATTGAGGGTAGTCCGTTTAAATTTTTAGATGTCAAGCTTGGAAATCAGATTATAGTTTGGGGAGTGGCGAATAGCTTAAGAGTTGTAGATGTTTTGAATCCAACTGATAACAGGGAATTTGGCATGACTGATTTGGAAGACACGCGCATACCAATTAATATGACACGGTTTGATTATTATATTGGAGATTTTAAATTTGAAGCAGTTGCTGTACACGAAATAAAATTTAACAAATCCGCTCCATATGGTAGTGATTTTAATCCAGAAACTCAAAAAATTAATGACGTAATTCCTGAAAGCAATAGGGAAAATACAGAATACGGTTTAGCTTTGATTGGAACATTCAAAGGATGGGATGCGTCTTTACATTGGGCACAGTTTTTTGAAGACACGAACCATTTTAAAATTAGTAGCATAACGATAATTCCTGGAATAGGGGTGATACCATCCTATGAAATGCACCATAGTCGCTTAACTATGGCTGGAATGACTTTGAGTATTCCATCTGGTAATTACTTATTGAAAGCAGAAGCAGCTAAGTTGCACGGTTTTGAGTTTGCACTTGTTGCGGACAAAACTTTTTCACGTTTGGATTTACTTTTTGGTATTGAATATTCTGGGTTGAGTGAAACATCTGTTTCAATAGAGTCGGCGTTACAATATCTCAATGATTTTGATTTTCGTTTAGAGGGTTTCCCGGATTATAAACGCGAGGAAAGTTATGTAAACTCATTTAGTTTTGCACAAGATTATCTTAATAAAACTTTACACTTTGATATTTTGGGGATGATGATTGGTAAAAGTGGCAGAGATGGTGGAATAAACCGTTTTTCATTGAAATATGACATATTTGATGCCTTTTCCGTAAAAGGAGGAGTTATGATATATCAATCAGGTGAAAGCTCATATTTTAAGAGTTTGAATGAGAATGATCGATTTTTCTTTGAGGTTCGCTATTCATTCTGAATTTGATTATTTTTTTTATATCATGAAAAATTTAATTATTTTTCTATGTCCATAACTAATGTATCTTGCATTTTTTGGAACGATAATTGAAAATTAATTCTGTTTATAAATCTTGTTATTTATATTTTTAAAAAACTGTTTTTTTGAGAAAAAAATATGTTACCTAGTACTACAAAGTACCTAATTGTTGGTTCAGGAATTCATGGCCTTAGTACCGCATATCATCTTTCACTAGAATTAAAAAATCGTGGGCTTGGAAGCGGAAAAGATATAATTGTAATTGACAAATCTGGTATTGGAGCGGGTGCTTCAGGAATTGCTTGCGGTGTGGTTAGAAATAATTATTTCCAACCAGCTATGCGCGAATTGATGGCACATAGTGTGGAGGTATGGGAAAGTGATCCCAAAAATTATAGTTATCATCCTGTTGGTTACATGCAAATTAGTCCAGAAGTTATGCGTTCTGATGTATCTTCGATTTATGAACAACAAAAAGCCATTGGCTATCCTTCTGAGTTTATAGAGGGTAGTGAAGATTCAATGAGTTATATGCGAGGTATTTTCGATGATTGGCATGCGAAAGGGATAACATCGGTTCTGCATGAGAAAAAGGGTGGTTACTCTAATAACAGGAAGTGTTTAGAGGGTCTTGCAGCTAAAGCAGAAAGTGAGGGAGTTTTAATTATTGGCAATGTGGAAGTATTGGGAGTTGAATATTCAGGAAAATCTATTTCTAAAGTAATTACAAATATAGGAGAAATAAAAATAGATTACTTAGTAGTCGGTGTAGGTCCATGGATAAATAATTTTTGGAAAATTTTAAACCTACCGCGCAAGATTAGAATTAAGGATGGCGAAAAATATTTTGAAGATGTGGAAATGTGGCGATATTACTGTTTACAGGAAGGAACTTTGGGTGTTGATCCAAACATGCTAAAAACAAATGAAGGTAAAATGCCTCCAGTTGTCCATGTTGATTCTGATGTACCACTTTACTCAGATACGAATGGTAATTTAATAACAGATAAAATGTGGGGTATATATTATAAACCAGATTTCAGTTTTGATGGGATTCAAGGTGGATCAGCACCTTATAATGTTGATAATACAGGAGAAGATTTTAGTGTAGATCCTTACGGTACGGAATCTCCAGACTTTGTAGTTGGTAAAAAATTTGTAGATATGTGGTGTTCTGCATTAGCTTTCTGTCAAAAACGATTTGAAGGTAGTAGAAACCTTTACAGAGAAAAACCCTCGGGAGGACTCGGTGCATTAGCTCCTGATAGTTTTCCCGTTTTTGATGTTTTTCATGAAAACTGTTATGTGATAGCAGACTCAAATCATGGTTGGAAAATGATAGGAGTTGGTAAACTAGTTTCTAAAGAAATAATGGGTGAATCAAGTACGTTATTAGATCCTTTTCGATTTAATCGTTTTGAGAAAGGTAATTTACATCCGGTTTCAAATAGTCCTTTCCCATGGAGTTGAAGAATTATCATCTATAATTTTTAAACAGGTTCAACTAATTATACTTTATGAAATCAGAATCAAAAGAAAGTGATTCTAGTTATAGTAATTTAAATATTCAGAGGCACTTTATTGGTTGGCAGTGCCGTATAAGGGAATATTCTTTGAGAAATAATAATGGGCGTCCATCACTTGGGATTTGTCCTCGAGTCCTGAGTGCAAACGATAAAGAATTAAATTCTTCGGTTATATTACTTTTAGTACCCAAAAACCCACTTGAAAGTGTATTACAGTTCCGATTTATAGCTAAAAAAACTAATGATCCTAATGAAAGGTACAAAAAAGTAATCGAGATTCTTTCATCAACATTTTTTCAACATAATGCAGATTTTGAAGGATTGATGACAGGACTTTTCCCAAAAAATTCTATAACAGCAACACATATTTTAAACGAAAAAAAAATTTTACTAAATTTTGACTACCAGAAGCAATCATTTAAAATTTGTTGTTTTGTGGATGAATTAAAAAATGAGGATATAGGTTATCAATTTACTTATTGGCACAACCTCCTTTTTAATCCTAGTATATCTCCAGAATCACGAGTATTAATTTTTCGTCCAGATTGGTCCAATTCAATTGCAATTCCAGAGATAAATTATTGATTTATTTTGAGAATGAAAAATAATATTAGAACAACATGTGGAATAGAAAAATTTGATGAACTTTCCAAAAAAAAAGGTTTTTTGAATAGAATTCGTTTTTTTTGGTTCGTTTTAGCTGCATCAATAAGGGATGTTGGGAAAGAGAAAAATTTTAGGAGGGAAAAAGTGTAAAAAATTTATTAATTTTAAAAGTTTTCCCAAATAATCAACAAAACCTTCCAAAATATAGTTCATTTCAATCCTTAATAAGGATAAAATTTGAAAAATAATAAAATTATAATCTTATTCATATTTTTGTTTTTTCCACACATAGTAAATTGTTTCGAAGGAGAAATATTATTTAAATGGGATACAACTTCTGGAATCGAGTGGAAAGGATTTGGAGACATTGAATCTCAACCATTATTTAAAGGAGATGTTGATAATGGTAAACCAAACGGACTAGGAATATTAACGACGCCTATAGGTGAAAAATATGTTGGAGAATGGAAAGATGGTAAATTTTATGGTAAGGGTGTATTCACATTCTTAGATGGTAGTACCTATGAAGGAGGTTGGAAAAATGATGAAGAAAATGGTAATGGAAAGAGGAGATATTCTGATGGAGGAAATTATGAAGGTGAATGGAAGGATGGGAAAAAACATTTTAATGGAGTATATACCTGGCCGGATGGCAGTACATATGAAGGAGAATTTAAAAATGGAAAAAGAAATGGTCAAGGAATATATATTAAGCACAATAGTTGGAAATATGAAGGAGGTTGGAAAAATGGAGAAAAAAATGGGTTTGGAAAATTTACATCTCCTGATGGAATTAACTATAATGGAGAATACAAAGATGGTTTTTTCAATGGTAAAGGCACTTATAATTGGAATGATGGTAGAAAGTTGGTTGGCATTTTCAAAGAGGGAGGTTTTTGGGAAGGTAAAGAATACAACAAATTTGGAAAAATAGTTGGTAATTATATTAAAGGAGTTTTTCATGAATAAAAAAAAGCAAAAGTAAATTTTTTGTGCTCAAAATTCAAAAAAATTATGTAAAATATTTAAATAGACGGTAGATTTTTTCTATAAAGTTAATGTGAGAAAAAAAAATTACAAAAGACAGTTTAATGTTGCTTGCCTTCAAATAAGTCCAAAAGCTAATTTTAAGTCCTCTCTTGATGAAGCAATATGTCATGCAGAAAATGCAATTGAGGCTGGTGCAGATATGCTAACCCTTCCTGAATATTGTGGAGGATTGAAAACAGAAGGTTATTCTTTTTCACCTCCTTTTAGTCCCGAAGAATCACATCCAGTTTTGAAGGGTCTAAAAGAATTTGCAAGAAATAAAAAGAAGTTCATTCTTATTGGTTCTATCGCAATAAGCGGTCCAGATGAAAAAATATTGAATCGAAGCTACATTATTGATGACTATGGTAGCATCATTAGCAGATATGACAAAATTCATCTTTTTGATATAAAATTATCAGAAAGAGAATCATATTTAGAAAGTAAAACTGTACATGGTGGTAATAAAGCAGTTATTTCAAAGACATCTTGGGGCTGTATAGGACATACAATTTGCTATGATTTGAGATTTCCTAATCTTTTTCGTGAGTTATCAAAAAAGGGGGCAGAAATTTTGTTTGTACCTGCAGCTTTTACAAAAAAAACTGGTAAGGCTCATTGGCACGTACTTAACAGAGCGCGTGCAATAGAAAATGGGGCTTTTGTTATAGCGCCATGTTCTATAGGAAAAATAGAAGGAGGTGGTGAATGTTATGGTCATTCATTGATCATTAATCCTTGGGGAGAGATTCTTGCTGATGGAGGGACTAGTCCAGGTTTTATAAATGTAAATATTAATCTAGAAGAGGTTAATATGACGAGGATTAGAATTCCGAGTCTAAATAATGACAAACCATTTGGATTTTAAAGTATTCATAAAATAATGTTTTAATTTTTTAAAAACGGTGTATATTAGAATAATTATACTGCTAGAAACTTTCAATTAGAAAACATAGGAGGTTCTCAATGGAAAGTACTATCGGAGCGTATCTCTCAATCTTTTCTTCTCAATTTTTTACAATCCTATTTGTTGTTTTGTGCTCTATAGGATTAATAAGTTGGTGGGTTAAAAATTTTTTGGATAAAAGGAAAATCCATAATCGATTGTTGGAAATAGCTTTTGAAAGAGGAATGATGAATGAAAAATCTAGTATGATTCAACATTATTCTTTCAGAAAGAGTTAAGAGAAAAGAATTAGAGTATGATGTGTTGCTAATAAAGAAGCATTATTAAGGAATTTCTGAAAAATAAACTTTTAATTTTAATCATAAGTTCCTCTTGCCTATTTGTTTCATGCAAAAAACAGGAGGAAGGTATATCAAATCTAGAAAATTTTCAAATAGATTATGATTTAGAATCGATATTTGATTATGACAAAAGTTTAAATAATAAAGTAGAAAATAAAAAAAATGTAGGACCTGATAATAGTGCAATCGAGAAACCTGATGGATTTAAATCCATTACAAAATCTAATAAAGTAAAAAAAGTAAGAAAGAAATTACTGTCAGGAATTACGCCACTTTCAGATTAAGATGCTATAAAATATAAAAAATCAAGCATCAAGAAAAAGAATAATAAGATCTTTTTCAAAATTTTCCATAAGTTTCTTCGAGCAGTACCATAGGATGTCGTTTTGACATTTGAAACTTGATCAATAATTCACGGGCAATCATATCACGATCCTGTTGATTGTCTGGCAATGCCATTTCTTCTGGGACAGTTACCCATCCGTTGATATTACGATCAAATACAGCTGCACGATCCTCCTCGTAACCCATATGGACATCCTCTAACCAGTTAAGGTCTTCCCATCCCATCGTTTCAATATATTTCTTGAGAAAAGGAGTAAGACGCTCATAGTCAGGTACAAGATTTACATCATATCTATAACCAATATGCTGACCAATTTCTTTTTCTCTTTCTGTTCCTAAATCTTCTGGAACTAGTTCATCGTTTTTTGTAGTCATATTAATTAAAATCTAAATGTTTTTTAAGTATTAAGATTAAAAAAAAATAAAAGATCTATTTTTTAATATTTCTGAATTACTTAGTAGCGATTCATATCTGGTCTTCCTACTGTGTGTTGTGATCCAGCTAATGGTACTTGGGCTAAAGCGGAAGCTTCCATTGTTAGAGCGGCTAAGTCTTCCGGTTCTAAGGAATGAACATTAGTTTTCCCGCAAGCTCTAGCCATCATTTGACATTCAATTGTCAGACAGTGAAGAAAATTGTAAACACGTTCTGCAGCTTCATCAGGATTAAGCCTTTTCCTTAATTCAGGATCCTGAGTTGCAACTCCAACTGGACAACGACCAGTATGACAATGATAACAATCTCCAGCATCTACTCCCATTTCCTCTTGGTAGTCTGCTTCAGGTATGTCTTTGTTACAATTAAGTGCCATCATGGCAGAATGACCAATTGCTATGGCGTCTGCCCCTAATGCAAGAGCTTTTGCTACATCAGCACCATTACGAATCCCCCCTGCATAAACTAGAGAAACTTTCCCAGTGTAGCCTAAATCGTCGAATGCCTTACGAGCTTGTCTTATAGCAGCAATTCCAGGTACTCCTGTTTCTTCTGTGGCGAGATGAGGTCCTGCACCAGTAGACCCCTCCATTCCATCAATATATATACTATCCGGATTTGTTTTTAAAGCCATGCGAACGTCGTCGTATACGCGAGCAGCACCAAGTTTTAGCTGGATAGGAATCTGACAGTCTGTTGCTTCTCTTATTTCTTGAATTTTTAAGGCTAGATCATCAGGTCCTAACCAGTCCGGGTGTCGGGCAGGAGATCTTTGATCTATCCCTGCTGGAAGTGAACGCATTTCTGCAACTTGATCTGTTACTTTTTGTCCCATTAAGTGACCGCCCAGACCAACCTTACATCCTTGTCCAATAAAGAATTCGCAGGCATCTGCAAGTCTTAGATGATGAGGATTAAATCCATATCTGGACTGTATACATTGGTATAGCCATTTTGATGAATATCTTCGTTCATCTGGAATCATACCTCCTTCACCGGAACAGGTTGCTGTACCTGCCATTGTTGCTCCTCTAGCCAGTGCAGTTTTAGCTTCATAGCTCAACGCACCAAAGCTCATTCCAGTAATATATATTGGAATGTCTAATTCCAAAGGTCTTTTAGCTTTTGGACCAATAACAGTCTTAGTTAAGCATTTTTCTCGATAACCTTCAATTACAAATCTAGTGAGAGTTCCTGGTAAAAAAGTGAGATCATCCCATGTCGGGATGTTTTTAAACAAAGACATACCTCTCATTCTATATCTTCCTAGTTCAGCCTTAATATGGATATCATCTATTACCTCTGGCTGAAAAATGAAACTCTTCCCCAATACTGATTTATTCCTTGCCATAGTGTTCTTTTAATTTAAATTAAAGTGTATGATTAAAAATAATTTTTCAACCTATAGAACAATCTTCTTTTCAGAAGGTTCAAGATTGTCGTAATTCCATAATTGTTTTCCTGCTACTATCTTTTGTAATTTAGAAGCACCATTTGGTGCCTCTAGACCATATAAAGAAAGTTTACGTTCAATCCATTTTATTTCTAGATCCGTAATTTCAGATTGAACAGCATCTACTCCTAAAGAATCAATTTTACCCCCAATGTATATTGTACCGTCGTACATTGAATCTCCCAAATTTGGACCAGCATCTCCGAGGACAATCATTCTGCCTCTCTGCATCATAAATCCTGATAGAGTCCCTGTTCGACCACCAACTATAATGTTACCACCTTTCATATCTATACCCGTTCTAGATCCTACATCTCCTTTACAAACTAGATCACCTCCACGAATCGCAGCTCCAAATGTTGATCCAGCGTTCTTTTCTACAACGATAGTCCCTGCCATCATGTTTTCACCAAATGACCATCCAACTCTTCCAGAAATATGAATATTTGGACCGTCAACTAAACCACATCCGAAGTAACCGAGACTACCCTCGAATTCAAGCGAAAGTCTGTTGAGAATTCCAACTCCAATTGAGTGTTTTGCTCGCGGATTTTTAACGACAATGTGTCCATAGCCTTCTTTCATTAGACTACGAATTTTTAGATTTATTTCTGAACTTTCCAAATCTTGGGCATCAAATTCAGTTTTTTTATCAATATCGACTTCAAATCCATTGTACGGATAAATAAAATTTTCTTCTTCGGTTGATGAAAAAAAAGTTTGCTGAGTTCTTCCACGAAGTTGTTCAGTGTGCAATCCAGCGTCGAATGATTTTTCTATAGTTCCCATACTCTAACCTCACCTTCATATGGATCAAATGTATCAATTTCATGTGGAAATATGCTGCGAATGGCAACTTCTTCTGAAGCGAGCGCAACAAAATCATCAGATTCATGAAGAACCATTGGTTTTGCCGCCATATAATCTTTCGCCATTCCTAGTTTATCAGAAGTTGCTACAACATATGTAAATACACCATCAAGCTCATCTAAAGAGTCATGCATGGCATCGATAAGTTCAATCTTTTGATCCATTTTATCTGCTAAATAAACAGCAATCAGCTCTGAATCGCAGTTAGACATGAAGCGATGGCCACGGTGTTCTAGATTCCTTCTCCAGTTCCAATAATTTGTCAACTGTCCATTGTGGACGACAGCCACATCATTGAAAGGATATGCCCAATATGGATGAGCAGATCGAATATCAACATCTGACTCAGTTGCCATACGAGTATGCCCGATAGCATGACTACCTTTGAAATTGGCAATACCATACTGATCTGAAACTACATCCGCATCTCCTAAATCTTTAATTAATTCAAGTGCTTTTCCTAAAGACATAATTTCTGTACCTTCTATGTCTTCAATGTAATCTGCCAAATGATGCATATCTCCATCATAGCTTAAGGTGTATCGAAAAGCATATTCTGTTGCTACATCCTCAGATAATATTTTTACACCAAGCTCTTTAAGACGGTTATTCACAACTTTACGTCGATCTTTAATTTCCTGATGGATATTGAAACCCTTACTAACATCTTCCTGTTCAGCAACCTTAAATCGCATGACACATTGATTATTATCCGGAATACCATACACGGCTAATCCAGTTGAATCTGGTCCTCTGTGTTTCAAGGATCTGAGCATTGAGGTTATTTCTCCACCGATATTCCCAGGTTTCCCTCGGTGTATTATTCCTGCAATACCACACATAAAAAATTCCTCCTCAATTAAAAAAAATATTTTTCATTTAAAATTTTTATTTGCTAGTATTTTTTTGAAAGAGCGTTTAGGGCAAACAATCAAGATATGTATCTAGATCCCATTCGGTTGTAGTGTGCATGAACCGCTCCCATTCGTCGTTCTTGTACCAATGGAAAATTCTGTACATTTCATCGGGCATTGAAGACTTAATGACCTCATCTTTAGCGAGACGATCAAGAGCTTCTCCCAAAGACATAGGTAGTTTCTTGACTTGTTTTCCTTCTTCCATTGCTTGATAAATGTTACGATTTTCAGGTTTCCCAGGGTCGATATTGTTGTCGATGCCATCTTCAAATGCCTTTAGAAGAGCTGCACCCATCAAGTATGGATTTACCATTGAATCAACTGCACGATATTCAAATCTTCCAGGAGCTGAGATACGAAGACCTGTTGTTCGGTTTTGATATCCCCAATCTGCAAATACAGGTGCCCAGAAACCTGTGTCCCAAAGACGTCTATATGAGTTTACAGTTGAGCAACCTAAAGCTGTGAGAGCTCCCAAGTGATTAACTATTCCACCCACACATTGCAGGCCAATCTTACCAGGCATTTGTGGATCATCTGTGTCAGGCATAAACGTGTTTTCTCCACCACTTCGGTAAGTAAAAACATCCTCCATACCAGGAAGTACATCGTTGTGAAGTTTGTTTACTGATTGGCTTCCTCCCTTCCAAAGAGAAATATTCGTATGGCAACCCGATGCTGAAACTCCCATAAATGGTTTAGTCATAAAACAGGCGATTAGATTGTTTTCACGTGCTACTTGTGCACATATTTGCCTATAAGTAGATAGTCTATCAGAATTTCGAACTACATCATCGAAGGTCCAATTTAACTCTAGCTGTCCTGGAGCGTCCTCATGATCTCCTTGAATCATATCTAGTCCCATTGCATTACAGTATTCGATTACTTTCATAAAAACGGGCCTTAAAGATTCAAACTGATCAATGTGATAACAATATGGTTCAGAGAAACCACCATTCGGCTTTCCGTCTTCACCTTTTTTGAGCCACATCATTTCGGGTTCTGTTCCCACTCTGAAATCCATATTGTATTTTTCTTGGAATTCTTTGTGGAAACGTTTGAGATTTCCCCTGCAATCAGATGTTAAAGCCATGCCAGGATTCTCTCTTTCTTCACGATTTCGAAAACAAACACAAAAAACTCTTGCAACTCGTTTATCCCATGGTAATTGACAGAATGTTTCTGGATCAGGAATTCCGACGAGCTCCATTGCTTCTGGACCATAACCAATGTAATCTCCATGTCGGTCGATGAATAGATTTGCAGTAGATCCATAGACTAGTTGGAAGCCCCTTTCTGCAGTTCTTTCCCAGTGATCAGCTGGAATACCTTTACCAACTATTCTTCCTGTAACTGAAATAAATTGATAATAAATATAGGTTATTCCAAGTTCATTTATTTTTGATCTAACTTGTTTTACTAGTTCATTCCTTCCATCTGCGCTAACGTATGCTTCTAAGTCCGTCATGTTACCTCATTATTTCTTTTTTTGTGAAAGATTTTTCATATGAAATTTGGAAATATTGGGCTAAAAGAATAAAATACATTTTGCCCGTTTTTATTGTTTTCATTTTTTATAATGTTATAATTTTTAATGGTTGCAAATCTAACTTAAAAAAAATAAGAAGTCAAGATCGTGGTTTGAGTTTTTCTGGATCATAGAATGGGAAAGGAACAACTACTGCCTGGATTCTTTTTTGATGTCCATCAAGTTTACCAATTTGAACTTCTGTACCAACTTCTGAATAATTAACATCCATTCTGCACAGAGCAATATTCTTTTTTAAAATTGGAGAGCGCGTACCGCTAGTAATTATTCCCACTTGACCCCTTCCAACATGAACACAATCTCCATGTGAACTCTGTTCATTCCCTTCTAGTTCAAGGCCGACGAGTTTACGTTGAGGATTTTCCTTGCGTTTTACAAGTGCATCTCGTCCAACAAAATCATCTTCCTTTGTTTTTAGAGGGACTGTGAATCCAACACCTGATTCGTACGGATCAATCTCATCGCTGAATTCATAGCCCGCAAAGACAAGTCCGGATTCAATTCGAAGCATATCCAAAGCTTCCAAGCCTAGTGGTAGAATTCCATGTGGTTTACCTTCTTCCAAAACAATATCCCACACTTCCGTAGCATCTTTCGGATGACACCAAATTTCATATCCTAATTCTCCAGTATAACCAGTGCGAGAAACCATTATTGGTTTACCATTTAGATCTCCAATTCTACCAAGTGTGAATCTAAACCAACCTATCTCTTCCAATTTTGGTTGAGTTGGAGATGTCCAAACAAATTTCTTAAGAATTTCTCTGCTTTTTGGTCCCTGAACCGCTATATTATGTATCTGATCAGTTGATGATTTTACCCAAACTTTTAAACCTAGTTTTTCTGCTTGCTCCCTTATCCAAATCCCTCCATAATCATCGCCACCAATCCATCGAAAATTATCTTGCCCCAGTCTCAGTAATGTTCCATCGTCCATCATCCCTCCATGAGGGTAGCACATGGAAGAATAAACAACTTGTCCGATTGCTAATTTTCTAACATTACGAGTTAGAACCCATTGCATTAGTGCTTCAGAATCTGGACCTAAAATTTCAAATTTTCTGAGTGGCGAAAGGTCAGTTACAATGGCTTTTTCTCGACATGCAAAATATTCTTCTATGGCACCATTATTTCTATAACAAGTTGGCAGCCAGTACCCCCTATATTCAGTATAGTTTCTAGTAAGTGCCGATGTCCTGGGGTGAAAACCGGTCTCTTGTGTAAGTTTAGCTTCGGAATCAGGAGTCATTCTAGTGGTTATAGCTTTAGTGAAATTATTTTTTGCCGGGTAAACCCGGACGTGAATATCTGTTGGAACCCAACCATTTGCAGGACTGGTGTCGTCTGGACATGCTGAGGATACACAAACTATGTCAGTTTGAGCCTGCATTAAAACATAATCTCCAGGACGTGACCATGGTTCGTCACTATATAGAACATTGTGTTCGTCGATACCTGTATTGAAGAAGAAATTTGCTGCAGCCCACCCTTTGCGTTCTTTAACGTTGAAAGGAGCAAGAGCATTATTAAAATTGTCTGAGCAGTTGATATGACCAAAATATCCCATGTCTTCGTAGTATTTTGCTGCACACGCCAAACCAAAAGTGTCATGCCTTCCTACAGTATCACGAATTACTTCGACAAGAGGTTGCATATCTACATCATAATATTTTGAAAAAAGACCAGGACTTGGATAGCCTGATCCCATAAGAGTTCTGGTTGTTGTAACATCTATATTCCTTTCAATACCAATATCTAATTGTCTTCTATTAAATGCTTGAAAATCCGAACACTCCCTTCCCATTACGTCAATGACCTGAATAAATTCACCATCTTTTACTTCAAATGCTTTAGCTGTACAACGATCAATCCTGAAGTCGAGTCGCGGTTCAGCAAGTGGTTCAGGTAGCTCAATTTCATTTTCTTCTGGAATTGATGCTCTTTGAACATAAACTATTAGATCTGTTGGTGGTAAACTCTCTCCATCAACTGCCATAATCATTCCTGGTGCAGTAATGGCACATGAAGTTTGAGAAGTTGCAGTATAACTTACCTCTTCATTGGCTTTAGAATCCGGCGAAAAAATTAAAGCGGCTTTAGCTGTAGAGATATCAAGTTTCATTTTTTCCATTACATTGCGAACTCTTATTGCACTTTCAGATTTTCCAGCAAGAATTCCTTTTAATCCATTAGCGGGTAAAGTTTTGTTTATACCTAGAAGAGCTGGATCTCCGTTTCCGTTGACTGTAAAGGGAATTATTTCTCCTATCTGAGCACCTTCAGGAGTTTTAACTGTTATTACATCATCCGAGTATAACTCAACTAAAATCATCCCGGAGGCAGGAACACGGTAACGCTCTGTCCCCTTTTTATGTTGCCAAAGACCAGGTTCCAAAATTCCAGAAGTTGATCTTGTTTTTGCGAGATCCATAGTCGTCAGTTCTTCCAAGCGTTAAGAAAAATGTAAGTATTATTTACAAAAATTTTTAATTCAAGACAATAAATTTAATTTTATTACTTTTTTCAGAGAAGAAGTATATATCTTCTCCTAACATTATTAATTTTTTTTATGTATTTCATTTTAAAGATGATTTATAACAATCTATGAAAAATATTGTTACATGTTAAATAATACTTTTTGAAAATATATTTTAATACTTAGGAGGAACTAATGAATATTAGACTTGAAGAGGTAGCTAAGAAAAGAGATATCCGCTATTTTTTAATAAGTTTTACGGACTTATTTGGAGTTGTTAGATCAAAGCTTGTACCAACTAGTGCAATAGCGGGAATGCAAAAAGAAGGAGCCGGGTTTGCTGGCTTTGCAGCACATCTTGACATGACTCCTGCAGATTCAGATATGTTTGGTCTTCCTGATGCGGAAAGACTGATTCAATTACCATGGAATAAAGAAGTGGGTTGGTTGCCTAGTGATATATATCTTGATACAAAAATAGTATCTCATGGACCAAGAACGATCCTCAAAAAAGTTTTACAAAGTGCTAATACAAAGGGATATGTTATTAATTCTGGAGTTGAATGTGAATATTTTTTACTTTCTCCAGATGGTAAATCAATTGCTGATTCTACTGACTCTCAAACAAAGCCTTGTTATGATCAGCAAGCCCTTATGAGAAAATATGATCTTATTGCAGAAATTTGTGATCACATGGAGACACTTGGCTGGGGGCCATATCAGAACGATCATGAGGATGCAAACGGACAGTTTGAAATGAATTGGAATTATTCTGAAGCACTAACAACAGCAGATAGACATACATTCTTCAAATACATGGTGAAGACTATTGCTGAATTGCACGGATTTCGCGCAACCTTTATGCCAAAACCATTATCGTCTTTAACTGGTAACGGTTGTCATGCACATATTTCTGTTTGGAGTAACGATGGAAAAACAAATTTAATGGAAGATGCAAATGGAGAACTAGGGCTTTCTAAACTTGCTTACAATTTTATTGGAGGATTACTAAAAAATGCTGAAAGTTTGACTGCGATTACAAATCCAGTTGTAAATAGTTACAAGCGAATTAATGCTCCACGTACTTCTTCAGGAGCAACTTGGTCTCCGAATACAGTTACTTATTCAGGTAACAATCGGACTCATATGATTCGAATTCCAGATTCAGATCGTATTGAGGTAAGACTTGCTGATGGTGCTGTTAATCCCTATCTGCTTCAAGCAGCACTTATTGGGTCAGGAATGTGGGGTATTGAAAATAAAATTGATCCTGGCAAAAGACTTGATGTTGATATGTACAAAGATGGAGACAAGATAGATGCACCTAGGCTTCCCTTGAATCTTCTTGATGCATTGAGATCATTTGAAAAAAACAAAAATTTGCGAAAGATACTTGGAATTGAGTTTGCTGATTCTTACTTTAAGTTAAAAATGGAAGAATGGAACAGTTTCATGCAGTATTTTACTGAATGGGAGCACACAAACGCTCTCGATGTTTAATTATAAAATACGTTGGTACATGAAATTTTATACAATATTTTAGGAAAAATTCTAAATAATAAGGCAAGGTCGATACGTTGCCGCTTAAAATCAGCGGCAACGTAAATTTAAATATTATTTATCACCAGAGATAGCCTTTGAAAGATTACCTTTCAATTTACTAGTTTGGTCATCTAATGAGCTATTTTCATGCTTTATCTGCCAGACGTGCCAACCGATCCATATGATAATAGCTATGATAGATAGAGATACTTCTGTACCAACAAAAGGATAAAGAGCATCCATTTTCGCCAAAGATTCAGCACTCCAGCTTTCTAGTCCAGTACTCATAAATTTCTCCATTAAAAGTTAGTAACAGAATTAGCTATTCGCTTCGGCTAATTCGGCATTGATAATTTCCTTACTTTCGGATTCTAAGTCTTGATCTTCTACATAATCTAGTCCAGCTAATTCAACCTCTTTTGGAATCCGTAATACTCCGATACCATTTAGAATTTTAGAAGCTATGTATGCAGGAATAAATCCTAAGACAAGAAACATCATGATAGCTCCTCCAATTTGACCAAGCGGATTAATAGTAGAAGATCCATCTGCTACTGCGGGGTAGCCCCATAGTAAAAATCCAGCTATTATTACACCAAAAGAACCAGCATAACCGTGGACTGCAACAGCCCCAACAGCATCATCAATCTTAAATTTGCGTTCAACCCAATAATGGAGTTTGTAGGCTATTATAACTCCGACAATAGCAACTAGGAATGCCTGAAGTGGATGATAAAGATCGTTTCCAGCAGAAGCTGCAATTATCCCAGCCAATCCTCCTGAAAAAGTCCAGTATGCGTCACCCTTTGAAAGGGTATAACCT
>CACIWU010000003.1 GCA_902590435.1 uncultured SAR324 cluster bacterium | reverse complement strand
TGGTATGCAGCTGTTGAAAAAATTCCTGAAGGCCCTACAACCAAACTTATGCAGGAATATGCAAAAAAACATAATATGGTTATTGTCGTTCCCATTTATGAAGAAGAAATGACAGGAGTTTATTACAATACTGCCGCTGTTATTGATGCAAATGGAGAGTATTTAGGAAAATATCGAAAATCTCATATACCTCAAGTCGCAGGATTTTATGAAAAGTTTTTTTTCAAACCAGGAAATCTGGGATATCCAGTTTTTGAAACTGCATACTGTAAACTGGGGGTATATATATGCTATGATCGACACTTCCCAGAAGGTTGGAGAGCTCTTGCATTGAATGGAGCGGAGTATATTGTTAACCCTTCAGCAACTGTTGCTGGTCTATCGCAATATTTGTGGGAATTGGAACAACCTGCATCAGCTGCAGCTAATGGATGCTATATAGGGGCAATAAATAGAGTCGGTACAGAGGAACCATGGAGCATAGGGACTTTTTATGGTTCAAGTTACATTGTAAATCCTCGTGGAAAAATTGAAGCACAACTTGATGATCATAGTGACGGGTTACTTGTTCATGATATGGATATGGATGCGGTTAGAGAAATTAGGAATCTTTGGCAGTTTTATAGAGATCGTCGTCCAGAAACATATGCAGATCTTACTGAACTTCAATAAGTTTAATAAGGTTTTTAGTGAAAACTTAAATATTGAATTATAGAGGCAAATGGTAACAAATATAGATGTTCGCTCAGGACGATTGTCAAAGGAGGATATAACAAAGAATTTTGCTGATGTGCATCCTCCATTGAGTCCTGGGAATGCACTGGTTGAGTCAAATCGATGCTATTTTTGTCACGATGCACCTTGTGTTGAAGCATGTCCTACAGCCATCGACATACCAAATTTTATACGCAAGATTTCTACCGGTAACCTCAAAGGTTCAGCAAAAGATATCCTTACTCAAAATATTATGGGTGGAATGTGTGCCCGAGTTTGTCCTACAGAATCTCTCTGTGAAGGTGCATGTGTGCGGCATACCGGTGAAAATCAGCCAGTTCGTATTGGAGAATTACAGCGTTACGCGACGGACTGGTTTTTAGAAACGGGCGAGACATTTTTTGAAAGAGGTAAGTCCACAAACAAAAGGGTTGCTGTAATCGGGGGAGGACCTGCGGGCCTTTCATGTGCTCATAAGCTAGCTATTTTTGGTCATGAGGTAGTAGTATTTGAATCAAGAGAAAAATTAAGTGGATTAAACGAATATGGAATCGCTGCATATAAAACTGTGGATAATTTTGCTCAAAGAGAAGTTGAATTTATTCTAAATATTGGCGGAATTGAAATACGAAATAATAAGAGTTTAGGGAAAGATTTTCAACTTAAAAATCTCCAGGATGAATTTGACGCAGTTTTTTTAAGCATTGGTTTAGGTAATGTAAATTCTCTTGGGCTTAAAGGTGCAAGTATGAATGGCGTTTATGATGCCGTTGAAAAGATTTCTGAGCTACGACAATCCAAAAATTTGGCAGATCTACCAATAGGTCGACGAATAGTAGTGATTGGGGGAGGAAGTACGGCAATAGATATTGCTGTGCAGACTAAAAAACTTGGAGCAGAAGATGTAACCCTGGCATACCGGCGTGGACCTAAACAAATGAAAGCGACTTGGAAAGAGATTGAATTTGCGCAAAATAACGGTGTTAGAATAAAATATTGGGTATCTCCAAAAAGTTTGCATTCTGAAAATGGTCACGTTTCAGGTATTGAATTTGATTGTACAGAATTGGATTCTGATGGAAAAACATTCTTTACTGGAGATGTTCGTTTCATGGAAGCAGATGTGGTTTATAAAGCAATTGGTCAATTATTGGAGGATGATTTTGATTCAGAATTTGAAAATATAAAAATTGAAAAGGGAAAAATAGCTGTTAATTCAAAATTAGAAACCTCAATTCCTCTTGTTTGGGCTGGAGGTGATTGTATTAATTCAGGAGAAGATTTAACAGTGCAAGCAGTTGAAGATGGAAAACAAGCAGCAATAGCGATTAATGAAAAATTGACAAACATAAAGTAGTTCGAAGTTCTTAATTTAACCAAAAGATAGTTATGGCAAATTTAAAATGTAATGTTGGCGGTATTCAAGCTCCCAATCCGTTTTGGTTGGCTTCTGCTCCGCCTACAGATAAAATTTACAATGTAGAAAGAGCATTTGAGGCTGGTTGGGGAGGTGTAGTATGGAAAACATTAGGTATGGATCCTCCAATAGTTAATGTTAGTTCTCGTTATGGTGCAGTACATTATAATGGTCAGCGATTGATGGGACTCAATAACTTAGAGCTAATCACAGATCGACCTTTAGAAGTAAATCTGAAAGAAATTAAACAAGTAAAAAAGAATTGGCAGGATCGTGCTGTGGTTGTCTCTCTTATGGTTCCATGCGAGGAAAAAGACTGGAAGTATATAATGAGAAAAATTGAGGATACTGGTTGTGACGGGGTGGAGTTAAATTTTGGTTGCCCTCATGGAATGTCAGAAAGAGGAATGGGAGCAGCTGTAGGACAAGTTCCAGAATATATAGAAATGGTAACTCATTGGGTTAAAGACTGCTCTGATTTACCATGCATAGTAAAACTTACTCCGAATGTAACTGACATTCGCAAAGCAGCAAATGCAGCAAAAAATGGAGGAGGAGATGCGGTTTCTTTGATCAATACAATAAACTCCATAGTTTCAGTTGATCTTGATCAGATGGCTCCAGAGCCTACAATTGATGGCAAAGGATCTCATGGTGGCTACTGTGGCCCAGCTGTTAAACCGATAGCTTTGCACATGGTAACTGAGATAGCAAAAGATCCAGATACAAATAATCTGCCAATCTCAGCTATTGGTGGTATTTCAAATTGGAGAGACGCTACTGAATTTATGGCTATGGGAGCTAGTGGTGTGCAAGTATGTACAGCAGCAATGCATTTTGGATTCAAAATTGTTGATGATATGATAGATGGTCTAAATACATGGATGGACGATAAGGGCTATGAAAATATCGATGACTTCAGAGGAATGGCAATTCCTAATGTTACTGACTATCAATATCTAAACCTTAATTATGATGTCAAAGCTAGAATTGATGAGTCTACTTGCATAAGTTGTGGTTTATGCCACATTTCTTGTGAAGATGGATCTCATCAGGCTATTCGAGTAATTAAAGAAAATGGAGTAAAGAGTTTTGAAGTTATTGACGATAATTGCGTTGGCTGTAATCTATGCATGTTAGCATGTCCTGTCCCTAATTGTATAACTATGGAACGAGTAGATTCAGCTAAAGAATATCAGAACTGGACGACTCATCCAAATAATCCTATGAGGATTATTGAGAATTAAATATAAATTGATTTTATTTTATTAAATTTTTACAAAGGAAAAAGATGCCGGTAATAGTTAAAGGAGGGACTGTAGTTAACTCAGACCAGTCATTCCAGGCAGATGTATATTGCGAAGATGGAATTATTCAGGCAGTAGGTCCTGATATGGACGCCCCGTCAGGAGTAGAGGTTCTTGATGCAGACGGTTGTTATGTAATGCCCGGAGGAATTGATCCTCATACTCATATGGAGTTACCATTCATGGGAACAGTTGCTTCGGAAGATTTTTTTTCAGGTACCACTGCAGGAGCAGTTGGTGGAACAACTATGATTATTGATTTTGTTATTCCAGGTCCAGAAGAAGACGTATTGGAAACATATCACAAATGGATGGGTTGGGCAGAAAAGTCTTGTATGGACTATAGTTTCCATGTTGCAATAACTTGGTGGGATGATTCAGTCCATGAAGCAATGGGGACACTATGCAGAGAACATGGTGTTAACAGCTTTAAGCATTTTATGGCCTACAAGGGTACTATTATGGCTGATGATGAGACACTTGTAAATAGTTTTACTCGTGCTAGAGAATTAGGGGCACTTTGTACAGTTCATGCTGAGAGTGGAGAGTTAGTGCACCACTATCAAAAAAAAATTTTTGATAGTGGTATTACCGGACCTGAGGGACATCCACAGTCAAGACCTCCTCAAATAGAAGGAGAAGCAGCAAATCGTGCTATAAGATTTGCTCAAACGCTCGATGTGCCTCTTTATTTAGTTCACAATTCATGTTCTCATTCTCTAAATGAGATTGCTAGAGCTCGGCGAGAAGGGCAGCGAGTTTTTGGAGAAGTTCTAGCAGGACATTTACTAGTTGATGATAGTGTTTACCTTAATAATGATTTTGAATTTGCTGCAGCTCACGTAATGAGTCCTCCTTTTCGTCCAAAAGCAAATTTGGAAGCTCTTTGGCGAGGATTACAATCTGGTGATTTACAAACTACGGCTACGGATCATTGTTGTTTTTGTGCAGATCAAAAAGCCATTGGTAAAGATGATTTCAGAAAAATTCCAAATGGTACTGGGGGTATTGAAGATAGAATGAATGTTTTGTGGACCCATGGTGTAAATACTGGAAGATTGACAGTTAATGAATTTGTATCAGTAACTTCAGCAAATACTGCTAAGATTTTCAATATATACCCGAGAAAAGGTTTAATTGCCGAAGGTAGTGATGCCGATTTAGCAATTTTCGATTCCAAAGCCACCCATACTATTTCATCTAAAACTCATCATCAAAATGTTGATTTTAATATTTTTGAGGGTATGGAATTGACTGGGTTAAATGTGGCTACTGTAAGTCAAGGATCTATTGTTTATAAAGATGGCGATGTTAGGACAGAGAAAGGTGCTGGCCGATATGTTGAAAGACCATGTTTTGCCCCTTATTACAGTGCGATTGAAAAAAGAAGTTCCGCCACTGGTCCAACTTCTGTGGATCGGTCTTAAATCATGAGTTCTAATTTCCCAGTAGTGGATGCCAAAAAAGTTGATTTAGTATTTCAAACAGCAGATACACCTATTCATGCACTTTCAGAGATTGATTTAGAGATTAAAAAAGGTGATTTTGTTTCTCTTATAGGTCCTTCTGGATGTGGAAAAACTACTTTGATGAGAGTGATAGCTGATCTTGAAAAACCAACTGGAGGAGAAATTAAAGTAAATGGTATGTCTCCTGAGGAGGCGCGACTAAAAAGAGCTTATGGCTATGTTTTTCAGGCACCTGTTCTTTACCCATGGAGAACAGTTGAGGGGAATCTTAAATTGCCACTTGAGATCATGGGGATTGGAAAAATTGAACAAATCAAAAGAGCTAAAGACGCGCTGGCAATGGTAGACCTATTAGGATTTGAAAAAAAATTCCCATGGCAATTGTCAGGTGGGATGCAGCAGAGAGTTTCTATTGCTCGTGCGCTAACATTCAATCCTGATCTGTTACTCATGGATGAACCATTTGGAGCTCTAGATGAGATTGTACGAGACCAGTTGAATGAACATTTTCATAATCTTTGGGAGCAGACTCAAAAGACAGTCGTCTTTGTGACCCACTCTATACCTGAAGCTGCATATCTTTCAACAAAAATTGTTGTTATGTCTCCGCGTCCTGGAAAGATAATAGATATAATTAGTAGCCCTCTTCCTGATAAACGGACATTAGAGATGAGAGATACTCAAGAATTTCTTGAATTATCTCAAAGGATAAGAGTAGGATTACGTGGAGGGAAAAGTTATGATTGAAAGAATTTTATGATTAATCGGATACTTAATTCATCTTTTTTTTCGATTTTGACAGTATTGATTTTTTTAACTGTTTTTTGGTACGGGGCTTCAGTCCATTTAAATTCAGATGTTTTGATTGATAAATATGAGCGAAAGAAAGTTGAGTGGGATTTTTCTAAGTTAGTTAATGATTCTTGGTCAATGAAACGACCTATTATGCCAGCTCCCCACCAAATTTTTTTTGATATGAAAAAGTCAATTTTTGATCAAAAAATAACTTCCAAACGTAGTCTTGTATATCATAGTTGGGTCACAATTTCTTCAACATTAGTTGGTTTTGCGATGGGAAGTTTTTTAGGAATTTTATTAGCTGTTGGAATTGTACATGTTCCAACCCTTAATAAAAGTGTTTTGCCTTGGATAATTGCATCGCAAACAATACCTATTTTGGCATTAGCACCGATGATAATTGTAGTATTAGGTGCATTTGGAATAACAGGTCTATTGCCAAAGGCGATTATATCTGCGTATCTTTGTTTTTTCCCAATTGCGATAGGAATGGTTAAGGGTTTACGCTCTCCGGATCTGATGCATCTTGATTTAATGAAAACATACAATGCAACTAAAACACAAATATTTTGGAAATTACGTCGCCCAGCTTCGGTTCCATTTCTTTTTGCGAGTTTCAAGGTTTCAATTGCTATAAGTTTGGTGGGTGCCATAGTAGGAGAATTACCTGCTGGGGCTAGAGCAGGTTTAGGTGCTCGTTTATTGACGGGTTCATATTATGGGCAAACTGTTCAAATCTGGAGTGCACTTCTAGTCGCTTCTCTTCTGGCAGGAATGTTAGTATTTTTAATGACATTCTTAGAGAGTAGTGTGAAAAAAAGAATGGGAAGTGAGATATGAAAATTGCGGGCTATTCCTACCAGATATTTATTACGTGTTTTTTAATTCAGATTTTTTTTTCAAGGGATTGGATGATGCTTTCCATTAGGACTTCATTGTTTGCAATTATTCCTGTGATTGCTTCTTTAATTGTTCTTTACCGTGGTGAAACAATTAAACATATTTCTGGAAAAGTTATTATCAGTTTAATGATTACTTCCGGTTTTTTCGCAACATTAGGAAGTGTTCATGAAAACTCCAAAAATATCTCATGGGGAATTTGGATTTATGTTTTGAGTCTATTGATTTTGGCTTGGCAAGTAATGGGATACTGGTCAAAAATAGACACAACGTATAACAAAAAAATTGCAATTACTATCAATTTGCTTGTACCAGTGATGTTTGGTGGTTTGTTGCTTTTTTTGTGGGAAATGTTGACTGTGGGATTTCAAGTGCCTCAAGTTTTGCTTCCACCACCATCTATGATTGGAGTAGCAATTATGAATTCACTCGAAATGCTTTGGGCTGATTTTCAGCAAACTTTTTTGAAGGCAGTTTTTGCAGGCTTTTTCTTTGGTTGTTTCTTGGGTTTTTCAGTAGCTATTTTGGTTGAAAAAGTTCCATTTTTACAAAGAGGATTGTTACCTTTAGGGAACCTTGCGAGCGCATTACCAATTGTGGGTGTGGCTCCAATAATGGTAATGTGGTTTGGTTTCGACTGGCACTCAAAAGCGGCTGTAGTAATATTAATGACATTTTTCCCTATGCTGGTAAACACTCTTACAGGTTTAAGATCTACAGAGAGAATGGAACTTGACATGATGCACTCATATGCTGCAAATTATTGGCAGATGCTTTTTAAGGTACGTCTTCCAAATGCACTACCTTTTATTTTTAATGCATTAAAGATAAACTCCACTTTGGCACTGATAGGTGCTATTGTAGCAGAGTTTTTTGGAACACCGATTGTAGGAATGGGATTTCGTATTTCTACTGAAATCGGTCGAATGAATGTTGACGTCGTGTGGGCTTCCATAGCGGTGGCAGCATTGTCGGGGTCATTTTTCTATGCTTTGTTGGCTTTAATTGAACGACAGATCACAGGATGGCACCCATCTTTTCGTGCCAGTTAAGTTTTCTAAAATCATTGAAAACAAAGTTGGCTTAACAATAATTATTTTGGGAATAAAAAATGAAAACTGTAAAAATAATATTGATGCTATTGCTTGCAATAGGCATGACATTTTCTGCAAATGCAGCTGACAAAGTAACTATTCAGTTAAAATGGGTTACTCAAGCTCAGTTTGCAGGCTATTATGTGGCAAAGGACAAAGGATTTTATAGTGACGAAGGATTAAGCGTAACAATTAAACCAGGTGGACCTGACATTGCTCCCCAGCAGGTTCTTGCAGGAGGAGGAGCCGATGTGATAATAGATTGGATGCCTTCAGCCCTAGCTGCAAGAGAAAAGGGATCCCCAGTTGTTAACATTGCACAGATTTTCAATAGATCAGGAATGATGCTTACTTGTAGAAAGGATAGTGGAATAAAATCCCCATCAGATTTTCGTGGAAAAACGCTAGGAGTTTGGTTCTACGGGAACGAATATCCTTTCTTAAGCTGGATGAGTCAACTAGGAATTCCTACGAAAGGAGGATCTAATGGTGTAAAAGTCCTGAAACAAGGATTTAATGTGGATCCAATTTTTCAAAAACAGGCAGAATGTGTTTCCACTATGACTTACAATGAATACTGGCAGGTTGTAGATGGAGGATTGAGTCCTTCCGAATTAGTTGTTTATAAATATGAAGATCAAGGTGTTGCAACTTTGGAAGATGGTTTATATGTTTTAGAAAAAAACCTTAGTAATTCGTCATTTGTCAATAAAATGGCTCGCTTTCTCAAAGCATCAATTAAAGGATGGGAATTTGCTGCAAAAAATCCAGATGCAGCAGCAGATATTGTACTTGAAAATGATGATACTGGAGCGCAGACTGAGAAACATCAAAGACGCATGATGGGAGAAATCAACAAATTGATTGCTGGTTTTTATTCCAAAGGTCAGGGTGTAGGTTATTTGAAACCATCAGACTATGAAAGAACTGTAAAAGTACTTATGGCTTCAGATTCTGATCCTGTTATAACAAAAAGACCAAGTGGTGCATGGAGCCACAAAATTTGGGATGCGATGTAATTCTCAAATTAAAATATAGCTTCGGAAGCATCTTTTTAAGATGCTTCCGTTTCAAATTATCCTCTTTAAGTTAAATTTTATCTTCCGAATTTTTAAATATAAGAAATTAAAAATAAAAAATTATTTATTATTTTTTAATTTATCTCCAATTAGAAATAATTTTAAATCACATTTGTTAAATATTTGTTTCTAAACTATTTTCTGGAAACTTTTTGTTTTATACTTAATATAGCGATTGTAGAGTTTTAAATATGTAGATAGTTATTTTAGAAATATCAAAATAGATTTATGAAAAGTAAAATTGATATAGCAAGAGATTGGTTACCAAGATATACAGGGACAGAGATTGCAGATTTTGGTGAATATATTTTGCTTACAAATTTCAGTAATTATATTACAAAGTTTTCTATTCTTTTCGATTGTGAGATAAAGGGATTAGGATGTCCAATGCAGACATCTACTAACAGGAATGGTTTGAGCATCATAAATTTTGGGATAGGTTCAGCAAATGCTGCAACTATAATGGATTTACTAACGGCATGTAATCCTAAAGGTGTTTTGTTTTTAGGGAAATGTGGAGGTTTAAAACAATCTGCAGAAATTGGAAGGTATATTTTGCCAATTGCAGCAATTCGTGGAGAAGGTACTAGTAACGATTACCTTCCTCCAGAAGTACCAGCTTTACCATCATTTAAGCTACATAAATTTGTGTCCGACACCTTATTGGATTATGGGCAGGAATACCGAACAGGGGTAATTTATACTACTAATCGTCGTGTTTGGGAGTGGGACACCAAGTTTCGCAAAAAACTGATAAATCTTTCTGCAATAGGAATTGATATGGAAACCGCAACTCTGTTTATTGTAGGGCATGCAAACAAAATATCCCGAGGAGCTATTTTACTTGTCTCAGATATGCCTCTCATGCCAGAAGGGGTTAAAACTCAAGAACTTGATAAGAAAGTTACTGCTAAGTATGTTGACATGCACTTAGAAATGGGAATTCAGGCTATGTCTGATATAGAAGAGAAAGGAGAAGAGATTAAGCATTTCGGATATTAAAAAAATTATGGATTAGTTATAAAAAAATATGGATAAAGATCTTTCACAAAAAAGGACAAGGCATCCTGCAGTAGCATCTATGTTTTATCCAGGAGATTTAGAAGAACTCAGATATGAGGTGCGTAGTTATTTGAATGGAAGCATAAGTGAAAAAAATGTTTCTGCTCAAAATAACGACGTTATTTCAGATATTAGAGCGTTGATAGTTCCTCATGCGGGTTACATCTATTCTGGTGAAATAGCTGCTTGTGCCTATCGATTACTTTTACAAAATAGGAAAAAGTATAAGCGTGTTTTAATATTAGGTCCAGCACATCGTGTTTGGATAAGTGGAGCAGCTTTTCCAAGTTCAGAAATTTTTGAAACTCCTCTAGGTAAAATTAAATTGGATAAAATATTAATGAAAAAAATTGTGAAAAAATTACCATGGGTTTCTGTAAACGAAGAAGCACATTCTCAAGAACATTGCATAGAGGTACAATTGCCTTTTTTGCAGGAAACTCTGGAGGATTTTGTGCTTATTCCGATGGTAGTTGGAGAGACAAAACCGGAACAAATTGCTGAAGTAATAAATCAATTCATTGAAGATGAAGAAACGCTTATTGTTATAAGCACAGATCTTAGTCATTTTAATGATTATGAAACTGCCACCACAAATGACCTGCGTACAGCATGTGCTATCGAACATTTGGAGTTGGAAAATCTTTATTCCGAAGATGCGTGCGGAGTTTATCCATTAAGGGGATTTTTGTCTGTTGCCAAAAAAAAAGAATGGGATGTTTATCGTCTTGGACTTTGTAATTCCGGAGATACTTCTGGAGATAGACAACGTGTTGTTGGTTATGGTGCTTGGGCATTTACAGAGTAACTATTATTTTGGATTTTTACAGGTATCCTCTTCGAACCCCATTTACCTGGTAATTTTTCAAAGATGCCTGAGCATCTAGTTCCACAGTATTGACAATCTCCATTTTCATTTAGATTCCAATCATTTAATTCATACCAATCCCTTCCAATTAATAATTTTTCGCAATTATAGCAGTAAGTGCTGGATCCAGATTTATCATGAACATTCCCGACGTATACATTACGAAGTCCATTGGCTAAAGCAATTTCCCTTGATCGAGTTAATGTATAATGCGGGGTTATTTTGTAATCTTGCATTTTCCAATCTGGGTGAAACGCTGAAAAATGCAGAGGAATATTTGGGCCTAAATGCTCTAAAATCCATTCAGTCATTGAACTTATTTCTTTTGGGGAATCGTTTTCATCCGGAATTAGCAAAGTTGTAATTTCAAACCAAATGTTAGTTTCATTCTTTAAATATTTAAGTGTATCCAAAACAGCGTTGAGTTCTCCTCCACAAATTTTCTTATAAAATTTTTGATTGAAAGACTTTAAGTCTATATTTGCTGCATCAATATTATTAAAAAATTCTATACGGGCTTTAGGTTGAATATAACCAGCTGTGACGGCTACAGTTTTAATTTCAAGTTCACGACAAGCGTTAGCAACATCTACTGCATATTCCAAAAATATCACAGGGTCATTGTAAGTGAAGGCAATACTTCTGCACCCATTTGATTTTGCGGCTTCAGCAATCATTTCAGGGCTAGCCACTTCAGAGAGTTTGTCAAATTCTCGGGATTTACTAATGTCCCAGTTTTGACAAAATTTGCAGGTTAGATTGCATCCTGCAGTCCCAAAAGATAAAATTGGAGTCCCAGGTAGAAAATGGTTAAGAGGTTTTTTTTCTATTGGATCAATACAGAAACCACTTGAACGTCCATAAGTTGTAAGGAAAATTTGATTTTCTAAAGCCTGCCTAACAAAGCATAGTCCACGCTGTCCATTGTGTAATTTACATAGCCTTGGACAAATTTCACACTGTATTCGTCCATCATTCAGTCTTTGCCAGTATCTTCCAGGTAGATTCATCCTTCAATCCATATTTTTGTTTAGTATTTAAGCATAACAAAAAAATTTTAATGAAGCTACCGAGTAAACTTGTTCTTTACTCAGCTTGAAATTAATCTTATCCTTCAAAACTTTTTTGACTTTAACTTTAAAATATGGAAAATTTGAGACTTGAAAAAAATGATCTATATTTCTCTGTAATCTAAATTAATTGATGAATTAGTTTATGAAGGTAGAGCCTATTGTTGCAATAGTTGGAGCAGGTTTGGCAGGATCAGAAGCTGCATGGCAGTTGGCCGAGAGAGGCCATTCTGTAATCCTTTTTGAAATGCGTCCTACTCTTATGACTCCTGCCCACAAGACTGGAATGTGTGCTGAGCTAGTATGTAGTAATTCATTTAAAAGTCGTTCAATAGAAAATGCTCATGGATTGCTTAAATCAGAAATGGTATTACTTAAATCAATGATTTTACAAACAGGAGAGAAATTTTCTGTACCTGCCGGACAAGCAATGGCTATTGACAGAGAACTTTTTGCTAAGAGCGTATCAGAAAAAGTAAAAAATCATCCTCTAATTACTTTCTGCAATAAAGAAGTTACTAGTGTTGAAGAGATCATTAATTCGTATTCTTATTTGATTATTGCAACTGGGCCGCTTACATCAGATGCGTTCTATTTATCTCTTCAAGATTTCTTAGGTGAAAAATATTTATCATTTTATGATGCAATTTCTCCAGTTGTTACTGAAGAATCTATTAATATGAACATAGCATTTCGGGCCTCACGATATGGAAAGGGCGGGGATGATTACATTAACTGTCCAATGGACAGCGAACAATACCATAATTTTATAGAAGCTGTAAAGGATGCCGAAAAAGCCGATCTTCATCATTTTGAGGATTTGCGTCCATTTGAGGGGTGTTTACCCATTGAAACTTTGATTCAAAGGGGTCCCGACACTTTAAGATTTGGACCTATGAAGCCAGTTGGTTTGGAACATCCTAAAACAGGCGATCATTTCCATGCAGTAGTTCAGCTTAGACAGGAAAATATTGTTGGAAGTTTGTACAATATGGTTGGTTTTCAAACTAAAATGACATGGGGTGCGCAAAAAAATATATTTAAAATGATTCCTGGTCTCGAAAACGCAGAGTTTGTAAGACTTGGTTCTGTCCATCGAAATACTTTTTTGAATAGCCCTGTTTTACTTAATTCTCAGTTAAGACTTAAATCAAATTCTAAAGTATTTTTCGCGGGACAAATAACAGGTGTTGAAGGTTATATGGAATCTACTGCCATGGGCATTATTGCTGCGAGACAAATTTCAGCTATTTTAGAAAAACGAAAAGTAAGTACGCCTTCACCTGATACAATGATGGGGGCACTTCTTAAATATATTACAAAATCAGATTCTAATACATTCCAACCGATGAATGCTAATTTTGGTTTGTTTGTTCCACCCGAAAAAAATATGAGCAAAACTGAAAGAAAATCTTGGTATGCTGAAAGGGCCTTAAAGAAAGCAGCAGATTTTTTCTAATAAACTTAAAATTAAAAAAATAATGTGTTCAAGTTGAATAATTATTAGAGATTGAATCAATGAAAATGGAACACACTGTTTTTGTTCCTGCATTTTGTATTGTAAAAAAGATATGTTTTAAATCAGATGATATTGTTGAAAAAGGATTGGAATTAATAAAAATATAATATTTGGATTAATAATTTATTAATCGGATTGTATATTGCATAAAATATTTAGGGTCAGAGTTAAATTAAAATGCATATTTTTTCTTTATTAATATTTTTTTAGTAAATAATGGCACGTTTAAAGAGAGTATTACCGATCAATTATGCAATACATGTTTTAATTAGATCAAACAATCGTCAAGCTTGTTTTAATTCATCAGTTGATTACTCGGTATATTTGTGGTGGCTCAGAGAGTATTCTGAAAAATATCTTGTAGATATTCATGCATGGGTTTTACTCGAAAATCACATTCATTTGTTATGCACACAAAAAGTGGAAGGAGGTTTAAGTAGAATGATTCAGGCAATTGGCCGGCAATATGTTCGATTTTTTAATCAACAAAATAAACGAACTGGAACTCTTTGGGAAGGTCGTTTTAGATCATGTATAGTCCAATCAGAAAATTACCTACTTGAAGTATATAAGTATATTGAAATGAATCCAGTAAGATTAGAATTAACTGGTCAAGCTAGTGAATACAAGTGGTCAAGTTATCTTATTAATGCAAATGGTAAATCTTCTGCTCTTTGCAAGCCTCATGATCAATATTTGAGCCTTGGTGATACAAAAGAAGAAAGATCAGAAAATTATCGTTTATTTTGTAAGGGAAAAAACAGTGAAGAGACAATTAATGAAATTAGAAAAAGTACAAATAAAGGATTGGCTATTGGAGAAGAAACGTTTAAAGTTAGCATTGAAAAACAGACAGGTTATAGATTTCGCCCCTTGAAAAAAGGACGTCCAATTGGATGGAGGAAGAACAAAAATCTTTAGTAATAATCTCATTAAATAACATTTTGAATTCTATTTAAGATTTGAAAAAATATCCAAATAAACCCAAATCAGTTTATTATTATGGTACTTGTTTGATGGATCTCCTTTATCCAGATGCAGGCCTTGCTGGTATAAAAATTTTGCAACGAGAAGGGCTAGAAGTTATTTTCCCCCCAAGTCAAACCTGTTGTGGTCAGCCTGCTTTTAATTCAGGATTTCGTATGGAATCTATTAAAGTAGCTTCCCATCAAGTTGGTTTGTTTTCCAAAGATATACCTATAATAATTCCTTCGGGTTCCTGTGGGGCAATGATTCGTAATAATTTTCCTGAATTATTTAAAAACGATATTCTGGAAAAAGAGGCAAAATCAATGGCAGATCGCACTTTTGAATTAACAGAATTTTTAGTTAATGTTCTTAAAATAAAATTAGAAGACCTCGGTGAGCCGGTTAAAGTTACATGGCAATCCTCTTGTCATGCTAAGAGGGAAATGGAAATTGGAGATTCACCAAAACAGTTACTACGACAACTAAGAAATGTTGAATTGGTTGATCTTGAAAGAGAAGATGAATGTTGCGGATTTGGAGGTTCATTTTCCATTAAAGAAAAACATATTTCTGCTGCAATGGTCAAAGATAAAGTAGATTATATTTCAAAAACTGAAGCAAGTATTTTACTTGGAGGAGATTGTGGTTGTTTGTTGAATATTTCTGGAGCAATAAAACATTCAGGAAAGATAATGAATCATTTGCATATTGCAGAGTTTATTTGGCAACGTATTAATATTGGTAGGAATTAATTTATATTTTGGAGAATCTATGAGTACACGGATATTAAGTCTTGATGAAGTAGAGGAATTAGTAGTGAAAGCTTTACTTGGTTCTGGAACACTTTTAGAATCGGCTCAATCTATGGGGAAGGCAGTTAGAGCAGCTGAAAGAGATGGAATAAGAAGTCATGGGTTATTGTATGTCCCTACATATTGCCAACACGTGTTATGTGGAAAAGTTGACGGAAATGCTATGCCTGAAGTAATAAAAAGCCGATTGTCATCTATTCAGGTAGATGCAAAAACGGGATTTGCTCATCCGGCTATTGATATAGGATTTAAGGAAATGCTTTCTTCTGTAGAATTGAATGGGTGCGTAGGAATTACTATCAAAAATTCTTATAATTGTGGAGTATTGGGTTTTCATGTTGAACGTCTTGCTGAATTAGGACTTTTAGGTATAGGATTTACAAATTCTCCTGCTTCAATTGCACCATTCGGAGGGAAAAAAGCTGTGATTGGAACAAATCCATTCGCAATTGCTATACCCGAAAAAACGGGTGGAATTAAATTCGTTATAGACCAGAGTGCTAGTGTAGTAGCAAAGAGTGAGATATTGATGCGTGCAAGAGAAAAAACAAATATCCCAGAAGGGTGGGCACTCGATGAAGAAGGGCAAACAACTACTGATCCTGATATAGCATTGAAGGGTAGTATGGTTCCTAGTGGAGGTTATAAAGGATTTGCTATGGGACTGTTTGTTGAAGTTATGGCGGCAGCACTAAGTGGAGCTATGCTTGGTATTGAAGCAAGTCCATTTTCAGGCGAATTAGGTGGTCCTCCAAAAACAGGGCAGTGTTTCATAGCCATAGACCCATATGCATTTTCAGGAGGAGAATTCTTTACAAGTATTGATAATCTAGTAGAAGCAATTCAAAGTCAAAATGGTGCACGATTACCTGGTGAAAGAAGATTAAATAATCGTAAGATAATTGATTTAAAAGGAGTAGAAGTAGAGGAACTACTAATTGAGAGTATCAATTCTTTTTGTTAATGAAAAATCCTTAAACCATATATTAGTATTGATTTATTTATTCAGGACAATCTAAACTAACTCTAGTATATGGACCAAATTTTTTTTCCTCCAAAACTATGAAATCACCATGGCATTTTTTAATCGCTCTTTCCTGCAATTGGTCTCTAAATTTAGATTTAAAGAAGATGTATCTTGATTCTGAGCTGCAGCTTATTAAGCTTTGCAGGAAAATTATAATCGGAAAAATATAATTTATACCCATACTAATATTTTTTCATTAAGCTTTATCTTTCAAAGAAATTTTCATGAACAAGGTAGTACTTTCCCAAGTAACTACTTTTTCTCCAATAGAATCATTGAAAGTATTGCACAATTTTTCTAACTCCTTTTTAGAAAAATATTTCGATAGTTCTTGACCATAGGTTTTTTGAGAGCTTCGATTTTCTAAAGAGAACCAATTTATAATTTGTTTTTTTCTAATCAATGTAGGAGTTATGAATTCTTTAATTTCCCATCGGTGAATATTCCAATTGTTTAACTCGAGTTCTTTCTTCAATTTTGATGGACTCCAGTTACTTTGAAAATTATCTGAATTATTATAAATTTCTTCTTCGGCTGATATAAGTGATTTTCTAAATCCAAAGTCAAGAAAATTATCAGGTATTAAATCTGAAAGGCGTTGCCCTAGTGAAGGTACTGATTCTCCAAAAATCAAATAACTCTTTTCACAAATCCATTTTTTAAGTTTATCTAGAAATATAGTTTTTTTTGATTCTTTCATTAAAACATTACGACCTACAATGTTTTCAAAACATAAATTTTCAATTTTAAAAGATTCTGGATTTGTATTTTTGTCTACAACAACATTTGGTATAATTCCATATGCAGGTTTTTCAAATATACTTTTAATTAAATTTTTCTCTTCTAAAGACTCAACTATGGCATAAATTGTTTCATCTGAAATACGTCTTAAGAATTCACCAAGAATTAACCCATCTCCTGCATTTAGTATAAGCACTAGGCTATTTTTTGTAAGATTTGACCATTCCGTCAAGTGATTACGCAATTCCCCAAGTAATTCTCCTGAACTATTGAGAGTTCTAGCTTCCCAATAGTTAGAATCTTCCAAAAATTTATGTGAATTTTGTGAAAAGGAAGCAGCAAATTGTGCTTCACGATGCTGAGCTACATTATCTTTTATAGATGCTTCAAAACCTTGTTCAGAGGGTTGATAAAATAATTTGCCTTGCAAATTTTTCGGAAGATATTGTTGTGTGACCCAATGGCCTTGGTAAGCATGTGGGTAGAGATATCCTTCTCCATGGCCTAAACCTTTGATATCACGACTAGGATCTTTAAGAGTATTTGGAACTTCATTTGATTCTTCTTTGCGTACTGTGGTAATAGCGTCAAAAAAAGCAAATGCCGAATTACTTTTTGGAGCTGTGCTTAAATATAAGCATGCTTGTGCAAGATGGAATCGTCCTTCAGGCATACCTACATAATCAAAAGCTTGTGAAGCAGCATTTACTATTACTAAGGCCTGAGGATCTGCCATTCCAATATCTTCTGCAGCAAATATCAACATTCTTCTGAAAATAAACCGTGGTTCTTCTCCCGCTTCTATCATTTTTGCCATCCAGAAAAGAGCAGCATCTGGGTCAGAACCACGCATAGATTTGATAAAAGCAGAAATTGTATCAAAATGGGAGTCTCCATCTTTATCATAAAGAATTGCCCGTTGCTGAATAGATTCTTCAGCAATTTCCAATGTAATTTTTAATTCTCCATCAGTTTCAGGCACACTTGATAAGACTGCCAATTCAAGAGCGTTTAAGGCTGCTCTGGCGTCACCTCCTGCAACATTCGCAAGGTGTTTTGTAGCTCTAGAATCTATTATAATTTTTTTATCTCCAAAGCCACGTTCTTTATCTGAAAGTGCCAAATTAATAATATTTTCTATATCGTTTGATTCTAGTGATTTTAGCTGAAAAATTCTTGATCGACTGACCAGTGCTTTGTTAACTTCAAAATAAGGGTTTTCAGTAGTAGCTCCGATTAAAATAATTGTACCTTTTTCAACATGTGGAAGAAGAGCATCTTGCTGTGATTTGTTAAAACGATGTACTTCGTCAATAAATAAAACAGCTCTTAGTTGTTGTTCAATGCGAACTTTTTTTGCGACTTCGATACAGCTACGAATATCTGAAATTCCAGACAAAACAGCATTGATCGAAAGAAATTCTGCCTGAGTTGTATTTGCGATGATTTTTGCTAGGGTAGTTTTTCCAGTTCCAGGAGGACCGTAAAAAATTATACTAGTTAATTTATCTGCCTGAATAGAGCGCCACAAAAGACGTCCTGGCGCCAAAATATGACTCTGACCAACAAATTCTTCAAGATACCTTGGACGCATGCGGTCTGCTAATGGAGCTTCTTTTTTGATTGTTTCTTTGTGTGAGTGTTCAAATAAATTCATTTGATTAACTAAGATTCTTAAAAATAAATGGAAGTTTCATTAGTGAGTTTATATAGTGTAGTATACATCTCAAGTTGCTATTCTAAAATGAACAAATATTTTAAAAATATTTATTTTTAATTTTAAAAGATGTCTTCTAATTCTCCAGTTCTAAAACGTATTCGAGAACTAAGTCATATCATTCATCAGTATAATTTTTATTATTACTGTGGAGATAGTACAGATAATATGAGTAATTTGTGCACGGACAAGGAATATGATGCATTAGTTGAAGAACTTAAATTATTGGAAATTCAGAACCCAAAATTTAAACTCCAGGATTCTCCTAATTTGAAAATTAAAGGTGATATAAAGGAAGTTTTTCCAACTAAGAAACACGACATACCAATGCTTAGTCTTGGTAATGCATATTCATTGGAAGAAATAAAAAGTTGGGACGCAGGTATTCAGAAACTGCTTGGAGGACAAAAACCAGAATATGTATGTGAATTGAAAATTGACGGAGTTGCTGTTTCGTTAGTATACGAGAAAGGATTATTTAAGGCAGGAATAACCCGAGGTGATGGTAGTGAAGGTGAGGAAATTACTCCAAATTTAAAGACTATAGATTGTTTGCCCTTAGAAATAAAAAACCAAGGACAATTAGAGGCAAGAGGTGAAGTTTTTTTGCCAAGGAAAAACTTTGAAAAAATCAATCATAAACGCTCAAACTTAGGTGAACATCCATTTAAAAATCCTAGAAACGCTGCTGCGGGATCATTAAGATTACTAGACATTACTGAAACTCATCGCAGAAATTTAGATATTTTTATATATACAATTGTAAATGGTTCTCCTCATGGAACGCATTTTGATAACATCGGATTTTTGCGTAGTCATGGATTCCCAGTTAATCCTGAAACAAAAAAATGTAATTCTATCATAGAGGTTTTGGAATATTGCAGCTACTGGGAGCAGCACAAAGATGATCTCAGTTATGATATTGATGGAATAGTGTTAAAGGTAAATTCACTTAAACAGCAAAAGCAGTTAGGTTATACCAGTAAAACTCCTCGTTGGGCTGTTGCTTTTAAATTTACATCTGAACAAGCCAATTCAGTTTTAAAGAAAATTGAAATAGGTGTAGGTCGTACAGGAATTTTAACGCCAGTCGCAATTCTAGATCCAGTAGAATTAAATAATACTACAGTTTCTCGAGCAACACTTCATAACTATGATCAGGTAGAGAGATTGAATTTGCACATTGGTGACCACGTGACATTGGAGAAGGGTGGTGAGATTATTCCTAAAATTGTATCTGTAAATCAAAATTTGCGTCAAATTAACTCTAAAAAAATAGAACCTCCCTTGAATTGTCCTTCTTGCGGTAAATCGACAATTAGACTCCCAGATGACGCAGAATGGCGTTGTACAAATTACTACTGTCAAGATCAAGTTAAAGAACGAATATTACATTATGTTTCACGAAGAGCGATGGATATCGAGACAGTTGGTCCAGCGTTAATTGAACAATTATTGGAGAAAAAATTAATCATTAACGCTTCTGATCTTTACTTACTTAGTATTCAAGAATTATCTCATCTTGAAAGGATGGGGGAAAAATCTGCTACTAATGTTTTGTTAAGCATTGAAAGATCAAAAAATTGTGAATTATCCCAGTTTGTTTTTGCTTTAGGTATTGCTAATGTTGGAGAAAAAACTGCCGGTATCTTAGCACAGAATTTTGGTAGTCTTGAAAAAATTATGTTATCAACTCTTGAAGAACTGGAGCTTATAGAGGAAATAGGTCCAGTGATTGCGGAAAGTATTGTAGATTTTTTTAATAGTCCAGTAAAGCTTCAACTAATTAATGAACTTTTGGATAGGGGAGTTTCTCCTTCTGATATGAAAACTCTTGAAATAGTTGATACTCAATTCACTGGTAAAAATGTAGTATTGACTGGAACTCTTTCAGAACCAAGGGATATTTGGAAGAAAAGACTTATTAGGTCAGGTGCAAAAATTACTGGAAATGTTTCTAAAAATACTGATTTTGTGATTGCGGGAGAAAATGCTGGATCTAAACTGGAAAAAGCCAAAAAACTTTCTATAAATGTTATCGACGAATCTTTGGCAAATAACTTTTTAGAGAAAATTAACTAAATACACAAATTTAAAAAATAAAAATAATAAAACAAATTATTTTTATAAAGGAGATATTAATGAAAGGTGTAATTTTGGCAGCTGGGTATGCTACTCGTTTTTTACCAGCATCAAAAACGATTCCTAAAGAAATGTTCCCATTGGTTGACAGACCTGCCATTGATTTTATAGTGCAGGAAATGGTTGATTCAGGAATTTCTGATATATTACTTGTTTCTTCAAGAAGAAAGAAAGTTATGGAAGATTATTTTGATAGGGAGGTAGAACTTTCTTCAGCTTTTTCTCAATCAAATGAAATTGAAAAACTAGAGGTAATAAAGCCAAGCAAGGCTAATATTTTTATTTTACGACAACAGTTTATGATGGGTACGGGTAATGCCCTTATGCTAGTAGAAACATTTGTAGATAATGAACCATTTGTAGTTGCTTATCCTGACGATATTGTTTTAGGTAAAAACCCCCTTTCTAGGCAGTTAATTGAAGCATGGGATAAAACAGGGGATAATGTTTTGTGTGTACAAGAATTAGATGAAGATCAATTGTCACGCTATGGCGTCATTGAACCAGAAGGTTCAGGCAATATAGTCAAGGTAAAGAAAATGGTTGAAAAACCAAATGAAGGGAAAGCTCCTAGTAAGTTTGTTTCATTCGGTCGTTATCTTTATACACCTGAAATTTTTGATGCTCTTAGAATCAGCGATAAAAATCATCTCTCAAAAAGTGAGCTTACTCAAACAGAGGCTATAAATATTTTGGCGAAAAAAGGCAAAGTATCTGCATTAAAATTTGAAGGGAAACGCTATGATTTGGGTGATCCTTTAGGATACTTAATTTCTATTTTGGAGATAGGATTACAAAGAGAAGAATTAAAGCAATCATTATTAGCAGAAATAAGGAAACTACTAGCTTTATATGAAAGATCCTAATAAAAACGATATATACATTCAACTTATTTAAAAAAATATTTTTTTAAAATTTTAAATAAAGAAAATTATGCAAAAAACTGAGTTAATATTGATTCGACACGGAGAGACGGAGTGGAACAAACAACTACGAATGCAAGGACATTTAAATAGTAATCTTTCTAAATTAGGACAATCTCAAATTAGTTCTCTTGGGAATTGGATGAAGAATATTACATTTGATTATATTTACTGTAGTGATTCGCCAAGGGCAAGGTTGACAGCAGAAGCTATAACACAATTTTCTGGAGTTGATTTAAAGGTTGATAAAAGACTTAGAGAAAAAAATCTTGGAGTTTTTGAAGGATTGACATCAGATGAAGCAATTAAATTACATCCAGAGGTTTTCCGTCTATTCAAAACTGCTGGTTCAGAATATGTTATAAAAAATGGTGAAAGCACCAAGCAGCTTCTTGAAAGAGCTTATGAATTTATAGAAGAAATTAGGCTCAATCATCAAAATGAAAGAGGGGTTTTAGTTACTCATGGTGGGGTAATAAGAGTTTTATTGAAGCACATTCTACGAATATCTCTAGATGCCCCTACTCATTTTAAGATTAGAAATACGGGAATATATAGTTTGTATTGGGAAGAAAAATGGATGGTTTCGCAGATGGGTTTAGTACCTCATTTAGATGACAATTTATTGAGTTAAAAATATAAAAAATTTTCGAAGCTTAGAAAATTAATTTAACTAAATTAACTCCTTTTTCACATCAAATTATTTGACATATTGAATTTATTAAAAATCTTTAAAGGAAAGAATAAAGAGCACTTGTTATGGGAATCCAAAGATTCAGAGTTAACCGTCCAAGTTTGGGAGAAAGGTGACCGTCGAGAATTACGATTTGGTAACAAAGTTTTACAAAGTGTTTATTCCATAACTCAACCTAAATATTTGGTTTTACCTTATACCAGGTATATGTTATTGAGTCTAATATTTTGTCCTGAACCAAAATCCATTCTACATATTGGTCTTGGAGGTGGTAGTATCGCACGTTGGATCCATTATGAATTTCCAAATATTAAACAATCAATTATTGAAATGAACGAAGATGTTATTGAAGCGGCGTATAGATTTTTTAAATTTCCGAGGAACAATCGTATAAAAATTTTACACGGAGATGCAACAAAGCTTGTTCAAGTAATCTCAGAAAAATTCGATTTGATATTTTTAGATGCCTTTAATGATTTTGGTGCTCCAGAAGAAGTTAAGGGAACTGTTTTTTTAAAAAGTTTATGTGATTGCCTCAAAAAATCGGGGTTGGTTGTGGGAAATTTGTGGACATTAACTGGTGATTTTAAAGAGCAATGCGAAGTGTGGAGAAAAAATTTTGCCTGTGTCCATAATTCTCATGTAAACAAAAAAGGTAATGAGATCCTGTTTGGAAGACAAATATCGAAAATTAATGAAGAAATAAAATTTCATCAAATTTCAAAGATTTTAGAAAAACGACATAAAATAGAATTTCTAAAGATGTATAACAATCTAAAAAAGTTATACTAAAAACGCCATATAATCTTTTTATTATTTGATAAAAAATTTAATATTTTTTCAACAAAAAATGATAAAGTATTAGTTTACCTCAAAATTTTTTAGCATTTTTTTTGTATGATTTAATTGATTATTCTTATTATTATTTTTGTAATCTATAGATTTGATTATAAATTTTGTATGAACGATATACCCTTTTAACATAATTCCTTGTTTCATTGAATGGTATTTCCTCAACAAATTTGTCTAGTGTAATTCCATTCCATCGATTAATCCATTTTTTCATGTTGTGCGGTCCTGCATTATAACCTCCGGCTGTATAAATAAGCTCTGATTGGAATTTTTTAGCAAGTCTCCCTAGATAAAAAGTTCCCAGTTTTATATTAATTTTTGGAGTAAAAATGTCTTCTTTTTTATCTAGTCTGATTTTGTTCCTTTTAGCAACATCTTTTGCCGTAGCTAGCATAAGCTGCATTAAACCCATTGCTTTGCTTGATGACAAAGCTTTTGGATCAAAGTGACTTTCTTCTCGCATAATGGCAAGTGCAAAATAAGGATCGATTCCTGCCTGATTTGAGTAATTTTTTAACTGTTGCCAGTAAGGCCTAGGGTAAGCTAATTCCCATATTGAGGACTCTTTTTCCCTAAGTTTAATCATATAAGGTAGAAAATAGTTGGCAATAATTTTAAGTACTTTTTTATGGGCCCCTCTTTCATGAAGTTGATGAGAAAAATGCCAGTTAAGATTACCATTTTTATAATTCCCCAATTCTTTAAAAATTTCATCTATCGCAAGTTCTGATTCAAAAATATCAAATAAAAATTCACTCCTTCTTAATAATGATTTATATTTCTTGTTCAAGGAATCTTTTGATTCATAAAAGGGAGCTTTTTGATGAGATATCTTTGTATCAAAAACACTCTTTAGATTATTCTCTGACGAAATCAACCGCATCCCGTAGTAAGTGTTTGGTTGATTTAAAAGTAGTTTTTTATAGCTTTTTTTAGCAAGCTCATTCTTACCTAATTTTTCATATAATTTGCCATGCCAATATAGAAATTTAGCCTTCACTTCGGAATTATAAATTTTTGAATTTAGCCCTTTATTTAGGTAAATAAGAGCTTTATCGAATTTATTTGCCTGAATGTTTGTCCATGACATTAACCATATTGATTTTTTAGCTAAGTAGTGTTTTGGGAAATTCTTTATAAGTCTTTCCCACCAAAACTGAGCTTTATCTGTTTCTAAATCTATCATATACCGTGTGGCTAAAGTATCAAATAAAGCTGGTAGACGTCTAGACTTTGAATTATGTCTTTCAAGTTTATAAATTGTACTTCTTCCATTTGGTATATCTTTCCTTTTGATATATGCTCTTGCAGTCCAATAGAGCTGAGATTCTTTAGGAACTGCCCATGTTTTTGTTAGTATTCCATTTTTATGAAGATTTATTATGCGAGTATAAAATGATTCTCTAAATAGAGATTTTAAAAAAATTTCACCTAAACTTTTAAGTAATTCTTTGTCTTTAGATATTCTAAGTTGAGGTATATGTTCTATAAGATATTTGTTCAGCTTAAGATTTGACAAAGTTTGAATACGTCTCAAGATATTTTTGGAAGGAATTATTTTAATATCTTTGCTGCTTAATTTTTTTTGTGAGGACCTAGCAGTTTCTTCATCAATTGGATATTGCCAACCCAAAAGTTGAAATTTAGAGTCTAATTTTTCACCATTTAGTCTTGCTCCTCGAAGATATAATGAATTTATTTGGAAATCTTTTAGGAACCAATTGTGGTTAGAATTTGTTTCATGTAGTAGTGGAAAAATAACCATTGCTTCCTTATCAGTGACAAATTCACTCTTTATTTCTTCTCTGAGAAATCGTAAGTAAAAATTCTTTTTAGGGTGTGCAAGTAATTTTCGAATATTATTTACAGCCTCCAAATGTTTTTTAGATTTTAGTAATGCTCTGATTTTTTGAAAAATCAAAGCGTCAAAAAATTCTTTTTCTTTGATCCTATCTAGAATATTCACAGCTCGATCATTATTACCCATTTCGATTTCACATTTTGCATTTAAAATTTGTGATCGTATCCATAAATCTCTATTAACCCAAGATTCTTTTTTATTGAAAGGTTTAAGTTTGAGAATTAGAGAATGACAATCATTTTTTTTAAACAAAATTAAAAAGGGTTCCAATGATGATCTTGTTTTGGCAAAAATCGAAGCCGAATTAAACAAAATTGTGAATACAAAAATGATTAATACAAAAATATTTAAATATAAACAATAGAATTTTATATATTTAAATTTTTTTAAAAATTCTAGTCTTTTTATTATCTCAATCATTATTCATCTTAGTTGGTATAGTTGGTGCTTGTAATTGCTTAGCACAAAAGGTTTTAAAACTATATATTTAATATAGTTATAATGATGAGCAAATATCTTGCCTGGCAAGTTGAAATTTATTTATTCTTTCAAAAATGAAGAAAGAAATAGAAAAATCAAAAAAAAATCTTTCTATCAAACAAAAAAATGTAAATTCGGATGAATCAAATCATTCTATCCTATTACAACCTCTTTTGCTTAAGCAGGTTAATAAAAACACAAAAGGTAAAAAATCTTTACCATATGAATTTGGGAAAGATACATACGGGGTCTATAGTAATCAAAAAAATCCATTTATGGTTGGAATCCTTGCTGCTGATACAGATCGAATAAAATTGGATCCAATAAATACTCAAAATCTTTTTCAACAATTTGAAAAATCTTCTACCTATACTATTGAATACCCACTTAATATTTCAGCACATCGTAAAAGGAAGGTTTCTCTTTCAAAAAAAACATTTTCAGAAGAAAAAAACCAAAAAAACTTTATTAGAAATTTGAAAATTAACGAAGCTTCACAAGAATATCTTTCGAAAGAAAAGTTAAAGGAAGATAAAATTAAACTCCAAACATACATCCAAAGTTTTTGTAATCACTTTTTGAAAAGAATAAAGGATAACCGTCACGAATTTGCTATTATAATTAATGAGATGGTACCTTTATTTGTAAAGCATCAAATTCGGATAAGATTTTACGAAGCGTTTAGGCAAATTACTACAATCGATGATTTAATAAGCACTCTCGAAAAGATTTGTAGTGATTTTGAGTTAGAAAATTTTGAGCTCTTTTGTAGTGCTCTTTTTGTTTTTTATAGTTCTCAAAAAAATGAATAGTTTGGATAAATATTTTTTTATCTAAATTTTTGTCAAATAATTTCATGCAAAATTTTATATGAGATCTTCTTTTATTGAAGTTAATTTAAACTATTTGGAACATAATCTGTCATTGATACGAAAACATACAAAAAATAGACCTGTTATGGCAGTCGTGAAGTCTAATGCTTATGGTCATGGCATTTTTGAGATAGCAAAGTTTTTTGAAAAACTAAAAGTCCATTCTTTAGGTGTAGCTTTACTTGAAGAGGGAATTTTTTTGAGGAAAAAAGGAATAAATTTGCCTATTGTAGTATTTGGAGGAGTAATGAGAGAACAGATTTTTGAATATTTGAATTGGGAATTGGAATTCTTTGTTTCGTCAATTGATGTTTTGAAAATTACTGAAAAAATTTGTAAAGAAATATCTAAAAAAGCCACAGTTCATCTAAAGATTGATACTGGAATGGGGAGAATTGGGGAATTTATCTCACGTTCTGAGAATTTTATTAAAGAAGCAGTTAAAAAAAAACATATTAAGATCAAAGGAGTTTGTTCTCATTTGGCTTGCGCAGATGATCCAGATAATCCTATGACAATTAGACAGGTTAATGATTTTTTGGGAGCGATTTCTGTATTTGAAAGTGTTGGCACAGAAACTCCCTTGCGACATATTGCTAATTCAGGAGGAGTTCTTTACTTCCCTGAGTCACATTTAGATATGATTCGACCAGGGATAATTTTGTACGGAGTTTATCCAAATCCAACAAGCCAACGTATTCTAGATGTTAAGCCAGCTCTCAAACTGAAATCTCAGGTTTCTTTTCGAAAATCAATTCCAACAGGTTTTTCTGTAAGTTATGGAGCTACGTGGACAGCTAAAAAAGAAACAGAAATATCTACTATCCCTTTGGGTTATGGAGATGGTTATCGCCGACACCTTTCAAATTGTGGTGAGGTATTGATTAGAGGTAAGAGAAGATCTATAGTTGGAAGGGTTTGTATGGATCAATTTATGGTTAGCTGTGAAAATGATCTAAGTAAAAATGGGGATGAGGTTGTTTTGATTGGTCAACAAAAAGGTCAATGTATTAAAGTTGAAGAACTCTCAGATAGGGCTGAAACAATTCCATATGAAATCTTAACTAGCTTAAATGATCGTATTCCTAGAATTTATAATAATTGAAAAAAATTGGCTTAAAATTCTTTTTTAAAGAAATGTAACTATAGTAAGTTTTTGTATAGTTAAATTTAAATTACAAGCAGATAACTAAATTTAGTTTAAGTTGGTTTATAAAATATTTTTATAAAGTCTTTATATATAAGTATGTATAAACTAAATTTCAATAAATTCATAAGCTAATTATATTGACATTTTTTAATCCTTATTATTAAAATTAATTATATAACTTAGCTTTATTTTTTTTTTATACAAGATATAAGCGCTGTGTCTTCCTCATAAGTCAGTATATTGAAGTTTTTCCCGCAAATTTCGAAAGCACCTATCTTAACTTCTTCTTTATTTCTAGCTTTTATGTAAAATTTTGTTGTTGTTGCACAGGTTGCAATAAGTATTATTAAAAATAAAAAAAACAATTTATGCATTTTTAAAAAAGTTTTTTTAAGTCGATCTAAAAGGATTATATTATATTTTTATAACTAAATATTAAAAATAATAAATATTTTTAATATAATCTTTGATTTAATATTTCTATTGATATTGACTTTTTATAAAAGGTTAATCAAGAGTTTTGACTATCGAATCTTTATAAAAAAAATAATCAATGTTTGGTATTTATATACAATTTTTTTAAAAATTGCAGGTACAAACATTTTTTAAATTTTAAAAAGTAAAATTAAATTTTTGCTCAACTATAGAATTTAATTGACTGATTCAAAAGATAAGTTTAACATTACTGTTTAACTTTTTTGCGAGCAACTCCTATATAATCAGATGCAAATTAAGGAAATGTCAAAAAATCAATTCGAAGCTAAAGTACGGCTAAACAAAGGAAAGACGTCTAATCAAAACTTAAGAAAACAAGGAAACATTCCCGCTGTACTTTACGGCAAACGTGGGAATGTATTATTGGAAATGGCTGAAGAAGAAACACGTCATTTATTAGAGAAAATGTCAGGTATGCACGAACTTATGCCGATAGCAGTTTCAAACGCTGAAAAAGGAGAAAGTTGGTCTACAAAGGTTATGCTTAGGGAAGTTCAGAGACACCCATATAAACAATTGATAACTCATCTTGATTTTTGGGAGCTTGCTGAAAATGAAAAACAAATTTTTAGGGTTCCAATAAAAGTTACTGGTGAATCTCCAGGAGTTAAAAATGGAGGAGTACTACAGATGGTTGTAAGAGATATTCCTGTACTATGCTTGCCTTCAGATATTCCTTCAATTATTGAAGTAGACTCTTCCGAGTTAGAAATAGGAGATTCGATTCGAATTCAGGATGTAAAGTTGCCAGAGAAATCTACTCATAGTACGGAGGAAAATTATGCAGTTATTTCGATTGTTGGACGTGTTAAAGAAGAGATAGAGGATACTGTTGTTATTGATGCAGAGGAAGAATCTTCGGATGATGAAAATAAAGAGGAAGTTTCTTCAGAGGAAGAGAATAAAGAGGAAGAGTGAAATCGAAGTAAAAAAAAATTGAAAGGTCGAGCATGAAGCTTGTAGCTGGCTTGGGTAATCCGGGAGACAAGTATAAAGATACCCCGCATAATGTTGGGTTCCGTGTTGTAGATGTTTTGGCCGAAAAACTAGGTATATCAGGGTTTGAGGAAAAGTTTGATAGTATATTGTATAAGGGATTGATAAATGGCGAGGTTTGTTTCTTTTTAAAGCCACAAACTTATATGAACAGAAGCGGAATTGCTGTAGCTGAATGTGTCAAGTATCTTAAAATTCCTATTGAAAACATTTTAATTATTTCTGATGACATTAATATGCCTCCTGGAAAAGCTCGCTTTCGAGTAGGAGGAGGACATGGAGGTCATAATGGATTGCGTTCGATCATAGATTCACTGGGAGAAAGTAAATTCCAAAGGATAAGGATTGGAGTAGGAAGGCCTTTAGGAAAGGTTAATGTTGTTGGACATGTTTTGGGAACGTTTTCTAAATCAGATGAAAAATTGGTATTGGACGTAATTAAACTAGTTATGCAAGAGATAATTTGTTTTTTGGAAACCTCTAAATTTGAGAATATCTCATTGTCAGTTTTGAAAAAACCTAATTGATTTTAAAAAATAATTAGGTAAATTGTTTTTCGAAGATAAGATGGCTTTAGAAGTTGGAATTGTAGGACTACCAAATACTGGTAAGTCTACACTATTTAGTGCTTTGACAAAAATAAAGGCTGAAGCCGAGAACTATCCTTTTTGTACAATTGACCCTAATATAGGTATAGTTCAGTTACGAGACTCTCGTATGAAGCGGCTAAAAGAGTTAGTGAGTCCTAGTAGAATAGTAAATGCTACGTTACAAGTAGTTGATATAGCAGGACTTGTTAAAGGTGCAAGCAAAGGTGAGGGTTTAGGCAATAAATTTCTATCTCATATTCAGAAAGTACAGGCGGTGGTCCACGTTGTGAGATGTTTTAGAGACCCAAATATTGTTCATGTTGAAGGTAATGTGGATCCTTCAAGTGATGTGAAAGTCATACAGACCGAGTTGATTTTGTCGGATTTGGAACAAACTGAAAGAAAAATTGAAAGACTTTCTACTAGAATAAAAGCAGATAGAAATTTGGAAGTTGAGTTAGCTTTTTTTGAAAGACTAAGAGATTATTTGGATGAAGGAAATTTTGCAGGTGGTATGGATTTAAGTGAAGATGAAGTATCTTTTGTGAGTACTTTAAATTTACTGACGATGAAGCCATATCTTTACATTGCTAATGTATCTGAAGAAGATTTAGAGCATCCAGGGGATCTTCAACTAGAATTGCAAGAGCTTGCCTCTAAAGAAGGTGTTGAAGTCATACCTGTTTGTGCTAAGGTAGAGTCTGAATTAGCGGAAATGGATGATGAAGAATCAATATTGTTTATGAAAGAGTTGGGTATAGAAAGTTCGGGACTTGACCGACTCATTGATTCTGGATATAAATTGTTAGAGCAGATAACTTTTTATACTGCAGGAAAAAAAGAAGTTAAGGCATGGGAAATTAGGAATGGATCTACTGCACCTGAAGCAGCGGGTAAAATTCATAGTGATTTTGAAAAAGGCTTTATCCGAGCCGAAGTCTTTCATTTTGATGATATTGATAAGTTAGGTTCAGAATTGTCAATCAAGGAAGCAGGCAAATGGCGTTTGGAAGGTAAAGATTATATAGTACAGGACGGTGACGTTATGCACTTTCGCTTTAATGTATAGATGATAGAAATTAAATACAAATAGCAAAGGGGGAGTCTTTTGATGAATTCATTTTATTAATAACAATTATGTTGAAAAAAGTAAAAAAACTAATAGGAAAATAAATGAAAGGATATGAACTTGTATTCATAACGGATCCAGGCATAAATGATGCGGATATGGAAGTTGTGTTGAATAAATTTAAGAAGAGTCTTAAAGATTCTGGCGGAAAACTCATTCATGAACATGTTTGGGGAAATCGTAGATTAGCATATGAAATCAAAGGTAACGAATTTGGAGTTTATCACGCGTGGTATTTTACTGGTACTGGTACAACAGTAGATGAATTGCAGAGACAATTCGGTTATTCAGATAACATTTTAAGAAATCAAATTGTTAAAACAAATGATCTTGATGAGGATTCATCTTTTTTAAAGAATTTAATACTTCCTAAAGATAAAAAAGAAGATAATAAAAATCATAAAGAAATTAATAAAGAAATTAATAAAGATGATTTAAATAAAAAATCGGAGATAAATGAAGAGGTGGAAGAGTTAAAACTTCAAGATGATAAAAATGAAGTTAAATCTGAAGAAAAAATTGATACTTAAAAAAATATAAATTATAAATAACAGGTTATGCTTATTGAATTTATAAATATAATAAATATTGTTTGTTCGTAAATTTTATTAAATTTAATTTAGGGGAATCATAAGGAATCGATAATGTTAAAAAAAAGAAAAAGATCTCATATACATCGAAAACGAATACCAACTAGTATTTTGCTTCGTAGTAAGCGTAAAATGTGTCCATTGAAAGAAGCTGGTATAGAGCGTATAGATTACAAAGATGTTGAATTACTAAAAAACTATGTTACGGAAGGAGGGAAGATTATACCAAGTCGTATTTCGGGAGTTGATGCTGCAAATCAAAGGATGTTAAAAATTGCTATTAGACGGGCTAGGAATTTAGCACTACTATCTCCTATGAAAGGGCATGTCCCACAGCAAACAACTGAAGATCGAACAATTTCAGCAAATAAGTTTTATAACTCTGAAGAGTAAAATAATTTTGTTGATAAAATAAAATTTTAAACATTTTAATTTTTTTGGAAATATTGTGGAATTGATTTTAACAGAGGATGTTCCTAATTTAGGTTCACTAGGTGATACAGTTCAGGTTAAATCCGGATATGGGAGGAACTTTCTAATTCCCAAGGGTAAAGCTCTTTTAGCTAAAGGTAAGGAATCAAAAGAATTGCGCCACCGCGTCGAATATATAAAAAAATTACGAGAAGGTAAAATAGAACTTGCAAAGGAACAGGCAACAAGACTTAAATCTATTAATTTAGAAGTAGTTAGAAAGGCTGGTTCTGAAGGTAAATTGTTCGGATCAGTCAGTAACAGGGATCTTAATGAACTGTTGAAAGATAATAATTTTGATTTTGGTCGTAGGGCTATTTCTATTAATACTCCTATTAGAAGTGTAGGTACTCATGAATTTAACGTTCGGATACATTCTGAAGTAGTTCAGTCATTAAAAATAAAAGTAATAGCTGATAAAGAAAATATAAAACAAGCCGAAAAATCGGATGAGAATAAAAAAGATCTCAAGGATAAGGATACTGAAGATATTGAAGTAAAAAATGAAAAAGAAGAGGAGCAAGATATAAAACTAGAGAAATCTTTTAAGGAAAAACAAGAGCTTAAAGAATCGAATGCATCTAAAGAAAAACAAGATGTCAAAGAAAGAAAAGAAACAAAAGGGATTAAAAATCCCAAAGAGAAAGTACAATCTAAAAAAGTACTAGAATCTGTTGAGAATAATGAAATTAAAGAAAAACAAGAGCTTAAAGAAGACAAAGAACCTAAAGAAAAACAGAAAAAAAATAAAAAAAGTATCTAAAGTTGGTCAATTACTCTAATCTAAATAGATAGGGAATTTAAAATAGTGAGAAGACTATTTAAATGATGATTATACCTCAATGATCTTCTTAAAAACTATCTATCTTGTAATTACCTTTAAAGTACCTAGAGTTTCAATGTTGTTTTAAGAAATATATGTGAAATCAATGAATCTAGGGCGCCCAACCAATATTCATTCAAAAAAATCTGATTTAGAAGAGATTCTGCCAAATGATAAGATGGCCGAGCAAGCTGTTCTTGGGGCTATCTTAATAAAAAATTCGGTGCTTCTTCAAATTTTAGATATTTTAAATGTAGAAGATTTTTTTTCTCCAGCTCATCAATTAATTTTTTCTGCAATGGAGGAAATGGGTTCTACGGAACCTCCAACTCCAATAGATGAACTTACTCTTTTAAAACAATTGGAGTCTAAACAACAACTTGAGCAAACGGGTGGAGTGGATTATCTAAATGAGCTATCCCAAAAAACACCAGTTGCAGAAAATGCTGAATATTATGCTCAAATAGTCAGAGAAAAAGGACAACTAAGAGATATTATTTTAACTGCTCATGATGTAGCAAAACATGGTAGAGAAGGATCTTCCGAAAACATTTCTGACTTTATTGCAAATGCAACCGAGCGCTTAGAGTCAATTGAAGCTCGATCTAGAATAAATAGTTATACGCATGTCAAGGAACTTCTTACTTCTAATTTTGAAGAGTTAGAGAAAATTTCTGAGTCCCCTCAGAATGTAACTGGTGTTCCAACCGGATTTACTGAATTAGATGAATTGACGCGTGGTTTACAAAAAGGTGATTTAATAATACTTGCCGCTCGACCATCAATGGGAAAAACAGCACTTGCTGTCAATATGTTACTTTATGCAGCGGCACATGCCAATATTCCATCTCTAATTTTCAGCTTGGAAATGCCCAAAGAGCACATTGCTATGCGAATAATTTGTAGTGAATCAAAAGTAAATAATAGAAAATTACAGGTTGGTGATCTTGAGCAAGAAGACTGGGATAAATTGATGGAGGGTACTACTCGTATGATGGAAGCCCCTTTATTGGTTGACGATCGATCTGCAATAAACCCTAATTATGTAAGACAGGTAATTCGTCAAGCAAGAAAAGAATATCCTTCGTTAGGTCTTGTTGTTATTGATTATGTTCAACTTATGCAAAGTAACTTGCGGAATCCTTCACGAGAACAGGAAATTTCTGAAATTTCTCGTTCTCTAAAGGGAATTGCCAAAGAATTTTCTTTGCCTATGGTGGTTATTTCTCAGTTGAATCGCGGTTTGGAGAGACGGACAGAAAAAAGACCAATGATGTCAGATTTGAGAGAATCTGGTGCTTTGGAGCAAGATGCAGATTTAATACTCTTTATTTATCGTGATGAGGTTTACAATCCAGATACTGAGGATAAAGGTATTGCTGAGATAAGTATTGCAAAGCATCGTAATGGTGAAATTGGAATGAAAAGACTAGCATTCATAGGTCAGTATACTAAATTTGCCAATCTTGCTGTTAACATTTAGTATTTTATAAAATACTAATAATATTTAATAGTGAATATCTGCATCGTTAAATTTTATAGATGTTTTAAATTGAAATAAAATTAAAAAAGGTTTTGTAATTCTATAAAATTAGATTAATTAAAATTTGAGAAGTTTTAATTAATAAAAAATTCTCAACAAAAATATATGGAAAAGATTAAAGAGTTAAAAAAATATTTACGCAGTTTAAAGAATGAGCAAACTTTAACTGGACAGGCTATTGTCCCTGCTCCAGGTTGTATACCAACTCCTTGTTTCCCAGATATTGTCGAAAAAATACTTGAAGTAATTTCTGAGAGAGAATGGGAAGGCCTTACAGACCGCGCAAAAAACTACCTTAAATGGATTTCAGTAAAGGCTGAATCTATAGATGCCTTAGCTCCAAGACAGATAAACAAATCTACACGAGGATTTGAATTATTAGCTATAGATCGAGATGTAAATAGTTTTGGTGAAATAGTAGAGCGCTCACAAGATTTGGGTATTCCATCATTTTTAGTTCGTTTTGCATCGCTGATTTCCACTTTTCTTACAGTACGTTTGTTAAGACAATACATGGAACGTGATAATGTAATTATGCCATCTCTTAAGTTTTCTCAAAACGTTGATAGTAATTATTTAAATTATCCTAGAACCTTAAAGACATTACTTGAACTATTTCCTGAATATCAAGATATGTTTTTCTTTGAAATTAACGAAGAAGTAAGTGCAGATTATTTAACAACAATACGAAATCTTGCACAAGATTTAGGGATTAGACTAGTTCTTGACGATACGAATAAAATGGATGTTAATGTTCATCATCAATTGTTGGATCTTGCTGACTGGATAAAAATTGACTTTCAAGCTACGGCATATCTAGATGAACAGTTTTTAATTGGAGGTGGTGAAAATATAATTAATCATTTTGAAGAATATGCTAGAGGAGCTCGTTCGCCAGTTATTGTTTTTGAAGGACTTAGCGAAATATCTCCACTAAAGAAATTTTTGGAGAAAAATTGGAAGTTGAATAACACTGTCCTATATTATCAAAGTAGAGAGCGATCTCCATTGCCACCATGGAATAAATATTTTGGTTTGATTCAAGACTATCATGAAGACAAATATGGTTTATTTTTTAAGGGCTTAATCAATGAAAATTAATAAAACAGCAATTGTTTCTTTGATTAGGTTTCCCCTTTTAATCCTAGTAAGCCTTGGAATAATTTTTTTTCTTTCATGCAGTTCTCAAGAAACTCCCACTCAAACGAATGAAGGTCAATCTGAGACTATTGGAACATATTTTGAGACCCCTTTGGAGTATGATGCAGGTGAAAATCCTCTAGATATTGTTTTTGGCGATTTTAATGTAGATAATAAAACGGATATATTAGTTACAAGTCCTACAAAACAAAATGGGTATGTCAATGAAGAGGATGGAACTATGACTTTCTTTCTAAAAGATTCATCAATCTCTAGTCGATTCCCATATAATTCAAGTACTTTAAAACCTGATGTTGCCGAATGGAGACAGGATGTAGTCGCGATAGACTTTACTGGTGATAATATAACCGATTTAATTGTTACGAATACAGAACAAGAGAGCATAAAATTATTTAGTAACGATGGGGACTCAACATTTTCTGATAATGGAAGTGTTATAGTTGGGAAATCACCTATAAAAATTGTTTCCGGTGATTGGAACAGTGATAATCAAACTGATATTGCGGTAGTTAATCTTGATAACAGCAGTATATCCATGATACAAAATATTAGTGGTATATTTTCTGTTTCACAAACTTTAGTTGTCGAAGAAACACCAATAAGCATTACAATAGGAGATTGGGATAATGATTCAGATATAGACATTGCAGTATTGTCAAGGAGTTCTAATTTGGTTCAAATATTTCTTAACAATGGAAGTGGAATTTTCAATCTTCAAGACACAACATACACAGTCGGTAGTTCTCCATTTGATATGATTGCAGGTGATTGGAATTGTGATTCGAATAAGGATTTAGCAGTTACAAATTCAGGTGAAAATACTTTGTCATTGATTTATGGTAAAGGCACAGGTGATTTTGAAACACCAATAAAAATTTCTTCAGGAAGAGGCCCTAGAGGCCTTGTTTCCGCTGATTTTGATAATGACAGTAAAATGGATTTCGTAGTAGGACATCAATTTTTTGTTATTACTTCAGGAGTACCACTATTGACTGGAGATTTTTCTCTTACACTCAGTGATAACAACTACTCAAATGGATATGCTCCACCAATTCACTTAGCGGCAAGTCTTGCTGAAAGTGGTGCTTCACCAGCAGAATTGTCTATTTTAAATGTAGATAATGATTCAAAAATAGATGTTTTAATTACAATACCAGCTATAAAAAAATTAGTTTTACTTTCTGGGAAACAATTTTATGGGAATCTATCCTGTCCTTGATTTTTTCAAATCACTTTGACTGGTTTTATCAACAAAGATAAACTGTTCATCAATATTTTGGTAAAAGTATTTAGAATTTTATTTTCTATCTTAATATTTTATTTGGTTAAACTTTAAAAAAAATCAATTTGGTTTATCTTCAAAAGATCTACCTAGGATTAGCAAAAAATCAATTGTAAATAAATTTAATTCTGAAGTAGAAGGAATATGATGATTGTAGGGATATGGCTAGCTTTGTTTCTTTATATTATCAGTTGGATTTCTAGTCTTTTTGTTGCTCCATTTGAAACTTATCACGGAAAAAAGTTCCCCATATGGTTTGAACTTGTCGGGATGAGAATAGCTTGGCTAATTCATACTTTAACTCTATTAGCAAATTTGTTGATAAAATCTATTTGGCCAACTTCTTTTGTAAGTGATATTTTAAACATTACAGCTTGGTTATGTATGTTAGGTGTTTTAGTTTTTCCGAGGCGTATACCGAGTTTGTTCAATAGCATAGTTGTTCGATTGTTTGTAATATTGTTGTTGGGTTTGTCTCTATTAATTTCTATATATAATTTGGAATCAAGAGAAATATTCTCTGATTATACATGGATTTACGAAGTTTTGCTGGTAATACATATTATTATTCTTTTAGCTAGTTACGTTATGTTAGGAGTTGCATGTGTTGCAAGTATTATTTTTATTTATCAAGAACATCATCTAAAAAAGAAAGCTTTAACATCAATGGGTTTTCGCTTCCCTTCACTTGGTACACTGGATAGATTAAGTTGGCAAGGAGTAATGGGTGGTTTTTTGACTTTGAGTGTTGGTATCATGATAGGTATTTTAATCAATAAGAACGATCAATCATTATTGGCTACTTTGCGATTTGGATCTTCAATAAGTTCATGGTTTGTTTTTGCACTTCTTTTGCTTTTCAGGCAAATGGGAACTATTCGTTCGTTATGGATATCTGCGTGGCCAATTTTTGGATTTGGTCTGGCATTAATTTCATTGATTATTGAAATTATAAGATTGTAATATTATTATTTGTAAATTATTTGTTAATCAATTGTAATAATGATATTTTTTATGGAAAAAATAAAATGTATGGGTTGATTATATTTATCAAAAATTTATAGAAGGTTTATAAAACTTGGAAAAAATTAAGAATGCATTAAAAAAAAATTTAGGGAAATCAATTCCTTTTTTGGGGGAAATTTTCGATCAAATTTTTTTTGCTAACCATCATTTCTCAAGATCTTTATTTATAATTCAATGTGCAAAACTTTTTAGAGAACCAGATCATAAGATTATTGATGTAGGAACCACTTTAGAATTTTTGCATACGGCCTCTACATTACATCGACATTTAGATGAATTTGAGAACTCGAGACTACATAAGAGGTATGTAAAAAATATATTAGGTTCTGAAGCAAGTGTTTTGATAGGTGATTATTTACTATCTATATCATTTAAGGTTTTAACTCGTTTAGGAAATTTAGATATTTTGGAATGTGTTTCTTTAGCCACAAAAAATATATCCCGTGGACAAGTATTGGAAATATCTAAACCAAATTATTTGGCAAATCCTAAATATTTTTACAAAGTCATCAGACTTAAAATAGCAGGACTATATGGTGCAGGAGCACAAAGTGCTGCATATTGGGGTGAGGCCTCACATGAAACAGCATCAAAATTGTTTTCGTTTGGTGAGCATTATGGGATTGCTTTTCAACTAAAAAAAGATTTGGAAACTATTTTTGATAAAAAAATTATTCTACAAAAATTAAAAAATAAAGAGCTATGGTCTCCTTTATGTTTTTTAATGCATGATTGCTTGAATGAAAATGAAAGCATTGAAATATTAGATAAACTAAAGAAAAATTTTGACGATAAAAAATTGTCAGAAGAAATTTGTTTTCAGTTCAAAAAATATGAATTGAACAAAAAACTTCAAATAGAAGCTAGAAGAGAATTGAGGAAAGCAGAATCTTTTCTAAATAATTTAGAAATGGATACAACAAACATAGAACCTCTGACAGTATATTCAAATATTTAAAATGACAAATTCACTTAAAATAGATATAGATTCCTTTATTGCAGAGATAAATTTGAATCGTCCGGGTAAATCTAATGCACTTGATGAAGAATTATGGTTTTCATTGGGAGATTGTTTTAGGAAATTGGATGAAAATGAAGATGTTAGAGTATGCATTTTGAAGGGAGTTGGAAGTAATTTCTCGTCTGGTATAGATGTAAAATTTTTACAGTCAATTGGATTAGCAGTTGATAAAATAAAATGTGAAGGTCGTAAACGTGAGTATTTACTTAATAAAATTTTGAAACTCCAAGCTGTTTTTACTCAATTGGAAAAGTGTCGAAAACCTATTATAGCTGCTATTCAAGGGGCATGTATTGGAGGTGGGTTAGATTTAATTTGTGCTTGTGATATGCGTTTTTCAACTTACGATGCTTTTTATCAAATAAAAGAAATTGATTTTGGATTTGCAGCTGACGTAGGGACTTTGCAACGGTTACCTAAACTAGTTGCCCCAGGGATTGTTAATGAATTGGCATATACTGGGAGACCATTTTATGGAGAAGAAGCATATAAAATAGGATTAGTAAACAAATGTTATTCTGATTATGCATCAATGATATCTTCCGTAAGAGAGATTGCAAAGACAATTGTAAAAAAGCCTCCTTTAGGAATAAGAGGAGTTAAAGAAATCCTATTGCATTCAAGAGATAATTCGGTAGAAGATGGATTAAAATATGTGGCCACATGGAACGCAGCGATGCTACTATCGTCTGATTTAGAAGAATCTCTTCAGGCATTACTACAAAATAGATCTCCAAGATTCAGAAATTAATCTCCCTTTCTTATTTTTTTTGTTATATTTATTAATGTTTAATATTTTTTTTAAAATGATTGTTTTCAGAAAAATTTTTTTAACTATTTTTTTTTCAAATGATACCACAAATTAATTGTTATGAAATTTCTTCTCCGGAAGTTATAAGTTTTCTCTCTAAATTACGAAAAAGTGATTTTCTTGGTGACATTCAGAATGATTATGCAACACGGATTGTTAATTCTACTGACAATAGTATTTATCAGGTTTTGCCACAAGCAGTTGTTTTTCCAAAAAATTCTTCAGATATTAGCAAAGTTCTTAAAATTTCACATGAAAAACAATTTCGTGAAACTATAAAGATCACTCCCAGGGGAGGTGGGACAGGAACTAATGGTCAGTCACTTTCAGAGGGTATTGTTTTAGACTGCTCTAGGTATATGAATAAAATACTTGAGACAAATATCGATGAAGGCTGGGTGAGAGTGCAGCCTGGTGTAGTGCTTGATCAACTCAACGAACATCTGGCTCCCTACAAAATGTTTTTTGCTCCTGATTTGTCACCAAGTAATCGAGCTACTTTGGGTGGTATGATTAACACTGATGCTTGTGGAAAAGGCTCTCGAATTTATGGAAGAACTAGTGATCATGTTTTGGAATTATCATGTATTCTTTCTAATGGAGACTTTTTGCATTCATTCCCTCTTGATTCTGAAAGAATAAGTAAGTTTAAAAAAAAACCAGGAATTATTGGAAAGATATTTAAAGTGGTTGACAAAGTTGTATCTGATAAAGCAAGTTTGATTGAGGAAATTTTCCCAAAAATGAGTAGGTTTATGACTGGTTATAATTTGGCCAAAGTTTATGGAAATTTGGAGAATATCTTTAATTTGAATTATTTACTTTCTGGTTCAGAAGGAACTTTGGCGATTGTTAGTGAAGCTAAACTAAAACTAACTATTTTACCCAAACACAAAATTCTTTTGCTTGTAAAATATGAACTTTTTGAAGATGCACTTAGAGATTCAGAAAACTTACTCGAAAATAATCCCGTAGCTATTGAGACAATAGATGAAAAAGTTCTCAGTCTCGCCAAAACGGATGAAATTTACTTAAAAATAAAAGATTTTATAGCTGATGAAATTTCTGAGGACGGGGAAATTAATAGACCAACACGCTCAATTAGTTTAATCGAATTATGCGGTAATAATAAAACAATCTTGGAAAGACAAATTAAAAAATTATGTAAAAGAATTGATCTCAAAAAAAATGAATTTGGAGAAGCAACGGGTTATTATCTAACTGCTGACACTCAAGAAATAAATGATATATGGATACTACGTAAAAAAGGTGTAGGACTTTTGGGAAACACTAGTGGACACCGGAAACCATTGCCTTTTGTTGAAGACACAGTTGTGCCTCAGAAAAATTTAGCAAACTACATTAGTGAATTCAGAAAATTGCTTGATTCTTATGATATTGAATATGCTATGTTCGGACACGTAGATGTAGGTTGTTTACATGTTCGACCTGCTTTAGATTTAAAAAATTCTATAGAAGAAAAATGGATTAGAGAACTTTCAGACAAAGTAGTAAATTTAGTTAAAAAGTACAATGGCGTTATGTGGGGTGAGCATGGACGAGGTTATCGTAGTGAATATACAAAAGATTTTTTTGGTGAAGAATTATACGATCAGTTGAGGATAATTAAAGAAGTATTTGATCCGAATAACAAACTTAATCCAGGAAAAATTGTGACCCCTTTTTCAAACAATAAAGATTCTATAGTTTCAGTAGAAGGGCCTCTGAGAGGCCACAATGACAAACAAATAAATCCGCAATTGTATAATGAATATGAGTCTGCTATTAATTGCAATGGAAATGGGGCGTGTCGAGATTATTCTGTTGATCATGTTATGTGTCCATCTTCTCGAATAACTCGTGACCGTCTACATTCTCCTCAAGGCAGGGCAAATTTAATTCGTGAATGGATTAGGATTATTTCTTTGAATGGAGGAGTTAATAATTTAAATAAAAAAGAAATTAAAAGTCAAATTCATGGTGTTTTTAAGATAAATTATTTTAGTTTTAAAAATATTAAATCTTTTTTAAAAAAAATTATTAATACAATTCGAAATTATAATGGTTCATACGACTTTTCAAATGAAGTTTATAGGTCAATGAATGGGTGTTTGATTTGTAAAGCTTGTGTTACACAGTGTCCTGTTCATGTAAATATTCCGGAACTACGTTCAAAATTTTTAAATCTTTATCATTCACGATATTTACATCCTCTAAAAGACTATTTGATTGGCTCGAGTGAGAGAATAGGTGGTGTTTTTTCTAAATTTCCTAGATGGGCTAACTTTTTATTGAACATGCCATTGAATGTCAAATTTTTACAAAATCAAATAGGTTTAAGAGATTTACCTCTTTTTAGTCCCGAGTCGGTGAATGAAGGACTTTTGAGGATTTTAAATACAAGAAATGATCTAAAAAAATTAAACTCACTTAATTCAAAAGAATTAGAAGGGAGTATAATTTTGCTACAAGATTCCTTCACTTCATTTTATGAATCACACCTTGTGATTGAATTTTATGAATTGTTATGTAAGTTTGGTTTTAAAGTTTATTTAGCCCCTTTCAATCCTAATGGGAAACCACTTCATGTAAAAGGTTTTTTGGATCAATTTAGGATAGTCGCTGAAAAAAATGTAAAATGGCTGAGTCATCTTTCAAGTTTTGAAATTCCAATGGTGGGAATAGATCCTAGTATCGTTTTAACCTATCGGGATGAATACCTTCAAATTTTGGGAAAAGATCAATTAAATTTTAAAGTTTTTCTTCCTCAAGAATTTCTGTTGAGTAAATCTTCAAGTTTAAGTAATTATGAAGTTTCTAAAAAATTATGTGAATATAAATTATTGGGTCACTGTATTGAAAAAGTCGAATCCCAATTATCGCAAATGCAATGGAAGGGATTGTTTCGGTTATTTGGATTATCTTTGGATATATTAGAAGTAGGGTGTTGTGGTATGGCTGGAACTTTTGGTCATGAAACTGAACATTTTGAAGAATCACTAGGAATCTATAACTTGAGTTGGAAAAAAAATATACCTGAAAACCATTATTTAAGAGATAAAATATTGGTTACCGGATTTTCATGTCGGAGTCAAATTAAGCGTTTTGAAGGTTTTCGTCCATTACATCCAGTTCAGGCTTTATTGAGAGAGATAAATTTTATCAATTAAAGTAATTTAATATTTTTTAAATAAAGAAAAAATGGAAGAAATATATTTTGAAGATTTTTCAAAAATTCAAATTCTTGTCGGAACAGTTTTAGAAGCAAGGTTAAATTCTAAGGCTAAAGTTCCCGCATATATTTTAAAAATTAATTTTGGTTCATATGGAATCAAAGTAAGTTCTGCTCAGATAACAAAAAACTACACTGAGATGAGCCTTATTGGGAGGCAAATTCCATGTGTCGTGAACTTCCCTATCAAACGGATAGCTGGAATTAAATCCGAAGTTCTTGTCCTTGGCGTCTTATCTAACGAAAAAGATGTTGTTCTTCTAACTCCAGCAGAAAAAGTTGAAGATGGTTCTTTAGTTGCCTGAATATATTTTAAAAATTTGTGAGGTTAATTTTGAATTTTGCTAATTAACAAATCTTTTTCTCTCCATAATTCATTTAAAAAAGATCTAACTTCTGCTGAACCTGTTTTACTTCTGATAGTTTCAATTGATGGAGTACCATCAAAACCAAGTTTAAATATTTTTATTCTGACTACAATTTTTTTAACTCTTCCAAGTAAGAAATCATTCAATTTTGGAGATGAATGTCCGGGATAAACCAGAGTAACATCAAGCAATGCATTTAATTGATCACCCAAACTGTTCAAAACAGTATGTATCCCTCCTGCGCGAGGATGCAGCAAATGATTAAAAATTGACTTGTTACGATTTTTTTTAGTTTTTGTGAAACGAGTTCCCTCTGGATAATTTAGAATGGAAACGGGCTTACCTTTTAATTTTTTACAAGAACGCATTGCAGTATGCAAATCTTTTCCTCTAAATTCAGGATGTTTTTTTAATTTTTCTTTTGAATAACGTTTCATTATAGGATATTCAAGAGCCCAGAGTGCTTGTCCTAAAAATGGAACCCATAGGAGTTCTTGTTTTATAAAGAAACGTAAAAAAGGAATTTGTTTGAAAAATATTCCTTGAGCTACAGGTATGTCAAGTAAAGAAAGATGGTTACAAATAACTAGGTATGTTTCATTTTGAGATAAATTTTCAAGACCCTCTATATCCCACTCTATTTTGAAAAACAATTTTAAAAGGAAATTATTTGTGATTATGAATCCCCCAGCAATCCAGTATGATAATCTTTCCCAAAATTTTTTCCAAATTAGATTTGAAAAAGAAAACTTGATAGGAGCACATATACTAACAAGTGTTCCGTGGAAAGAAGTGTTGAGAATTATTAAAAAAACGAAAATTGGAACTCTAAAAATAGTTATAATAATATTCATGTGAAAAAATGTAATTGTTTAAATTTTGTTATTCACTTACTAATATTAATTTATTCTTGTAAATAGAAATGATCCCAAATAATTCTAAGTATTTCAAGTTATTGAATTTTATAGTAGTATTAAAATTTCATTCTATTTTTTTAGAAAACCTCTGGATATCTTTTTCTCCCATTGGCGGGAATAACCAATAATCTGGTATGTAACCTAAAGGAGATACTGGATTCCCCAGATGATTAAGATGTATGCGATGGCTAAAAGAAAGCAAAATTTTGGAATTTTTTAGTTGAAATATTGGGCCAGAAATATTTTTTGGAAAAGGGCCGGTATTAGTGCCTACAAGAATTCCATTTGGGATTTGTTTAGTTAATGCTGCAAGGAATTGACATCCATTTCCACAATGATGGTTAGCTATGACAATAAGTTTAGTATTCCATTTTGGAGCATTTTTGTTCCCATTGAAAATAAATTTTGTCTCTACCCATTTTTCGACAATTCCATTTCCCTTAAAATGTTCTATAAGTGCATTTAATTGCGAACGTTTTTGTTCAAGTTGATCCTCACCTATTATTAAACGATCTTTAGAGTTAAAAATATTCCATTGTACTCTATTTAGTAAACCTTTTAAAATTTGAATAGTTTGTCGTTCTTTAACTATTACATTTTTCCAATGATTTTTGGTATATTCTTTGAGCCATTTTTCTATAAAATAAAAACTCCCTTTATTGTTTCCTCGTACATCAAAAATGAGAGTTCTTGATTTACGTAATTTCTTAGCCAGTTTATAAAAATTATTTACTTCAATTTCATTACTTCTACCATCTCTATACCAGCGTAAATAGGGTGTTTGAGAATCATCGTATTCGTAAATAGGCACTTTAGAATCATTTAATTCTGCTTCACTAATAAATAGAGGTACCTTAATTATTTGCTGATCTCCTGAATCATTTTCAAATATACATTTTAATGGTTTTAGTTGGCGATTTGAATGCCCTCCAAGCATAAAAAGATCTTCAGAATGTCTTTCGGGTAAGATGGGAAATAAAAAATTATTTTCTGAAGTACAATTAGTAAACCAGTAATTTATAATCTTTTTTGCAAAACCTATATCTGGAAGAACTCTTAAACGTTCGTTCTGCAGAGCTAGGCGGATGCCTGAATAGAATGCAACTTTTGGCTCAACTCTTTTTACATAATGTCTCTTTTTTTGGAAAAGGTCAGTTCTTAAATTTGGATCTTCAGTAAACTCTAATGCCCTAACTAATTCTTCCTGAAAATGGTGAGTTAGTGTAGGATTATTGTTTTTTAAAAGTTTTTCAGCTGATTTTTGCAATATGGATTCCCATTTTATTCCATATTGAAAAAGAGTTGGATTAAGTAGATAGTTTTCTAGTAATATTTTTTTTGTTTGGGATAAATCCTCTATTATTTGTTTTTTTGAAAGGAATAAGGGTGTATTCCCAGAAAAATCGAGCGAAATTTTTATATCAACAGCTATTAATATATTTGTTAAAAATATATAAAAAATAAAAAAAATACAAATTTTTTTAATAAAGATCTTTAACATCAAAAAATTTACAATATCATTATTTTAGAGTGTATATATTACTTCAAAAATTTTTAAAATTTTCATTTTTCAAGTAATTATTAAATAGCTTCATCCAATCTTCAAATTCTATGTTTTCTGGTCGACTCATACCAAATAATTTTCTTATAGAGTGGCCACTTGTTCTATACCAATTAGGAAAATGTTGTTTTATTCCATTGACCAAAGTTTTGCGCCTTTGTTGAAACAAAAGTTGACTCCACTTAAGGAATAAATATTCTCTCTCATTACTGAGACCTGATTCTTTAGGGAATAAATTGATTATAGCGGAGTCCACCTTTGGAACAGGTTTAAAATTTTCTGGTGTAATAATTGATATAATTTCTCTATCAAATCCTAATTCCCCAACTAAAGACAAGGCTCCAAAAGTTTTACCTGAATTTGGTTTTGCGCAAATTCTCTCTGCAACTTCTTTTTGAACCATAAGAGTAAGAGATTCCCAAGTTTTACGAATAGGTAATATTTTTAACAGCAGTGGAGTTACTATATTATAAGGCAAATTAGCTACTACTTTTGAAGGTCCGTGTATTAATTTTGAAAAGTTATTTGATGAAATCTCCATTACGTCCATTTCAAGGAGTGTAAATTTATTTTCTTTTTTAAATCTATTAGTTAAATATTTGCACCATTTTGTATCAATTTCTATTGCTTTAACATAGGATTGTTGGTCTAGTAAAGCTTGGGTTAAATTCCCTGATCCTGGACCGATTTCAAGAATTTCATCTCCGATTTTAACTTTAGCAATCTTAATTATAGATTCAATAACATTTGGGTTAATAAGAAAGTTTTGTCCCCATTTTTTTTTTGTCATTGTAAGTTATCCTCGATTAACCCTTATTTAGATTATTATGTTATTACATTTTAACATATTTTGATAAGAAACTTTGTTGTATTTTTATAATGATTGAGTTGTAAATATTTTTAAAGAGGTTTTGTTTAAAAGTAAAAAACTGTTTGTGAAAAATTTTGTTGTTTTTCTTGAATTATTAATAATTATGATGTATGATTCGACGAATAACAAAGAAAAAATAATCTCCGATTCACTACAACCTAAAGTTACTACTAAGGTTGAGTGAGCGATAGGGTTGATTAGGAAACTTTTCAGCCTCCCGGATTTGGAAAGGAGAAACCTCATGATTGACCGTCACGGTAGAAATATAAACAAACTAAGAATATCATTAACAGAGGTCTGCAATATGGCCTGTACTTATTGCGTCTCTAGTATTGAAGATCATAAGCGTTCTTCTGATCAATTGAAAACAGAAGAATTACTACATTTAGTCCGTATTCTTAAAAAGTATGCTGGTATTGAAAAAGTACGCTTGACTGGAGGGGAACCACTTCTATATTCAAAGCTGACGGATATAATTTCAGGAATTCGTGAAATGGGTATTAGTAGTATTGGAATTACGACAAATGGACAATTATTGTCTAGGAAAGTAAAAAAACTTCATGATGTAGGTCTCAAGAATGTTAATCTTAGTTTAGATTCTTTGGATCCAGAAAATTTCACAAGGATGGGTCGAGTTGGAAAGCTTAATAAGACTCTAGAGGGAATTGAGTCATCTTTGAATTTAGGTCTTTCTGTGAAAGTAAATATGGTTGTAATTAAGAATGAGAATGATAATGAAATTTTGGAAATGCTTGAATATGGTGTGAAAAAAGGGATTGAAATTCGCTATTTAGAGCTAATGGGAATGGGACTTCTTCATAAAAATAATGAGAATCAGCAAGTTACAATGGATGAAATTTTGAGTAGAATATCAACTCGATTCTCGATAAAGCCAGTTCGAGCAGATTCTGACTCAACTTCACTTAGATATAGTGTTCCTGGAGGATATTTTGGAATTATTCCAAATAAAAGTGCTCCATTTTGTTCGACATGCTCGCGATTACGTTTAACATCTGATGGTAATCTTATTGGATGTCTGAGTAACCCTTCTCCGATATCTATCCGTCATCTTCTGGAACATCCTGATCCAGAGAAGCAACTTCAAAAGATTGTCCAAAAATCAATATCTTATAAGCAAGATGTAGCATTCACTGGTTCTTCTTTAGTTATGTCACGAGTTGGAGGATAATACTTGACCATCTATTCGCAGTTACACTTGCCTTTTGTCACTTCTTCCTGTAAAAAATCAATAAACTTTAAAGCTTTTCTATATACTATTACTAAAGCAGGGATTTAAAAATCCTTATTTCTAAGGGAACATACATGCGTAATATTTTTTTGTTTATCTCTTTTGTCGTGATCTGCATAAACCTTTTTTCTTTTTTTTATTTTCCTGATTTACTTTGGTCATTGGTAATTTTTGGTCCTTTAATTTTGCTTGGACTTTACGACATAACACAAAAATCTCATTCCATTTTAAGAAACTTTCCGGTACTTGGTCATATGCGTTTTTTGCTTGAAGAGATACGACCTGAAATTTATCAATATTTTGTAGAATCAGATACTAGTGGTCGTCCATTTAGTCGTGAGCAGAGGAGTGTAGTTTACGCAAGATCAAAGAATACAAGGGATACAGTCCCTTTTGGTACAGTAGAAAATGTTTATGAAACTGGTTACGAGTGGGTTAATCATTCACTTTCACCTAAAAGAATGCTACATGAAGATGTTAGAGTTATGATAGGTGGACCAGATTGTAAAAAACCATACTCAGCTAGCCTACTTAACATATCAGCTATGAGTTTTGGTGCATTGAGTAAAAATGCAGTGATAGCTCTTAACCAAGGTGCAAAAATTGGTAAGTTTGCTCACAATACGGGTGAAGGAGGTATCAGTCCATATCATCTAAAGGGAGGTGATTTGATATGGCAAGTAGGGACTGGATATTTTGGTTGTCGTGATAAAGAGGGAAATTTTAATCCAGAATCATTTTCATTAAATGCAGAGAGAGAAGAAGTAAAAATGATTGAAATAAAACTCTCGCAAGGAGCCAAACCAGGTCATGGAGGGATCTTACCTGCTGCTAAACTTACAGCGGAAATTGCTGAAATTAGAGATGTCCCAATGGGACATGACGTAGATTCACCGCCAGCTCATACTGCTTTTAATAATCCAGTTGAATTAGTTGAATTTATCAGTAAATTAAGAGAATTTTCGGGAGGGAAACCCATTGGATTTAAACTTTGTGTTGGTAAGCGTAGGGAATTTATTTCTATTTGTAAAGCTATGCACGAAATAGGAATTACGCCAGATTTTGTTACTGTTGATGGAGGAGAAGGTGGAACTGGCGCAGCTCCAATGGAATTTTCGAATCATATTGGAACCCCTTTAGTTGAGGGACTAATTTTTGTGCATAATATTTTAGTTGGATTCGATTTAAGAAAAAATATTAAGATTATAAGCAGTGGAATGATGACATCTGGTTTTGGACTTGTTAAGCGGTTAGCTTTAGGTGCAGACCTATGTAATTCTGCAAGGGGTATGATGATGGCTTTAGGTTGTATTCAAGCACGAAAATGTAACTCAAATGTTTGTCCAGTTGGTGTTACAACCCAGGATCCAAGCTTGATGAAAGGTCTAGTTCCTGAAGATAAAAATAAAAGAGTTAACAATTATCATCGAAATACAGTTGACAGCGCATGTCAAATTATGGGAGCAATGGGACTTCAAAAACCAGAAGAATTAAAACCTTGGCATTTAATGAGAAGGATTGAAGCTTATGAAATTAGGAATTTTTCCGAGATATATGAATATATCGAGACAGGCTCACTACTTGGAAAATCGAAACCAAAAAGCTATGCTCGCGCTTGTGAAGCAGCGAGTTCAGACAGTTTTTTTGCAAAAAATTGAAAAGTATTTGGATTATAAATTTAAAGAAAAAATATTTTAAATAATAAACAAAATAATAGAAATTTTTATGAAAGCATCTGATTTATTTGTAAAAGCCCTTGAGGAAGAGGGTGTTGAACATATTTTCGGTATTCCTGGAGAAGAAAATTTAGATTTTCTTAACTCTCTTAAAGATTCATCCATTAAGTTGATCTTAACACGGCATGAGCAAGCAGCGGGTTTCATGGCAGCTACATATGGAAGGCTTACAGGTAAAGCAGGAGTGTGTCTTTCTACTTTGGGGCCAGGAGCCACTAACTTGGTGACTGCGGCGGCCTATTCACAACTCGGGGCAATGCCTATGGTAATGATTACCGGACAAAAACCCATTAAACATAGCAAGCAAGGTAAGTTTCAGATTTTGGATGTAGTTGAGATGATGAGACCTTTAACTAAATACACTCAATCTATTGTAAGTGGAGATAACATTCCTCCTAGAGTTCGCGAAGCATTTCGTATTTCTCAGGAAGAACGTCCTGGAGCAGCTCATTTAGAATTACCTGAAGATATTGCAAAAGAAGATTCAAATGTCTTACCTTTACCGCGTAGTCGTGCTCGTCGACCAGTTGCAGAAGAGAAGGCTATCAAAAACACTGTTGAAATGATCGAAAAATCTAAAAATCCATTACTTTTGATTGGAGCAGGATCTAATAGAAAAATAACTGCAAGAATGCTAAGAGCTTTTGTCGACAAGACCAAAATCCCTTTTATAAGTACACAAATGGGCAAAGGTGTTTTGGATGAAAGAGACCCTTTGTTTTTAGGAAATGCTGCACTATCTGCTAATGATTTTTTGCATAGAGCTGTAGAAAAATCAGATTTAATTATAAATGTAGGCCATGATGACATTGAAAAACCACCATTTTTTATGGAACAAAATTCATTCAAAGTTATACACATAAATTTTTCATCGGCTGAAGTTGATCAGGTCTATTTCCCTCAAATGGAAGTTATTGGTGATATTGCAAATAGCATTTGGCAAATTAAAGAAAGAATTATGCCTCAAAGTTCATGGGATTTTACATACTCTTTGAAGGTAAAAAAGGCTGTAGATGAGCATCTATTGGAAGGAGCGGATGATCCCCGTTTCCCTATGTTACCACAGAGATTTGTTTTTGATATCAGAGAAGTTATGCCCTCTAATGGTATTATTGCTCTTGATAACGGTGTTTACAAAATTTGGTTTGCGCGCAATTACAAGGCATATGAACCAAATACTGTTCTACTTGATAATGCTTTAGCCACAATGGGAGCAGGATTACCTTCAGCAATGGGAGCTCATATGGTTTTTCCAGATCGAAAAGTTTTGGCTATTTGTGGTGATGGAGGTTTCATGATGAATGCACAAGAATTGGAAACAGCAGTTCGTTTAAAAATGAACTTGGTTTGTTTGATTCTCAGGGACGATTCTTATGGTATGATTCGTTGGAAACAAGCAAATATGGGGTTTGAAGATTTTGGATTACAATACGAAAACCCTGATTTTGTAAAATTTGCTGAATGCCATGGTGCAAAAGGCTATCGTGTACAAAAAACTAATGATTTTGTTACTCTTTTGAAAAAATGTCATGATACTCCTGGAGTTCATGTTATTGAATTACCAGTTGATTACTCTGAAAATGATAGAATTTTGAATCATGAAATAAAAGAAAAAAGTAAAATGATTTGAAGAGTAATAGAATAATAGGAATGAAAAAATATGATTTGTGTGTAATTGGGGGTGGTCCTTCTGGTTATGCTGCGGCCATGCGTGCTGTTGATTTTAAAAAAAATGTTTTACTAATTGAGCGCGATAGAATTGGTGGTGCAGGGATATATAATGGGGCACTTTCTTCTAAGACTTTTTGGGAAATTTCTAAAGAATTTGCTTCATTTAATAAAAAGATGCAGCATTTCGATTTGCCTTTACCTGATTTTCAATTTAAGAATATACTCCAGGAAGTTAATCAAGCTATTATAGAGCGTTCAGAACAACTAGAAAAACACCTTAGCCTAGTAATTGAAAATCATCCGGAACTATTTAATTTTGTTAGGGGCAAGGCGCGTTTAAAAAGTAAGAATGATGTTGAGATAGAAACAGATTCTGGGAATGAAAATATCTATTCAGAAAATATTATAGTTGCAACTGGAAGTCGCCCACGAAAAATTCCTTCTATAAAAATTGACGAGAAAATTATAATGACTAGTGATGGGATTAGTTCTCTAGAAGAATTCCCAGAAAGTCTTGTAGTGCTTGGTGCTGGAGTGATTGGTTGTGAATTTGCTACGATATTTTCAAATTTTAGCAAAACTAAGGTTCATATTATTTCAAAAGATGATCGAATTTTACCTTTTGAAGATCCTGATTTGGCAAAAGTTATTGAGGACAACTTGGAATCAAATCGTGTGCTTATTCATAGAGAATCTGTACTTGAAAAAATGGATATTATTGATGGGAAAGTAGAATATATTCTTGAACATCCGGATGGTACTAAGGAAGTATTTCATGCAGAAAAAGCGTTGATTTCAGTTGGAAGAGTACCAAATATAGAAGGTACAGGTCTGAATGAAATTGGAGTAGAATTAAGTGAAACTGGGCACATCATTGATGATGATACACAAACGAGTGTTCCTAATATATTTGCTGCTGGTGATATTACAGCAGATATTGCGTTAGTAAATGTAGGAGAATTAGAAGGTCGTCATGCTGTTGAAAAGATATATGGCAAGCCCAAAAGACCTATAATATACGAAAATATCTCTACGATAATGTTCTTAAATCCTGAAGTAGCAGGAGTGGGTATGAACGAACAGCAAGCACAAAAGTTAGAGATAAATTACCGAGTTGCTAGCTTTGATTATCGATGTATTCCTCGTGCCGTTGCTATGAGAAACACTCAAGGTTTTTTCAAAATTCTAGTTTCTGATGATGATGAAATGAGGATTTTAGGTTTAAGAGCAGTAGGAGAACATGCTTCAAGTGCAATTCAAGCGGTTGCATTGCTTATAGCTACAAATAAAGGAATAGATGAATTGGCTGAATTGATTCATCCTCACCCCTCAATAATTGAAGGTATCCAAGAATGTATAAGAATGATTCTTGGAAAATCAATATACAAACCTTACATTTTTAAAGATTATCTCCAATTTAAATGCTTTAGAGAAGGTAAATATATTAATTAAATTACAATAAGGACATCAGAAACTAAATTAAAATAGATACAATTCAATGCTAAGTACGAAAATTATCTGCACAATTGGTCCGGCCAGCAATACCTCTAAAATGTTATCAGAACTTGCTCTAATGGGGATGAATGTAGTTCGTCTCAATTTTTCTCATGGTGATCATTCAACTCACTATAAAATAATTGAAAAAATAAGAAAGATTAATGAGAAAAGAAGTTTCCCGATAGCGATATTATTGGATACTAAAGGTCCTGAAATAAGAACTGGAAAACAAGAAATAAAAATTAATAAAGGTAAAATAATTTTTGTTGTTTCTCCTCCAAATAAAGAAAAAAATGGTTCGCTTTATGTTAATTATAGATATTTGCAGGAGGATCTTGAAGTTGGAGATACTATCTCCATTGATGGAGGTCTGTTTTGCCTAGAGGTGAAAGATAAAAACAAAAACGGACTTAGATGCAAAGTTATTCATGGAGGAATAATTAAAGCGAGAAGACATGTTAATTTACCAGGAAAAAATATTAAACTTCCAGGGATTACTGATGTTGATAAAAAGGATATATTATTTGGTTTGAAAAACAATGTTAACATTATTGCACTTTCTTTTGTTCGCAATGCAGAGACTATTAGACAAGTTAGGGCTATTTTGGGAAATAGTGGTGATCATATTAAATTAATTGCTAAAATTGAAAATCAGGAGGGTGTTAACCATCTGGAGGAAATTGTTAAAGAATCTGATGGAATAATGGTTGCTAGAGGGGATCTAGGAATTGAAGTTGAGATGGAAGAATTACCTCAAATTCAGAGGCGTATTGCTTATCTATGTGCAAAATATGGAAAGCGCTTGATCGTAGCTACTCAAATGCTTGAATCGATGATAGAACATCCTGTTCCTACCAGAGCAGAAGTTACTGACGTCGCTAATGCTGTTTTTGAACAGTCAGATGCAATCATGCTTTCAGGAGAAACCTCAATTGGGAAATATCCTCTCAGTTGTGTAGAAACTATATCTAAGATTGTGAGACGCACAGAAGAATCTCCAGGTGTTAATTTTAGTGATAAAATAGTAAAAGTCAAAAATGGAGAATACCTTGCTGAATCAGCTATTCAAATAGCTACAAATTTAAAAATTAAATCAATTGTGGTTATAACTCGTAATGGAAGAGGTGCACGTTATCTTTCAAATTTACGCCCTTTTAAAATAGGAATTTATTCTTTTACAAATAGTACAAATGTTCTCACTTCAATGGCTCTATACAGAGGAGTTTTTCCTTTCTTAATGAAATTTCATGTAAATCCGGAAGAGACAATACAAGATGCTTTAAAAATTTTATCTGCCAAAGAAGGATTTGATGCAAAAGAGAAAGTCGTTGTTCTAGCAAACATTCTTACAGGTGAAGGTTATTCAACTTCATTACAAATTCGTACAATTCCCTCCTCATAAATTTCATATAATATCCCCTTCACCTACAAAAATATAATTATTGTAATTGGCTATAAATATATTTTTTTCTTACATAAATTAAAAAACAATAATCGGAAAAAATTTAAAAAAATATGGGAAATAATATAAAAATTAAAAAAATTTACTTTTGTGGAACGTTAAATTTTTTCGAAAAAATAATTGGTACTATGAAAAAAATCACTCCAAGGCTAATGAAACAATCTGCAAGATTATTTACAAAAAAGCTTGTATTATGCCAACGAAAGTGAAGGAAATCTGTTACATAGCCATAAAATGAACGATCAACTAAGTTCCCTGCAGCACCAGGTATTACACAAGCAAGACCTGAACGTGTAAAAAAATCAAGCTCACTCCAATATCGATTTTGATAATATAGCATTGCTACAACTGCTATTAAAGATACACCTACTAAAAAAGGAACTCGAATAGAGTCTGAAAGATCTGAAAAATAACTAAAACTAATTCCTTTATTTTGAACATGTAATAAATCAAGATAATTACTAATAATTTCTCTAGTTTCATAAAGTGGTATATTGACCCTTACCCAAATTTTAGAGCAAAGATCAAATCCAAAGAGAGATATCATGATAACCCAATATGTCTTTAAAGAAGATGTTGAAATTATATTTGAAATTTTCAAGCAACTTTCTCCGAACTAGAGATTAAATCTGATATTTTAATTGATTTTTGTTCGTGAAGATTTAAATCCCTAATAATAACTTTCTCTTCTGATAATTCATTCGGAAAAAGAAGTATCGCGTTTTTTGCACCAGATTCATTTGCATATTGAAGAGATTTTTTTATTTTTTTCATGCTAAAATTACAATCGACACTAAATCCTTTTGAACGTAAGTTTGTCGCAATTTTCAAAGCAATTCCAATCTGTGTGTCTTCATAAGGGATTATAGTATAGTCTATTTGCCTTGTTAATTCAGGTAATCTATTCAAATCTTTTAAAACTTCTAAAACGACTACATCTCCAAAACCAAATCCAACTGCAGGTACAACATCCTTGCCAAATGAACTAAGGAGAGAATCATATCTACCACCTCCACAAATAGCTCGATGTTGTTTTTTTACACTATTCACTTCAAAAACCGCACCAGTATAATAGGATAATCCCCTCACGATAGAAATGTCAAATATCATGTAATTTTTGTATCCAGCGTTTTCAATCAGATTTATCAAAAATTGTAAGTCCTTGATTGCTTCATTATCTTTTAGTTTTTTTGCTAATATTGATAGATCGGTTTCTAATAGAAATTCGTTTAGTTGTAAAACTTGATTTCTTGACAAACCTACTTTTTCTAATAAAGTCCCAATTGATTCAGATGAAATTTTGTCACGTTTGTCCATTATAATAAGTACTTCGCTATGTATAGCTTTAGGAACATCAATTTGACTAAGGATTGTATTTAAAATACGACGGTCATTTATAAATACTTTTATGTCTTTTGATGTGAAACCCATTTCTTCTGAAGCAGAAATTATAAGCATAATAATTTCTGCTTCTGCAAGCATTTTTGGTTGTCCAATAATGTCAGCATTCCACTGAAAATGTTCTCGTCTTCTACCTTTGGTCATCCGCTCATATCTAAAACATTGGGGTAAAGAAAACCATTTTATTGGAAATGAAATAGATTTTGTTTGCTGGACAACCAGACGAGCTAGTGAAGGGGTCATTTCTGGTCTCAAACTTAGTCTTCTTCCTC
>CACIWU010000002.1 GCA_902590435.1 uncultured SAR324 cluster bacterium | reverse complement strand
AATTGGAAAAATGGGAAAAGATATCCTGAAACAAGAGTTATATGGGGCATAGCACGAAAAACAAGTGCCGCTATTAATATCCAAAAAGCATAACGGTAAGGTGAACGAGAAAGAGCATAACCACCCAAAGTTCCTAGAAATAAAGAAATCGTAACCACAAAAAAAGTTACAATAATCGTATTTCTTGCTGCAAACCAAAATTCTCCTTCAATCCAAGCTTCTCTAAAAGCATTTAATGTGTATCGTCCACCAGTTTCAATAATTGTATGAAAACCTGAGATTACATACCACCAATCAGACCTTGAAAAGAAATCCTCTCGAACCTTAAAAGCTCCTAAGAAAGTCCAAACAAATGGGAACGCAGATATTACGAGCCAAGCAATTATAAAAATACTATTTATAATTAATAACTTTTTTGATTTTTTGTCTACTAAAGTCGCCATATTTTTTACTATCTAATTTCACTAAATTCGTGCCAAGTTTTGAAAAGCACAGGAGTCAAAAGTATTCCAACCATAATAATAGTTAAGATAGATGTAGAAGCCGCAGAACCAAAATTCATTACCTCAATATTTCGAAGATCATTATAAATTAACCATGAGAAAGATTGTGCGCTTGCCTCAGCACTAAATCCAAGTATCGGTTCAAACACCCTTATATTATCCATCATAGAAATAAGAGCAATAAATACTGCAACAGGAATTAAGTGTGGAATAACTACATATTTTATTCTCTGCCAACGGTTGGCTCCATCAATTATTGAAGCTTCTATAGGTTCTTGCGGCACAGTCTGAAGAGCTGCATAAAAAACTATAAAAGCAAAAGGAGAATGATGCCAAATGCCATAAATTATCAAAGTAACCCAAGTAAGGGCAGTTGAAGCTTTCAAAGACAAATATGGATCATTAAATAAATATTGTATTGTTGCTCCAATTATACCTTCAGCATCAATCATCCAGAAAAGTACAAGAGAACCAACTAAAGGAGTAACAATCATTGGCAGAATTGTAGCAAAAATTGCGGGACCTCTTATTTTCTGAGTCAAAGTATTAATGGAAAGTGCTATAATAAAACCTAAACATATTACAAAAGGTGTAACAAAAAATGTATAGGTTAATGTAAAAATTAATGCCTTATAAAAAGGTAAATTCAAAAAAACTTCTGAAAATTCTTTTAAGTTTTTTGATTTTTTCCAACCTTCAGACAATTCTTCAAATGCTAAATGGTTCCTATCGGTGTAAGTTTTTAAACCATTAAATCTTCCTAGAGGTTTTTCTTTGTTAAGCTCTGCAAAAGCTTCAACATCTACTCCTACCTCCTTTTTACAACCAAATGGATCGCATGTCTCAATTTCTATTAAAGGTTTCTGATGTTCAACATAAAGAGATTGTACAAAAATTGATACTATAGGTATTGCGATAAAAAATACCATTGCCACACAAGTGGGAAACATGAACCAAAAAAATGTTTTATGTCCCATTAGAAAAACTTCATTAATAATTTTTATTTAAATTAGGAAAATAAAAATTTGGTATTATTTGAACAGAGATTGATATTCCTAATTTAGTAATCAAATAGTTTTTGAATCTAAAATTTTAAATAACGAAATTCAAAAAATATACTTATCGGGGACCGATTAAAAAATAATTATCTTTTAAAATCAAGTTTTTATAAAGAAAAGCACACAAAATTAAGTTTTTAAAAGGAGTGTTCAAAAAGTATCTAAAGACAGAAAAGAGATAGAAAGTAAGATAAAAGGAATTACCAAATTTCGAAATTAAATATATTTGCTTACCCATCAACTAAAACATGAATTTACAAATAATACTCACATTAAAAAATTTTTTAAATTTAATATTGTTCAAAACTCAGTTTGGCAAATCTAAATATGCTTAAAAATATTTTATTTTTTACGAATAAAAAAATATTAAAAAGCAGAAAGGTGGCAAAATTTCCACCTTTCTATAATCTAATGTTCTAGAGGAATCCTTTTTCTTTCGCTTTTCCCCTATAAGCTGCTTCAGTATCAGCAAGTGCTTGTTGAGCGGACTCTTTCCCTTTTAAGAAATCGACAATTTCTGAGCCCAGTGCACCATGCATAAGTGACATGTAAGGCAGCATTGGATAAGGTTTTGCTCCCATCTTAGCTGCAGCTAATACTCCAACAGATTTTGGACCCGGTTTAAATCCATCAACTAGCCAAACTGCTTGATCTGATGCTTCATTTGCCATTTTCTTTGAAGTAGCAGCATGAACAAGTGCTTTAAAACTCGCTTCAGCATCTTTATCCGATCTATTAGTTGCCAAAGTGAAACCATCCCACCATAAAGTAGCCGCTGGAATAGACCCTCCTCCAACAGTTGCGGGTGCCGCTAATTTTGTAGCAGCAGTAATTGCTGGATCTCCTTCATCATCTAGTAAAGTACCGGATCTTGATGCCCATAAAGTCATAAGGGCAACTTTACCTGCTTCCCATTCAACTTTTATTGCTTCTGAATCATGAGTCAGATAATCGGGATTACTCAACCCTGCTAAGGTTTTTAACATTTTGAGTGTTGAGATACCTTTTTCGTTATTTATATTTGGTTCTGCAGATCCAGGTTTAAAAAATTCTCCTCCATATCCGAGGAACATGTTTACAAATTCTTCTGCCAAATTCCATCCTGCCTTATAAGCTGCTGCATATGGATTTAACAATTTTCCTGAAGAACGAATTTTCTTAGCGGCTGAAACAACTTCTTCGTATGTTTTCGGTACTTCAATCCCAAGTTCATTCAAAATATCTTTACGATAATATAAATGCTGGGTATTAGCCATAAATGCAACAGCCATGACTTTACCATTTATAGTAATTAACTGAGATTTTTGTAATCCTTGACCGTATTTTGCTACAAGATCATCCATCGGTCTAATTAAACCCTCATTCATCAAAGGTACAACAGAACTATTTGCACCAATCCTAACAGAATATTCTGCAGGATTTGCTGAAAGAGCCGCCATTGCAAGATTATTGTGTTCTGAAGTATGATTCACTTTGAAATCAGCACTAACACCTGCGCAAGCTTTGGCTGTATCAGTATAAGTTCGTAATGCAGGAAAGTCATTTGCCAAAATATGTATTGATCCACTACTAATACCACAACCAGCATATATGGTATGCCCACACAAAGACATTAACGCCAATGTGAAAACTAACTTAGATAATATTTTCATCTTCCACCTCCAATAAAAACGATTAATTTATTGATTTTAAATCTTATTATATTTTATAGAACTACTCCCCTTTGCCATATTCCAATTTGATTTAGAGCTAGCAAATAAAGATTTTTGAATTATACATGTCTGCACCTTAAATTCAAGAAAATTATCTTTTTCTAATGGAAAAATAAGTAAATAATACATTTGTATTTCAATAACAAAAATGATATTTAATTCCAAAATAAATCGTAATCAATTTCTGAAAAAAAAGTTGAAAACTATAATAGTTATGGTAATTGGTTTAAATTGATTTAATTCAAAAATAATTTATGGAGATATGAAATGAAAGGATTACGTCCACCTCAAGCAGAATTAACCAAAGGAAACGACTTGTCCAAAACCGAAGAAACAAGAAAGGTTGTTGAATCAATGGTAGATGGTTTAAATGATCATGAAATAGAGGGAATGGGAGCTTTTTTTAGCAAAAATTTTCGTTGGAGAGGTAATGCTGGATGTGGGACTAAGAATGGTCTTAAAGAATTTCAAAAAAATTGGCAAATTCCTTTTCAAAGAGCTTTTTCTGATAAGGTATGTATTGACGAAGCTCGTTTGACTGAAGGAGAGTGGATGGCTGCATTTGGAAGACAAGAAGCCACACATAGCGGAATATTTATGGGAATCGCGCCAACTGGGAAAAGACTGGAAATACGGTACATGGATTTTTGGAAGGTTAAAGATGGTAAGATTATAGATAACTGGGTGATGGTAGATTTTCCTCATGTATTGAGACAATTAGGTGTAGACCCATTTAATGGCAAAGGTTGGGAAATTTTTGATAAATGAGAATTGGAATTTATAAATAAATGTATTTTATAGATTAAACAAAATTATTATTATTTTTAGGATTAGATTTGGATAAACACTCAAAGAACAAGGTACTAATAGATCCTTTAAGAAAGACTATGTATGATTTTAATGAAAATCTGTTAAGAAAAGCAATAGAAAATCTCTTTAGTGAAAATACTGTATTTCGCTTTTGCTATCCACTTGGAGAAAAAATTGGAAGAGAAAATTATTTTAATGACTTTTATGCGCCACTTCAAAGAGCTTTACCTGATATAGAAAGACGGGACACTATTTTGATAGGGGGATCAACTGAAGAAGGTATTGATTGGGTTGGTTGCTGTGGTTATTACACAGGTACATTCGTTGAAGCATGGTTAGATATCCCTCCAACAGGTCATCAAATAGCTATGAGATTCCATGAATTCTATTGTTTTTTAGAGAATAAGGTGACTGAAGTACATGCACTATGGGATGTACCAGAAGTTATGATTCAGGCTGGATCTTGGCCTATGGCGCCAAGTCTAGGTCTTGAATGGCAGGTTCCCGGACCAGCAAAACAAGATGGAATTAAAAAAGGTCCCCATAATGAAAATACAAGTTCAGCATCCAAAAAGATAGTAATTGATATGCTTAACTCAATGAAGAAACATCCTTCTAAAGGAGGTCCCGAAGTTATGGAAATGGAAAGATTCTGGCATCCAAAAATGAACTGGTATGGACCTGCTGGGATAGGAACTGGAAGAGGAGTAGAAGGATTTCGCAATTGGCACCAGATACCATTTCTTGCGGCAATGCCTGACAGAGGCCAAAATGTTGATAAGATTAAATGCCATTTCATTGGAGATGAAAATTATGTTGGAGTTACAGGATGGCCAAACATGATACAAACTATGTCTGATGGAGGTTGGATGGGTATTGCTCCATCAGGTAAAAAAATTTCCATGAGAAGTCTTGATTTTTGGAGAATTGAAAATGGGCTAATCAGGGAGAACTGGGTTCTAGTTGATTTGCTGGATGTCTATGACCAGATCGGTGTTGATGTCTTTGCAAGAATTCGTGAATTTAACAAAGCAAAAAAAGGTTTTGATTCAGAAACAGGAATATCATTAAAATAATAATAAAAAATGAAAAGCTATCAAGATCAAAAAAAATTGATTTTATCCTATTATGATGAAATTGAAGGTGCAAATGAAGACAACATTGTAAAAGTCATCCAAAAATATACTGTCCCAAATTTTCATTGGTACGGAGTATTCCCCTTCAATGAACAAACGGGAGCAGAAAACGTAGCTGAAGCTTTCTGGATTCCCTTTCTATCATCTTGGACAAATCTTCAACGCCGTCAGGATATTTTTATTGCGGGAACAAGTGAAGTCGACAATACAGATTGGGTTATAAGCATGGGTCATTTTATGGGATTCGTGGACAATGAGTGGTTAGGTTTTCCAACCAATCGAAAAATAACTTTCCTACGCTATGCTGATTTCAATAGTATTGAAAATGGCAAAATAGTTAAAAGCAGCTTTTTCTGTGATATCATTAGCGTCATGAATCAATTAGGAATAAATCCACTACCTACACAAACTGGAACATCTTTCATTTATCCTGGCCCAAGAACTCATGACGGACTATTATTTTATCCTCAGGATCCTAACGAATCCAAAATAACACTTGATTTAGTTAATAGAATGATAGGTGCCCTTACAGAACTTAATAAAAGTGGAAATGACCACCCATCTCCAGATTCATTGGCAAAAACGTGGCATGATGATATGATTTGGTATGGACCATCTGGTATTGGAGCATCTTACACAATCCCGCGTTACCAGAAGCAGCACCAATATCCATTCAGAAACGGCCTTAAAGATAAGACTTTTAACGGCCACATATGTAGATTTGCTGAAGGAAACTATGCCGGATTCTTTGGTTGGCCCAATTTAACAAATACTCCTAAAGGAGGTTTTTTAGGAATGCCTGCTGGAGAAAAATCAATAGATATGAGAGTGGTGGATATATACCGTCGTCAAGGTGAAAAACTCTCTGAAAACTGGGTCATAATTGACATTCCTTGGTGGCTGAAACAACAAGGGCTAGACATTTTTGAACGTACCAGGGAGATAATAGGGAAATAATTAATCAACCAAAAAATAAAATGCAATTAAGTAATGATAGAATATTAACCACACATGTAGGAAGCCTTCCTCGTTCTGAAAAAGTTTTCAAACTTGTCTTTGCAAGAGAAGAAGGAAAAAATTTAAACAAAAAAGAATATGATGAAATTATAGCTGCGGCTGTAAAAGAAGTCGTAAAAAAGCAGTATGAAGCGGGGATAGATGTCGTCAGTGATGGAGAGCAAAGTAAAATAAGTTATGCCACATATATAAAAGATCGACTGAATGGATTTGAGGGTGACAGCCCAAGAAACACTCCAAAAGATCTTGAAGAATTCCCAGAATTTTCTGCAAGAGCGTCAAAATCTGGCGGTGTCCCTTCATACAAACGCCCACGCTGTTCTGGTCCGATTTCAGTTAAAGACATGAAACCTCTTGAAATTGATTTAGAAAATTTCCAAAATGCTCTTGATAAGAGTAAATACACTGAAGCATTCATGAATTCAGCTTCGCCAGGTGTAATTGCTTTGTTCCAACCGAATGAATATTATAAAGATCACAAAAGTTACTTATATGCTCTTTCAGATGCAATGAAAATCGAATATGAGGGAATTGCTAATGCAGGTTTTCTAATTCAGATTGATAGTCCTGATTTAGCTCTAGGTCGTCATGTAACTTTCAAAGATAAAAATGAAAAAGAATTTATTTCTGCAATTGAATTACATATTGAAGCTCTAAATCATGCACTTACAAACATTCCATCAGAAAAAATTCGCCTGCACGTCTGTTGGGGTAATTATCAGGGTCCTCACCACTATGATATAGAAATGAAGAAAATTCTTCCAACAGTCCTAAAAGCTAAACCTCAGGCTCTTTCATTTGAAGGATCAAATCCTAGACACAGTCACGAATGGACAGTATTCAGAGATATCAAAATTCCAGAAGAAAAGATTTTGATTCCGGGTGTTCTAGATTCAACAACTAACTTTGTAGAGCATCCAGAACTGGTTTCAGAGCGAATTTGTCGATACGCAGATATCGTAGGACGAAATCGAGTAATTGCGGGTTCAGATTGTGGATTTTCCACTTTCGCTGGTTTCGGATCCGTCGATGCTGACATAACTTACGAAAAACTATCATCACTGGCAAAAGGTGCGAGTCTAGCTTCAAGAAAGCTTTGGTAAAATCTTTTCAATAAAAACTTAATATAAATTCAACCAGTAGAATTCAGTAGTTAATTTTTTTGATCGATTTGATTAATAATACTTATCTGTTTTAACCATGAAAACCCACTCAGGAATAAAAAAAAGATTAGTTCGAAGGAGTGAAATGATGCCATGCAAAAGTGCCTTTATTGACGCCCATACTCCAGGAAGCCATCTTAAAGATAACTTTAGTATAATTGGGCCGGGTGTAACTGAAAATAAAGAACAGTTCATCAATATTCGCGAACCCCATGGATTCAACATCGGGGCTGCAGGTCAGCCACCTCACATAAAAAATTCTCTTCATAGCCACTTTACGGCAGAAGTATTCATGATTCACGAAGGAACTTTCGAAATATATTGGGGGTTGGATGGTAAGAACAGGACAACTCTATTTGAAGGAGATGTAGTCTCAATACCAACACATTGTTTTCGTGGTTTTGAAAATGTCGGCGAAAAATATGGATTCCTCTTTACAATTCTAGGAGGAGACGATACTGGTGGAGTAGAATGGGCTCCAAAAGTATTCAAAGCAGCTGAGGATCATGGACTAGTATTGCTTGAAGATTATGGCGTATGGGATAAAAATAAAAAACCCATTCCAAAAGGAGCAAAATCGGTTAGTCCAATGAGTAATTCAAAAGCTGCAAATTATGATAATTACTCAATTGAAGAAATGGAGAAACGAATATACAGATCCGGTTCCAAAAATCCATTAACAATTCACCCTTTAAAACTTGGAGAATTTGGCTCAATTCAAATAAATCGTTTGATTGGATCTGAAGAAACAAAAATTCAGGGTGGAGATGGATTTGAACTATTAATTTTTGAAGCTGAACCAGGAGGAGGATATAAATCATTTAAGAGGCCTGAAAAAGAAGTTTTCATTTGTTATAGAGGATCCTGGAAAGTAGATTGGTCTGGGGATGGACAAAAAGGTAGTTTTTTACTAAATTCGGGAGATTTATTTTCTGTACCTAATTACTATGGAAGGTCAATTGAGTGTATTGGTAAAAAGGAAGGTTCTCTTTATTCTGTGATAAATAAAAACTCACCAAAAATTCCTATCTGGACTAACTTGTAGGAAATTACTCACCAGAATAACTCTAAATAAATGTTTTTGAAATTTTTAGCTTACTTTTAATCCTTTTTATTGTAGAATCTGGCTCATATTTAGCATTGGTAACAGAACAGCAAGTGCTATAAATCCTACCACTCCTCCCATTACCAAAATCAAAGCTGGCTGTAATAGTGTGGTCAATGCTTCTAGCAATGAACTTACCTCCTCTTGCATACGATCAGAGACTTTCTCAAGCAATTCATCTACCCTAGCAGCTTCCTCACCAATTGTAACAACATGATGAACGTATTCGGGGAAATAGCCGATCCTAGACATCGCAACAGAAAGAGGAATGCCCTTATTATTTACATCTATAATCATTTGATCTAGCTTTTGAACAAAAATTTTATTCACAACTACATGCTTCGATATTTCAAGAGAAGTTTTTAGATCCACACCACTTTTTAACAAAGTTCCGAGAGTCTGACAATAGCGAGATACCATGATTTTGATCCTCAATTTACTAAGTATTGGTAATTTTAACTCCATTTTATCTTTCCATTCTCTTCCACGTTTAGTACGAAAAAAAGATGATATGCCTAAAAAAAATCCTAACATAACAAAAATTAACAAAAACCAATAGTCTACTACAAAATTGCTTACACTAGTTAAAATTCGAGTAGGCAAAGGTAGTGCAACTGCCTGATTTTCAAAAATACTAGTAATTTTTGGAACAATAGAAGTAACCATAAATATTACAACTGCGAGACCAAATACCATCATAAAAGCTGGATAAATAAGGGCTCCTTTTAGTTTTGAACGAAGGCGTTCTTGTGATTCATAGTAGTTTGCAAGACGACTCATAATTGTTCCTAAATTTCCTGCATTTTCCCCAGAACGAACCATGCTAACGTACATTTTTGGAAAAACTTGGGGATGCATTCCCATCGCCCCCGCCAATGAACCACCTTCTACAACACGTCCACGCACATCTGACAAAATACTTTGGAAACCAGAGTCCTCTGTATGGGGAATAATTAGTTGAAATGCCTTATCATAAGGTATAGTTGCATCTAATAAAACTTCTAATTGTCGAGTGAATTGAGTTAGTATCTTTATTGATATAGTTTTATGAAAGATAAAATTAGGCAGCTTTATTTTTCTAGTTTTTTCTCCACCATCTATTTTTACTTGAGTAAAACGACTAGTTCTAATTTCTTTGGGAAAAAGATCTTTACTACGAAGATATTGTCTTACTTCAGATTCAGAACCAGCATCTTTAGAACCCTTTTGTAAGACTCCTTCTGAATCAAAAGCTTCGTATTTATAAATAGGCATTTCAAATTATCTCATTAAAAAGGTCTTCAATGTCCCTTTAATTTTTTGTAGAGACTTAGTTTCATTAGATTTTGTTCGAATATTTGAGGTACGAACATTCCATTTCCATTTGTTCTCACTATTACTTAAAGGACCTAAAAATCCTTCCCCGTCCGCTGCAAATTCAGCTTCAGCTAGGACATACCCTTGACCAATATTATTTTTACTTGCTTCTAAAGTCACAAAAACATAATCGTATTTAAATTTATTTTGATCATCATAAACTTCTTTAGCATGAATTTTTCTAGCCGCTTCCATCACAACTTTTGCTCGATCTTTAGAATTTAAAGCTTCTGGTGCTGTGATAATTACATTCAATCTTGACCTCGTATTTATACTCATATCCTCAATTAATATAATTTCATAAGACGGAAGATCACTTTTTCCCTCAAAGAAATTAATTTTTCTTTCCGATAATAAACTAAGTAAACAGGCCAAAATAGCTATTAAGATCCCTATTCCAAGTGTTCCTAATAGTTCCCATTTTTTTTTAAAAAAAGGAAATACTCTACTTAAACGTTTCATTAGTGGAGGGAAGAAAGGAATACTCCAAAAAATAAGAATTAAAGATGAAATTGGTGAATAAAAAAATAATACGATTCCTAAAAAAAATGTTAACAAATAAATCCAATTCCAAAAACGTTCGTCAGTTTTATCAGTTCCTAGATCTTCTATATAAGAAGTCGAATAAGTAGAATAATTATTCAACTCTGGAAGTTTAGGAATTTTAGTAAGAGGTGGTAATAGTTTTTTCGATTCGACTTCACTATCTTTTGCAATTTGATAAATTGAAGAACAAAACATGTTAGATGAATGTAAAATTGATTCACACTTAGGATTTGGAACAGGTAAATTCCTTAACGCATTTGGAACGGAAATGATTAGGTTATGAAGTTTTCTGCAAGAAGAAGAACAACCTATAGCATTTATTTTTACCTTAGTATTACCTTGATGAAATAGATGCAATAAACGAGATTGGTGTGATTTTTGTTGAAATTCAAAAGATTTTTGACCGAGTTTATCCTTAAAAATAGCCATATTCCAGTATATCATCTGTAAAATCTCAAAATTAAGAGCTTTTTTTAATAAATCATTATAGAGCTCCCAAATGACATCATTTTCTTTAACTTCAACCTTTTCAGATTTGGCTAAATCATTTTTTTTCTCTTCAAAATCCTTAGGAGTAACTCCTAATAAGCTTAAATCCTCAGGAATCGAAATATCCATTAGTAACTAGATAAAAAATTATAAGCATAAAAGTTGACGGTTATATTTTCTAACCGTAAACTAGATATTCCAGACTGCTCTAATTATACACAAGGAGTTAAATATGGCAATGAACTATACCAAATTGAAAAATATCCCAGGATTCTCATGGTTAGGAGTGAATATAGGCATTAAAGATGATTCCTTGGATTTTGGAATAATCTCATCTGAATGTAAATGCTCATGTGCAGGAGTTTTTACTCGAAATAATCTTCCAGGGGCACCTATTATAGTAGGCAAAAAGAACATTAAAAACGGACAAATTCAAGCTATAGTAGTTAATTCAAAAAATGCCAATGTTGCAACTGGGAATGCTGGAATTGAGGATGCAGAAAAAATGTGTTCCTGGACTGGTGAAGCACTGGGGATTGATAATGATTTAGTCCTCCCTTTTTCTACTGGTGTAATTGGTAAGCGCCTACCTATGGAAAAAATTCGTTTGGGATGTAATAAAATTCCCGATAAAATAGGTTCCTCGCCAAAATTTATTGAAAATTTTAGTCGGGCGATACTAACAACAGATACACATCCAAAATGGTGTTACGATTCTTTAGAAACATCATCTTTACTTGGAATTGCAAAAGGATCCGGAATGATTGAGCCGAATATGGCAACCATGCTCAGCTTCTTTGTAACAGATGCAAAAATTAGCTCTAAACAACTTCAATCTATGCTAAAAAGGGTTGTTAATAAATCCTTCAATCGAATTTCAATTGATTCAGACACATCTACTAGTGATTCCGTTATAATCCTTGCAAATGGGCTTGCAGGTCCAATTGATACCGATCTATTTGAAAAAACTTTTACAAAAAGTGCTATAAAATTAGCTAAACAAATTGCTTGTGATGGAGAAGGGGCCACAAAGCTTATCGAGCTAACTGTTTCGGGAGCAAAATCGCAGTCAATGGCTTTGAAAATTTCTAAATCAATAATTAATTCACCATTGATCAAAACAGCAATCCATGGTGCAGATCCAAATTGGGGACGATTTGTTATGGCTATAGGTAAGGTTTTTGATTATCCTGTATCTTTAGATGATTTATCAATCTACTTTGGAAAAGGAGACAAGGTTGAAAATATTAACGCTAAAAATATAAATTCAAATACTGTTAATTTAGATGCTATCTCGAAATTATTGGAACTTAATGAAGTTTTTATAGAGGTTGTGGTAGGCAATGGAGGCTTTTCTGAAACAGTTTGGGGATGTGATCTTACAAAAGATTATATTGAAGAAAATGCCTTCTACACAACTTAAATTAAGAATATCTCATTATTTAAACTTAACAAAGGAATTAAAACTCTTTTAGTTTACTTGCCCACTTGAATTCAAAAAAAACAATTATAAAGATTTGAAAAAAATAAATCCTAAATTAGAATTACAGAAAAATAAAACAGGTGTTTTATTGATAAACCTCGGTACGCCAGACTCTCCTAGTACAAAAGATGTTCGTATTTACTTACGCCAATTATTAACTTCTGATCGAGTAATTGATATTAATCCTCTAGCACGTTGGATATTATTAAATTTTTTAATTCTACCATTTAGACCAAAAAAATCTGCTCGAGCCTACAAAGAAATTTGGATGGAACATGGCTCACCTCTTTTAGTAAATAGTAAAAATCTAAAAAAAGACTTAAAAGAGAAACTATCAGGAGAAAATATATATGTAGAATTAGGAATGCAATGTGGCAAACCATCTTTAAAAAGTGCTCTAGAAGGTCTCCGTGATAAGGATTGTGACAAAATCATAGTTTTACCTCTTTATCCTCAATATGCTTCAAGTTCTTATGGTTCTGCTATTGAAGATCTTTACAAAGAAAATTTGCACAAATGGAACATGCCTTACTTCCAGATTATTCCTCCAATTTTTTCCAATCCTCTATTTATCGATACATGGGCGAAAATTGGACTCCCTTACATCAAAAATAATCCCGATCATGTACTGTTCAGTTTTCATGGCTTACCTATTAGACATTTGAAGAAGAGTGATCCTTCAAAAAAATGGTGTAAAAACAATCTAATTTGTTGTAATTCCCTCGTAAAAGAAAATCGCTATTGTTATAGTGCACAATGTCATTATACTGCAAAATTAATAGCAGAAAAATTGGAGATTAAGGAAGATAATTGGTCAGTCAGTTTTCAATCTCGTCTTGGACGCGATGAATGGATCCAGCCCTACACGGAACAACATCTAAAGGAGCTTGCAGAAAAAGGTTTGAAACGTGTAACCATTTTTTGTCCTTCATTTGTAGCTGATTGCCTAGAAACAATAGAAGAAATAGGAATAACAGCATCTAAAAACTTCATAAAATACGGAGGAGAAGATCTGCAATTAGTGCCGTCTCTAAACAACCATCCAGAATGGGTTGAAACGCTAGCTACAATTATAAGGAAACATTTAATTCTCTAACCTTTGCCAAATTTAATTCTTCCGCAATAAATAGACTTTTGCACTCATTCCGGCTCTTAACTTAAGTCCAGGATTTTTTGCTTTAACATATAATGGGAATCTTCCTGTTTCCGGGTCAGCCGACCATGAAATTCGATCTACTATTCCTGAAAATTCAATATCTCGATAACTTGGCGTTGTAAAAACAACCTTCTGCCCTTCGCTGATCATTGTCAAATCTCCTTCCTCAACTAAAATTGGAATTTCTACTTCCCTCACATTAATTATTTGAAAAAGAACTGCACCAGGACTTATCATTTCTCCCTCTTCATAAGATTTTGCAGTAATTATTCCACCAATTTTAGCTCTTAATTCGGTATCTTGCAAAGCCTCCTCGCTCATTGCAAGTTCTTGTTTTGAACGTTCAAGAGTTAGCTGTGACTTGAGCACAGAAATCTTTGATTTTTCCAGAGACAATCTCGCATTTTTCAAAGATACTTCGCCTCTGCTATATTGAAGCTGCAATGCATCAAACTGAGAGCGAGTAGATGAGCCTTGTTCAAACAAAGTCTGTTCTTCTTTTAATCTTCGCTTTATATCCTTTAAATTGGTTTCCAAATCCTCAACATTATTTGTACTTATTTCAATTTGAGTCTTACTATCTATAACATTATTTTCGTTAATCTGGATTTGTAAACGACTTAGTTCAAGTTTTCGTTTCTGAGAATCATTTTTAAGAGTCAACAATAATTGACCTTTTGTAACTTGTTGATTTTCATCAATATAAAGATCAATTATTCTGCCTCCTGCGCTAGCCTGAATCTTCAAAGTCTCTGCTGGCATTATTGTGCCTGACAATGAAATTGGTGTTTTATATGGATTTGTAGCAAAAACTAAATTAATAGGTAAAATTATGAAAATAAAAAAAATTAATTTTCTTAATAACATTATATTGGACACAATAACTCCTTAGTTACAGTTTTAGATTGGAATCCTTTTTCTTAGAGATTATATTTTTTTAAAAATTAAAATCCAGTTCCTTCTACCTCCACATAATAGGATTCATTTTACAATAAAGAAAAAATCCTCTTCAATTTATTCCATATTTTTCCTTGAACTCTCCAGTTAAAATTAAGAGTTCTAACCTAATCTTTTCTTGACGAATACGTATAAGAATTTCTTGCTGCTCGGCTTCCACTACATCCTGTTGGAATTTTGAAATTTGATAACTTGTACTTTTTCCAAATTTAAAGCGCTTAATTTCATTTTTCAACTGATCTTTAGATAGTTTACTTACAGCAGCAGCATTCTGTTTTTCTTTTTCTATCAAACTTAAAGACCTTAATTGTGACTGTAAATTAAGATCAAGTTGAGATTTCCTATCTTCAATTTGCATTATCAATTGTTGTTGTTCTAATCGTTTACTCTTAATATTTTCAACAACTGATTGGTTACCTAAAGGAACATTCCACGTCATAGTTGCACTTATACCATGAAGTTTACTTTTGCTAAAATCTGAGGTTCCACCAAAAAAGTTTTTACTATATCCATTCAAAATATAAGAAACATTCAAATCCAGATTGGTTTTTTGCTTGTTGAGTTCTTGTTCTAATTGATAACGGTTTTGTTCTAATGATGATTGCATCAAGCCAATTTGAGAGTCATTTTTATACATTTTTTTTCGTAAGTCAGAGTCAATTTCTGAAATTTCTATCAGATCGACAGGCCTATCCACAGGATAAAGTCCAACAGGTAAGTTTTTTATGTTAAGAGCTGCACGTACTTGGTCTTCGATACGTAGCGCATCTAAACTTGCAGAAAGCAAACTATGGCGATCCCGCATCAATTGATTTTCTATAACCTTAACTTCAGTAGCATTTAATAATCCTGCTTTAAAACGAGCTTTATTGTCTCGTAAAAGTTTTTCCGAAAGTTTAACTGCCTTTTTTTTAACCTCAACAGTTTCTAAAATACCTACTAAATCCCAATAAATCGATGCGATCTGCTTGAGTAGTGATAATTCCGTTTGCTTTGAATTTAAACTACTTCTTTTGATTCCAATTTCAGCCAAACGCACTGGGATTTCGTTGTATTCGATTCCCCAGTCCTGAAAAAAAGGAATTGAAACCGATCCCGTCAAACTGGTTTTGCTCAGAGGATCACCAGTACTTCCTGAAGTTACATCTCCCCCCATTTCAGAAAGAGAAAGAGTCGTAGATTTTGTATTTTGCTCTGAATAAGTAAGACCATAAGTAATCCCTTCATCAGATTTTAAGCTATATGCCGAAGAAAAAGAAGTTGTATCAGAACTACTACCACATAGTTCGTTCGGAGAACACGATGAAGCAGCAGAAAGAGAAGGTGTACTAGAATATCCAAAACTGCTTGTAATACTTGGATTATTACTTTCCTGAGTCGAAATCAAGGCATGCTTTGCTAATGTTATCCCTAGTTTTGAAGCTTTTAATGTGATACTATAATCTATTACCGTATTTAGAACAAAACTTAAGGAGACATCTGCCATGTCTCTTCCATCAATTGTTCTTAAATTCAATTGTTTGAACAACTGTACCATTTCATTACTCAATGAAGATTGTTCCTGAGCATGAATATTCAAACCATAAAAGTTACATAAAAGCAACAAATTAATCAGCGTTATTTTAAATTTATTCAAATTCAATTTCAGATATGTTTGTAAAAGTAATTTCAATTAGTTGTCTGTATAATTAAAAAAATTACTAAATAACTCAAAACTTAGACAAATACCAAAAAAATAAATCATGAACTCCTAAAAAATTATATATCACAATTTCCAAAAACTTAGTCTAAAAAATATATAATTATACTTAATTCTGCATTATTATTGATTTAATCTCAAGTTTCATGATATTTGTAACACTTTTATATTTCACAAACAAGACATCTGATTTTAGTTGAAGGCAATTAAATCAAAACATTTCTTAAAAAAGATAAAAATAGGATATTTATGAATGACAAAAAATATTTCAGTGATGAGAAATGGAAAGATATTCTTACTGATGAACAATTTCAGATTTGTATAAAAAGAGGTACTGAGCCTCCATATAGCGGGAAATATCTTAACACTAAAACAAAAGGTACATATAAATGTATTTGCTGTGGCAATCCATTGTTTAAATCAGACACAAAATTTGATTCGGGATCAGGTTGGCCTAGTTTTTACGATTCAATCGGAGAAAATAACATTAATATCCAGGAAGATCTTAGTCTTTCCATGAAAAGGACTGAAGTAATTTGCAAAATTTGCAATGCTCATTTAGGACATGTTTTTGAAGATGGCCCTGCACCAACTGGTTTACGTTATTGCATTAATTCAGTTTCTCTTAAACTAGAAGAAGATTAGGAATCTTGAACTGATTACATTTTCCTGCCAGAATATAATAAATCTTTTAAAAAAATTAACTCGTATGAAAATTTGTTCTGATGTTGATGGTGTAATTCTAGATTACATCCAAGGCTTTATAGATTTCACTAAGGAAGAAAACATCCCTTATACATATAACCCAAATCTATACGGAGTTATTAGTAATTTCCCTGATAACGATGCAATATATGAAAAATTCCATGCAGGTAATTATTTAAGAAAATTAAAATTTTATGACCATTCACAAAAAATCTTAAACTTACTTTCTAAAAATAATGAATTGCATCTTGTGTCAGCATTGGAGCCAGAACAATTTAAAAAACGCAAAGAAAATTTGAATTCGCTTAATTATTCTTCACTGCAATGTGTAGGAGATTTTTTGAAAGAGAGGGTTATTATTGAAGAAATAAAGCCGGACGTAATGCTTGAAGATCGACCGAAATTAATTAAGTCCTTCAATAATTCAGGGATTTCAGTTTTTTACCCTGACTGGCACGTCTATACAAAAGGAATGGACCAATATGCAACCCCTTTTTCAAGTTGGAAAGAAATTCCAAAGTTAATAAAATAAATATTGAAATTAATCGTAAAATACATTTATGTTTGATTCTTTTTCTATCTATTTCGCTGGCGATTTATTCAATCATAAAGATTTAGTAGGGAATCTACTATTGTCCGAGTCCATCGAGAAATTTTCTTCTGGACGTTTCGTTTGCATTGTTCCTCAGCATCTTGAACAGAGCACTTCTCGCTCTATTGAAATTCGCAATAATGATTTACGTGAGATTGTCAAAGCTGATTTGATACTTCTTAATTTTGATGGAACAGAACTTGATTCTGGAACAGTTATCGAATTTTTATTCTCCAAGGCACTTGATATACCGGCTGTTATACTACGTTCAGATTTTCGTGCTGCCGGTGATCAGGAACGCGGAGACCCATGGAACTTAATGTGTTCTGGATATCCCAGAACGCGTACTTTATCTATAAATGCTATGTCATGGTATCAAGAAGAATGGAGAAAAGGAGGTTTAACTTCTGCAATCATAGAACGTTTTTACGAAAAATTATCAAAAAAAATAAATGCTGAGTTTGATCTTGTTTTGAAAGAACCTTCGATTTATAGCAACGAAAAAATTCTGTCTAATGTTTATGAATGGGCAATACATTTTCCTGGAAATGGATTCGAAGATTTATTCAAAAAAGATGAACTAAAAACTTTAATTTTGGAAAAACAAAAAAGAGGCTCTGTTTTAATTTAATTTGAAAATATTTTTATGAAATATGAATCTATAATCGGTTTAGAAATCCATCTTCAATTGGCTACATTTTCAAAAATTTTTTGCAGTTGCTCAACAGAATTTGGTAGGCCTCCAAACGAAAATACATGCCCTGTATGCCTTGGATTGCCAGGAGCATTGCCTGTATTAAACAGACAAGTACCAGAATTTGCCGTTCAGCTTGGAATTGCATTAAATTGTGAGATTAGACTCGATTCTCAATTCGCTCGGAAAAATTATTTCTATCCAGATCTTCCAAAGGCCTATCAAATTTCTCAATTCGATAGACCCATTTGCGAAAATGGATGGCTCAAGATCGATACAGAAACAAGAGGAGAAACAAGAATTGGAATAAACCGTATTCATATGGAAGAGGATGCAGGGAAATTAATCCATTCGGGAGAAAAAAATGAAAGTTTAATTGATTTAAACCGTGCAGGAATACCATTGCTTGAAATCGTTAGTGAACCAGATATACGTTCTGCTGAAGAAGCTAAAATCTATATGGAAAAAATTCATCAAATTGCAATTGCAATCGGTGTTTCTCATGGGGATATGGAAAAAGGTCATCTGCGCTGCGATGCAAACGTATCTTTGCGAGAAACAGGAAATAAAAAATTTGGCATACGGACAGAAACAAAAAACCTCAATTCTTTTCGTTTTGTTAAAGATGCTATTAAATACGAAATAAATAGACAGTATGAAGAAATTTTGGACGGCAAAAAAATAGTCCAAGAAACCCGACTTTGGGACAATGAGCAAAAAATAACTTTCAGCATGCGTTCAAAAGAAGAAGCAGATGAATACCGTTATTTCCCAGACCCAGATTTGCCAGTTATAAATTTTTCCCCAGAAAGAATAGAAACTCTTAGAAAAAATCTTCCCGAACTTCCGGAAAAGAAACTTTTTAGATTTATGAATAAATACAGCCTTAGTAAATATGATTCCGAAATACTTTCTGCTAGTGCTGAAATGTCTGAGTATTTCGAAAAAATAATCGAAAATGGAGCATCTCCTAAAATTGCTTGTAACTGGGTTATCGGCGATATTACTCGAGTTGTTAATGAATCAGGTAAATCTATTAAAGAACTTCCCCTCCCACCAGAAAACATTGCGGATTTGACTAAATTCATCGAAAAAGGTGAAATAAGTAGTAAAATTGCAAAAAGTATTTTTGAGGAAATGATCTCAACCGGTCAAAAACCCGATGTTATAATAGATAAAAAAAATTTGAAACAAATATCAGATAAGGACGAACTAGGACAAATAATTGAAGACATACTCAATGAAAATCAAGACCTTGTCAAACAATATCGGTCGGGGAAAACAAAAGTCATTGGATTCTTTGTCGGACAAATTATGAAGCAAACTAAAGGTAAAGCGAATCCCTCATTGATAAATAACCTTTTAAAAAATAAATTGGAAAAATAAATGAAAAAATTAGTTCTATTTTTAGAGTGGGGTTCAATTTCAGGACTTCTGGTTTGTGGACTTTGGATATTTTTGCTAACTCCATTAGAAATAAATCAAGGATTTCCACAAAAAATTATGTATCTTCATGTTCCCTCAGTAATCTCAACATATTTGGCTTTTTTTGTAGTTTTTGTATACAGCATAATCTACCTTTGGAAACGTGAGTTGATATTTGATCAGATAGCAAAATCTTCTGCTGAAGTAGGTTTGGTTTTTTGTTCACTTGTTTTAGTTACCGGAGCAATCTGGGGTAGGCCAACTTGGGGAACATATTGGGTTTGGTGGGATGTTAGATTAGTCTCAACATTGTTACTTTTTCTAATATTTGTAGGATATTTCCTACTACGCAAAGCAATAAATGATAAAGATAAAGAAGCACGACTCGCAGCAGTTTTGGGAATAATTGGTTGTTTGGACATCCCGATCATACACAAATCTATCGAATGGGCTAAAGGACGGACTCTGCACCAACCGACTACTTTTCTAAAAGTTGAAAATGAACAAATAAATCCTTCAATTTCCGATGTGTTAATTAATCCATTAACATTTTCTATAATTTTCATGCTTTCTTTATATACATATTTGCTACTGCTTCGTTATCAAAACACAAAATATGAAGAAAAAATTAATGAACTAATTTCAAAGACACTAAATTAAATGATTACAGGTTTAGAATATGTTTTAATGGCTTATGGCATTTGGATTTGCACTTTTGTTATTTATATTTTTATAAATAAGAGACGAAAAAAAGATTTAATTAAAACAATTGTTGCACTTGAAAAAAAAAGTTCAGGTTCAACTCAAAACACAGTAAAATCTAACAATAATGAAAACAAGGAATAAATTCTTTATTGGTGGAACAGTGATTATCGGAATTATAATCGCTTTCTCAATACAAGAACTTCAAGAAAAAACTATTTTCTTTTATACACCTGCGGAAATTTTAGCGACTCCTAGTAAGTTTGAAAACAAGACTCTTCGCATTGGAGCGCTTGTACAAACAGGAAGCGTTATATGGAATGCAAAAGGAATCCAACTCTCTTTCAATATTACTGAAAATGGGAAAGAATTCATTCCCGTTTTTTTCAATGGATCTAAACCTGACTTGTTCCGTGAAGGTCAAGGGGTTGTAGTAGAAGGTAAAATGAATGGGGAAAAATTTGAAGCGACTCAATTACTTGTCAAACATAGTGAGGAATACAGAGTAGAAGATAAACATAGTAAAAACAAAGAAAATTATTACAAATCGATAAAATTTCAGTAGAAAATCAAAAAATTAAGTCTGAACCAAACCAACAAATCTATAGATCCTATTTTTGAACTGCACTAAGAAAATTAACAAGATAATGATATCACGCCTTCAAGATACTCTCAATAATTACAAAGAGTTACTCAATTCCGATCAAAATATTAGAAACAGGATACTTGTAGTAATTATCTTATTAGTTTTGTTAATTGTGCTTTTCTTGTTTAGTATGCGCCAGGGATTTTCTGTTTTAAATCAATCAGGATCACAGCTGATGGTTTTTGTAGCTATCAATATAAATATTGTTTTAATTGCAATTGTTTTCTATATGATTGCTCGAAACCTACTCAAGCTCTCACATGAAAGACAAAAACAAATTCTAGGAGTAAATCTCAAAAAAAAATTAATTACCTCATTTATTGTACTCTCATTGCCCGCAATGGGCTTCCACCTATTTGCTAGTTTCTTTATCGCTACAAATTTGGAAACATGGCTTAAAGGACAGCAAGAATCAATGATCAATAATGCACAAAAAATTACCGAAGCTTATCATAGTAACCTTCGCAAAAAAATGGAAATTCAAAGTTTAATTTGGGAAAACTATTTAAAAATGGAAAACAAAGAAGTAACGCGCTTGATGATTCTAGAAAAAATTGATTCAACAATCACTTTATATTCTGAAGAAAAAGAAATTATAAATCAATGGATAAAAAGCTCTAATTCAAAAGTTTTTTGGACTAAACCATCTAAAAAAGAATGGGATCAAATTAAATCTCAATTTTGGTTCACAAAAAAATCAGATAAAAGTTATGTTTATCGTTACATACGTCAAATTAATTTAGAAAATAAAATTGTTTTTTTAGAAATTTTTTATCCGGTAGAAACCTATATTTCTGGAGCAATCAAAGAAATCATAGCACAGGACAAAAATACTCAATTTTTAAGCGAATCAGAGAACATGGTTCGAGAATATTATCTAATTATTTTCTTACTAATGACTCTATTCATTATTTTTGTCGCTACTTGGCTTGCTTTCTATCTAGCTCGTGGATTTGTACAACCCATCGAAGATTTAGCTATAGCAACTCAGCGAGTTTCAGAGGGTGAACTTGGTTTCCAAGTTAAACTAAGAGGCCCTTTAGATAAAGACTTTGCTTTACTAATGCAGTCTTTCAACTCTATGAGTAGAGATCTTCTAGACCATCAAATCGCACTAGACAAGACAAACAAAAATTTAAAAGAAAGTCACCAGAACTTAAAAAATCAAATCCGATTCGTTGAGTTAGTTTTAGAAAATATAACAACAGGGGTAATGTCACTTGATATGAAAGGGAATATAGAGATACTAAACCAGTCCGCAAAACAAATGCTACAAGTTAATCAAAAAGTAGAAGTTGGAGAGAACTATAGAAAAATTTTAGAAAAGGAATCTCTTCAAATTTTTGAGGAAATGGTTAATCAAATTGAGAGTACAAAAGAGAATTCAATTTCTCGTCATTTTTTAGTTCAAAAAAAAGACATCTCCGTTCAAGTTTCTGCAACACTCCTTCTTCTCCAAAACAGTGAACATAAATCTGAAGGAATGGTATGCGTTTACAACAATATCACAGAGATACATAGGCTACAGCGTGCCAGAGCATGGAGGGAAGTAGCTCGACGTATAGCACATGAAATAAAAAATCCATTAACGCCAATTCAACTTTCTGCCGAAAGAATAAAAAGAAAATATGCCGGAGAGGTATCTGATGATGTTGCATTAGAACAGTCTACACAAACAATAATTAATGAAGTGCAGCGTCTTAAGCAAATGGTAAGTGAGTTCTCTCAATTTGCTAAAATTCCAGAATCAAATCCACAGTTGAATGACCTTAACAAGATTACAAAGAAGACTCTCCAATTATATCAAGAAAATATGCCAACTAGAATTTCAATTATTGCAGAATTAGCTGATGAACTTCCTAAAATTCCTTTAGATAGCGAACAAATTAGACGAGTTATTATTAATCTAGTTGACAATTCCATTAGTTCAATCGAAAAAAAAGGAACACTTTCACGAATTTTCCGACAAGGAGAAATTATTGTCCGTACAAGATATAATGATGAATTAAATATTATTTTTCTTGATATTGAGGATAATGGAACTGGAATTTCTCCAGAAATTTCTGATCAACTTTTTGAGCCTTATACCACAACTAAAGAACACGGTACAGGACTTGGTTTATCAATCGTAAGACAAACTGTTGCTGATCATAATGGATATACCCGTTTTCAAAATCTTGATTCAGGAGGAGTTTGTTTTACAATAGAACTCCCTGTCAAATAAAGATTTTCAAAATAATATGAAAAATTTCCAAAAAGTAATTAGGGTGCAGACTAAGGGAAAAGGACTAAATGAAATAACAAAATATATCGAAGAAGTTGTAGAAGCATCTAGAATTAATTCAGGACTTTGTAATTTATTTATTCAACATACATCCGCTAGTCTTCTGATTCAAGAAAATGCTGATCCTGATGTACAAAAAGATTTAGAATATTTTTTTGGAAAACTGGTTCCTGAAAACGATTTAGGTTATACTCACACAATAGAAGGATCAGATGATATGCCATCTCATATTAGAAGCGCAATTACCAAAACCTCTGAACAGATTCCTCTCAATGGAGGAAAATTACTTCTGGGAACATGGCAAGGAATTTTTTTATGGGAACACAGAATTACGGGAAATATTAGACAAATTATTATTCATATTTCAGGAAAGTGAAACTTTCTTTAGCTTGTCAAAAAGTTCTTGCTACATTAAAGTTCCACTGTTCTCTATAAACAATAAAAAATGTAGTTTTAGATGCAAACAAAGTTCATATTTATAACTGGAGGAGTAGTTTCAGGACTTGGGAAAGGTATTGCTGCTGCTTCTATTGGATCACTGCTTGAGTCAAGAGGACTTACAATTAGCCTTATGAAACTAGATCCATACATTAATGTTGATGCAGGAACCATGAATCCTTTTCAACATGGAGAAGTTTTTGTAACGGTAGACGGAGCAGAAACTGATTTAGATTTAGGTCATTACGAGCGCTATACAAATGCTGTTTTAACTCGCAGACACAATAGAACTACAGGTCAAATTTATGATACCGTAATTAGGAAAGAGCGAGCAGGAGACTATTTAGGTGCTACAGTTCAGGTAATTCCTCACGTAATAGATGAAATAAAACAAACAATTTCAGATGCGGCGAAATTGACTGATAATGATTTTAGTCAGAAAAAGGCTGATATATGTATTGTTGAAATTGGAGGTACAGTAGGGGACATAGAGTCTTTACCATTCCTTGAAGCTATCCGTCAATATAGACATGATTTTGGAAGAGAAAATACTTTATTCATTCACCTCACTCTAATTATTGAAACAACTGAAATGAAAACAAAACCTACACAACATAGTGTTGGTAAATTAAGGGAAATTGGAATTCAACCAGACATTCTTATTTGCAGAACTTCCAAAAAACTTACAGAAAAAGTTCGGTCTAAAATTTCCTTATTTACAAATGTACCAGGTAATTCTGTAATAGACGGACTTGATGTTGATTCCGTTTATGAGGTCCCATTGATGTTCCACCAACAAGAATTAGATGACATAATTATGACATACCTGCAAATTTGGACTGGTAGTCCAAAACTTCAACCATGGATCAATTTGATTGAAAACTATAAAAATCCCCATGATAAAGTTGAAATTGCTTTTGTTGGTAAATATGTCTCTAATCGTGATTCATATGAAAGTCTTAATGAGGCATTAATTCATGGCGGGATTGCAAACCGTCTAAAAGTAAAATTACACTATTTTGATTCTGAAAATATAACGACCGAAAATTCAACTGAAATTTTGGGAAAGATGGACGGTATTTTGGTTGCTCCTGGATTTGGCGAACGTGGTACCGAAGGAAAAATTGTTTCGGTAAAAACAGCCCGAACAGAAAAAATACCTTTTTTTGGAATTTGTCTTGGAATGCAAATGGCAATTATCGAGTTCGCCAGAAATGTTGTCGGAATTGAAAATGCTAATTCTGGTGAAAATCGTCCTAATCACATCGAAAATGTTATTGATTTAATGCCTGAACAATCAGGACATGAAGAAACTGGTGGCACAATGCGATTGGGAAGTCAAACTACAGTTCTCAAAGAAGACTCTTTAATTGCCAAGATTTACGACAAAACAACCATTTCCGAACGTCATAGACATCGATATGAAGTGATGAATGATTTTGTTAACAAATTTGAGGAAGCAGGTCTTTCAATTACAGGGAAACATCCTGAGAGGGACTTAGTTGAAACTATTGAGATAAAAGATCACCCTTGGTTTATAGGTTGCCAATATCATCCGGAATTGCAATCAAAACCTTTAAAGCCACATCCTCTATTTTCCTCTTTTATTGAAGCAGCCTTCTTAAAACGTAAAAAACGTATTAACAATAATAAAACTAATTAAATGAAACTACCAAATTTAAGAATATTTAAGCGTACATCCTTAATAATCGCTATTTTGGTATTACTATCAAATATAATGTTTGAAGTTGAATCTAAATGGAGTTTAAATCATATCGGTTTTGCTTCCCCAAAAAATAATTTCAAGATTACACGGAATACTCTAGATCATCTTCAAAGAGAAGGATTTACAAAAGCTCTAACCGAAATGTTTATCCCTATGCTAAATAAAATTTATTTGACTCGTTCTGATTTCATAACAGCGTTACCAATATTACTTGTGGAAAAACACCAAGAAATCCTTTTACGTTATGCCTCCACCGAAAAAATTAAAATTCAAGCTGAGGAATTTAGTAGTGATTTAAATGAAAATGCTGCTATTTTTCGTGGGAATGTTAAAGGGTTTGTACCGCGAGAAAACATTGAATTAACTACAGCTAAACTTCGCCTAGTCTCGGGAATAGATGATAATTCCGAAAAATTAATAGGTGAAGGTGGAGTACAAGTTAAACAATGGGATCGGGAAACACGTTCAGATTATGCAGTATATACTCAAAAAGGCCTTGAAAATAGTAATAATGGAATGAACTCTTCTTCAAAAAAAAATAACTCTGTACAACAAACATTACAATTAAAAGGGAATGTATTAATTAAAGCTTCACAAGGATTGGTTCGCAGTGATAGTGTCCTTTTAGATATCTTACATCAACATGCAACTCTTGAGGGGCCTGACACTAGTAAAGAAGGACGTATCAAAGTTGAAGCAAATTTAAGTGATTTAGAGACAAAAAAAGAAGAATCTACTCTAAAAACTATAACAACTAATTTAGAAAATGATGAAAAAAAAGCTACGGATTCACAAAAAGTTATACTATTAGCTTCTCGAGCTGTATTAGACAATTATAAACAGCAGGCAATGTTTGAAGGCGATGTTGAAATGGAGCGTATACCTGATAATCTTTTTATACACTCAGGAAAAATAACTTTAAATCTTGGACAATCTCAAGAATTAGTATCCATTAAAGCTGAACAAGATGTTTGTTTTGAACAACCTGGAAGAGTCGCAAAATCTGACAAAGCAAGTTTTGATGAAATTACTCAAACTATATTATTAGAAGGCAACGCAGAAGTTCAATCAGGAAAATTTCATCTCCAGGGAGATACTATAAATTTATACCTAGATGTTAATAAAGGCGTCGCTCAAGGAGCTAATAAAGCTCCTATACAAATGACAGTCCTCGGAGAGAATTCTCCTTTGATCTTTAAGTGTAGATGAAAGTTTCGGCTTCAGAAGGATTATCCCAACAATCTAAAAAAATCAACAAACGTCCTCAATTAGCCATTGATGAAGCTTTTAAAACAGGCAAATCTGGCATCAAAATCTATATCGAACGTCCAGGTCATGGAGAAAAAACAAAAGACGGTAGCCATGTCAAAGTTCACTATGAAGGTTGGCTAGCTGATAATTTTAAATTATTCGACAGTAGTCGCGCAAAGAGAAGCCCTTTTGAGTTTGATTTAGGAAAAGGCAGTCTAATAAAGGGTTGGGAGATTGCACTCAAAGATTTAAGACAAGGAACAAAATTACAAATTAAAATCCCCAGTAAACTAGCTTACGGTTCCCAAGGTGTTCCATCAATGGGTATCCCGCCAAATGCAGATCTGATCTTTAAAATAGAAGTCCTGAAGGTAAGTTAAAGTTGGATCACTAAAAAAACACCTAATCCAATGATTTAAATCATTTTTTCATAATCATTCATTAACCCAGATCTACTCTTTGAGAAAAATCACTTTTAATAAAAATTCTTAGAAAAATTTTTTAAACGACTAACCTTTTAGTAAATTATAAGTAACCCAAGTAAAACATTTTTTACTTTAACAGAGAAAATAGATCCTCCCAACCACATTTGTCTCCATTATTTTTTTTAGATGATATGACTTCCAGATCATTCAATTGTTTTTTAAGTTCATTCAAGCTGCTAAATTGTAATTTTAAAATCATATCTTCATCCTCAAAATTGTAATCACAATCAAGAGACACTCTTCTCGGCAAATTAAGGATTTCACGCCTCTGAGTAAATTTTTTCCTAAAATCATAAAGTTTTGGATAACGGATAGAATTTAGCAATTCTTTTATCAAACGGTAACGCTCTGGATTTTGAATATTTTTTTTTAGCAAAACCTCCTTAAACTGTTTTATATCTAATATTTCTCCTGCTGAAATTTCTTGAAAACGGCTAACTTCATCAAGAATCTGAAGGATGTATCGTAATTTTTTCCCTCTTAATTCCATCTTACCTACAAAATTTAATATTGGCAAAATTCCATTACCTGAAAATTTTTGTAATGTAATTAAATCTTCACAACTTAGCTTTTTAAAAAATTCTGAAAAAACAAACTGTTTTTTCTCTTCCAATTTCATCAAAATATTGCCCATATCAATAAGTTTACTAGCTAATCTTAGTGAAGATTCTAATCCAAGTTGTGGCAATACATTATTTGCAATTTCATTTTTTTGGAAGCCACTTTTGTGCAACATTTTTAATAAAGTACATACTCTAAATCCCGGGAATTTATTTTCACCATTAGTCAAAGTTTCAACTCGTATCATTACTACTTCCCAAAAAGACAATGCCCCAGGGATAACTAAACAAGTAATGTTTCCCTTTTTACAAGAATCATCTAACGATCTAATCCATATAACTCTTTTAAAACCATCCACTAAATTATATTTTGAATCTCGAACTTCCTGTACGAGACAAGGTAATTGAATTCCATGATTTAAAATTGAATTACTATCCTTTTCTGATAAGGAGTTTGGGAACCAGTTAAATTGACTCTCATTAATCTCAATTTGATCTATACTAAGATTTATAAGTTTCCATGCTGGAGTTTTTTTCATTTTACTTAAAATATTAAGGTAGGGAATTTGCAGTCATCAAGAAAAATGTTTGTCACAATTTTTTTATTTAATATTAATAATCTTATCCACCAAAATAAAACTATTTTTTATGATCAACTCAGAAATATTTACCCTTATTGCTCTAGGCCTTGCTTCTATTTTCGGATTACAAGGTGCACTAAAACTTGCTATAAATCATTACACTTCAAAAGTATCCAAAAATCAAACATCATGTAACAAAATTTTACTTTCAAAAGAGGCGTTCTTTATAAAAATTCCTATAGCATATTTGGCCGTTATATTTTATGTCGTTTTGCTTTTGCAAATTATTATATTGAGTAATGAGGAAGATATTTACCTCTACTGGATTAATATTGAAATACTTTTTGCAGTTGTAGCAACTTTTTATTATGCCTTTATTATGCTTTTAAAATTACAAATTATTTGCTTTGGTTGCCTTCGCATATACTTCGCTAATTTACTTATGGGAGCCTCAATAATAACCTATCTTTTATCTTAATGCTTAAACTATTTTTTTCAATGATAAGATTAAAAAATTTTAAATGTTTTTTGATCCTCTAAACTAAAGTCTATAAGTCCAAGGATATTGAATAATAACTGAAAAATTAGGGCCCTCATTTCCTATCGCGAAATCTGCTCTGTAAACATTCCCTGATCCACTCAAGAATCTAAAGCCTGAACCTAAAGAATATTTAACCGTTTTACCTAGGTCAGATTTTTTTTCACTAACCGATCCTTGTTCATAAAAAAATGCTAACTGGAGCTCTTCTACTAAATCCTCAATAAAAAATAGATCTAATTTTTTCCCTTCCGATGATGAAAAATTCCATCTAAATTCAGCTGCATAATAAATTGTATGCGCTCCTTGAAACCTGCCCTCAGGAAATGATCTCAAGCGATCACTGCCACCAAGACTCAAAGAAGTACCATTTGAATTAACTGCTAACTCCGTATTCGCAAGATTTTCTGCATTTGCCTCGCATGCTGCATTAGAATTACATTGACTATAACCATTCTTATATTTTAAAACATCAATATCAGTCTCTCCCTTTCTTGAGATATATGCATCTGAAACTTGAAGATCAAAAACTATTGTACTTTTTTCAAGAACTGGGAAATAGATTTGAAGATCATTAGTAATTACATCAAAAGAAGGTTCAGAGCTTGTTGTAGCTGTCTGTCTGTCCAGAAAAAGAGTGTTCCTGATTCCTTTTCTTGGATCCTTGTAGTCATCTGTGTAATCTAATTTTGTGCTAAATTCAATTTTGTTGGCAATATTTATTTCCAATCCTGGGTCAAATATAGCAACAGTTTCACCTTGTTTTGTTGGATCGTCACTATCTGGTGATACAAATTTTTGAAAAGTACCACTCTGCTTATTGAAACCAAGGCCTATTTCCAACATTTTTTTCAAAAAAGTTAATCTTATTGTTGGGGCATCTAGATCCCAAGAATTTCCAATACCATATTTGAAATCGAATTTCGATGTATCCATTCCCCTCGAACTATATTGCGAAAGCGCAAACTTAAATCCATGAGCTCTTAAATATTGAAGATATAATATATCTGAAAATACAAAAAATTCATCGAGGAAAAAAAATACAAATTCAGCATCTCCTATCCCGCCAATAGCAGCTAAATCAGTAGTCGTATCTGCTATATTTCCAAAATTTCCGATAAATAGTAACCCTGTACCCAATCCTGGGATAGAATAAGGTAGAGGAACAAATAATTGTCCATATTGTTTGTTAAATTGTTCTCTTCTTCGATTAATTTCAAAGGCATATAATGATTCTACAAAATAGATAGAAAGTAATATAAAAATCAGTAACAATTTATTTTTCGCAATGTTCATCTTTCTTAAAATTTAATTGTGATTAAAAATTCTTTATTCAATTAGATTAATACTAAATATAATAGTCCTTACCTTCTATTTTATCAATTATAACCGTAAAATAATTAGAAATTTAACTCACATGCATTTAATTAATTTCATTCTAATATTTTCGTTATGTATTTTTTTTATTAAACTAACCTGATAGAATTTAAGTAGAAAAATTTTTTTTTGAAAATTATTCTACTTTATTTAGTAATTCACTTTTTATTGTTAATTAATTAAGAATAACTCCAAATATCAAAAATGACTCTGAAATTAGAAACTCTAGAACAAAAAGACATATTTATTCATCGTCACATAGGACCTTCTGAAAAAGACATCTCAGAAATGCTCCTGACTCTCAAACTATCTTCGCTAAATGATTTAATCAAGAAAGCTGTTCCTGATTCAATCCGTATGTCAGGTGAACTCAACCTTCCAGATAGCCTTCCTGAGGTTGAAACACTAGATGAAATGAGAGTCATTGCAAATCGAAATAGGATAGTAAAATCTATGATTGGTATGGGTTATCATAACACCAAAATGCCTTATGTCATTCAGAGAAATTTGTTGGAAAATCCTGGATGGTACACAGCTTATACTCCATACCAACCCGAAGTATCTCAAGGACGCTTGGAAGCATTATTGAATTTTCAACAAATGATTATAGATCTTACTGGAATGGAAGTCGCAAATGCATCCTTATTAGATGAAGCTACTGCAGCTGCTGAAGCAATGACCTTTTGTAAACGAGTTTCAAACAGTAAAAGTATGCGCTTTTTTGTCGCAGAAGACTGTCATCCCCAAACAATTGATGTCCTTAAAACAAGAGCTGAACCATTGGAATTTGAGTTAGTTATTGGAAATTTAATGGAGCAAATGGAACAAAAAGATAACCATTTTTTTGGAGCATTAATTCAGTATCCTGGTACATTTGGAGATATTCATGATATAGAACAAATTATTAAAAAATTTAACCAATCAGGAACAATAGTCTCAGTTTCTTCAGACCCAATGAGTCTTGTTTTATTAAAGCCTCCAGGGGAATTAGGAGCTGATGTTGTTTTTGGGACAGCACAACGCTTTGGTATTCCTATGGGTTTTGGCGGACCACACGCTGCTTTTTTTGCATCACACGAAAAATACTTGCGCAATATTCCTGGCAGGATAATAGGTGCATCTGTTGACCGTCGAGGAAAAACTGCTCTTCGTATGGCATTACAAACTAGAGAACAACACATTCGCCGAGAAAAAGCCACAAGCAACATTTGTACAGCACAAGCTTTGCTAGCAGTTATTTCAAGTTGTTATGCTGTTTACCATGGTCCTGAAGGGTTAAGAATAATTGCAAAACGAATCCATAGACTGACAAGTATTCTCGTAGAAGGACTTAAAAAACTGGGAATTCCCATAAAAAATTCTTTTTTTTTCGATAACATTACTCTATCACTTGGTAGTAAGCGCGATAATTTTTACGAAATTGCATTAGAGAAAGGTATTAATCTTCGTAAAATTGATTCAGAAGAATTGGGTATTAATCTAGATGAAACCTCAGGAAGAGAAGATGTTAAAAAAATATTAAGCGTATTTTATGCTGGTAAAGATTTACCATCAATCAATGAAATTGATTCATTAATAGTAAAAGGCCTAACTGAAGAAAGAATTCCAAGAAAATTATGCCGCTCCTCAGAATTTTTAATACACCCTGTCTTTAACAAATATCATTCTGAAACTGCAATGTTACGTTACTTACGATTTCTACAGGACAAAGATATAGCCCTTGACAGAGCCATGATCCCACTAGGATCTTGTACGATGAAACTCAATGCTACTTCAGAAATGATTCCTATTAGCTGGCCTGAATTTGCAGATATCCACCCTTTTGCCCCTCCTGAGCAGACTCTAGGTTACATTGAAATGATTAATGAACTAGAAAATTGTCTCATTCGCATAACAGGATTTGATTCAATTTCAATGCAACCTAACTCTGGAGCACAAGGTGAATACGCAGGATTACTTGCTATTAGAAAATATCACATTTCAAATGGTAATAATAATAGGAATATCTGCATTATTCCAAGTTCTGCGCATGGCACAAATCCCGCGAGCGCATCATTAGCCAATATGGTAATTGTAAGTGTTAAATGTGATAAAGATGGAAACATTGATATGAACAATTTAAAGGAAAAAGTAGAAAAACATTCTGAAAATCTAGCTGCTTTAATGATAACTTATCCTTCAACTCACGGAGTTTTCGAGGAAAGTTTAATCTCTATTTGTGAAATTATTCATGAAAACGGAGGGCAAGTATATATGGATGGAGCTAATTTAAATGCATTGATGGGAATTGCGCAACCTGGAAAATTAGGACCTGACGTTTTACATATTAACTTGCACAAAACTTTTTGTATTCCTCACGGTGGCGGTGGTCCTGGAATGGGGCCCATCGGATTGAAATCTCATCTTTCCCCATTTGCACCAAACCACTGTATCATAAATTTAGAAGGATTGCCTAAAGAAAATACTGCGGTTTCTGCAGCTCCGTGGGGCAGTTCCAGTATCCTACCTATATCATTAGTTTATATCAAACTTATGGGGGGAGACGGTCTTAAAAAATCTTCTCAAGTCGCAATACTAAATGCTAACTATTTAGCAGAAAGATTAAAAAAACATTTCTCCATTGTATTTACGGGAAAAAATGGGTTAATTGCACATGAATGTATTATTGATATTCGTAACTTGAAAGATACTTTAGGAATAACGGAAGAGGATATTGCCAAACGATTAATTGATTACGGATTTCATGCACCTACCATGTCCTGGCCAGTTCCAGGCACTTTAATGATCGAACCTACAGAAAGTGAGCCTAAAGAAGAAATTGACCGTTTTTGCGATGCAATGATTTCTATTAAGAAAGAAACAAAAAAAATTGAATCAGGAGATTGGGACAAAGTTGATAATCCACTAAAAAATGCACCACATACTTCTGAAGATTTAACTGATCCAAACTGGGAGCATCTTTATTCTAAAGAAATTGCCTTTTATCCTTTAGCATCACTTCGTCTAAAAAAATACTTTCCTGGTTCGGCTAGAATCGACAATGTTTTCGGAGATAGAAACGTTGTATGTTCATGCCCTCCAATGGAAATATTCGAGGAAGAAGAGTGAATCAAGCCGATACTTTCGGAGTTTTTCACAACCTCCCTTTTGATGAATATCAACAAATACCTGCTCTTAATCAGTCTAAGATAAAGCAGATAATTCCCAATGGTTATACACAGGTAAAAACTTATATTAATTCGCAAGCATTAAAATTCGGTAATGCTGGACATTGCATGCTTTTGGAGCCAGAAAAATTTGAAAATCTTTATTTAAGTGCGCCAAAGAATCTAAGCCAAAGAGGTAAAAAAGGTAAAAATAGTTGGAGAGAATTTTGTGAACTTCATAGTGGGAAAATAGTACTTAGTTTTAGTGATTGGGCTAGATTACAAAAAATAAAAAAGTGTTTTCAAATTCATCCGCAAGTCCAACAATTGTTTTCAAATGGTAATAGTGAAGTTTCCTTACACTGGAAAGACTCAGAATATGGATTGAATTGCAAAGCTCGATTAGATTGGCTGGATAGTGATTCTAGAAAAATTGTAGATCTTAAATTCACCAAAAATATAATAAAAGCTGCTTCAATAAAACCGATAAAAAATGAGTTCTCTTTACAAGCTGGTTGGTACACTAGAGGAATATATCAATTAACAAATAAAACTACTGATTTTTTCTTCATTTTTATCGAAAAATTTGCTCCACATTCTATTAAGATAGTCAAAGTATGTAATGAAGATTTTATTAAAGGTCAAGATCAAATAGAACAAGGAATTAAAAATATTAATCAAACAAAAACCATATGAACACCCCGCCAATAAATTCCGTTTCGGTCTTGTTCATTTTTAAAAATAAGATTTTTACTGTACAGCGTCAGTCATATCTTAAAGCTTTCCCAGGATACCTATCTTTCCCCGGAGGGAAAATTGATATAGATGAATCATCAAAACCATATAAAACAAAATTTCTTAGTGAATATGATGCTACTCTCATGCGAGCTTTACAGAGAGAAATTCAAGAAGAGTTAGGTTATGATCTCGAAGCAGGTGTAAATAGTGGTGAAGTGTTTTCCGTTTCTGAACTTGCTGAAGTTTTGGCTCCAGAGTTTGCACAGTTACGATTCAGAACATGGTTTTATCGAGTAGATCTAAACAAAAAAATAAATTTTCGTTTAGATTCAGGAGAATTTGAAATTGGCTTTTGGGAATCTCCAAAGGCACTATTAGATAATTTTCGTGCAGGAAACAGTTTGATGGTTCCCCCTACACGATGGGTTTTAAAACAATTACAAAATGCACCAAAAGCTAAACAGCTTGGTTATTTATCGGAAAATTATGAAAAAAAGGATAAGGTTCCTTGTTTGGAAATATTGGAAGGTATTGAAATCCTAGCAGTTAGATCATCCACACTTCCACCTGCAAGCAGGACAAATGCCTTCTTATTAGGAGATCACGATGCGCCACAATTATTAGTTGATCCTTCTCCTAATTCAAAAAAAGAGTTCCAGAGATTGCTCAATACGATTGAAAACAGAAAAATTGATTCAATTTTCATTACGCATCACCATCCAGATCACCACCAATTTTCTAACCAGCTTGCTCTGAAACTAAATATTCCTATCATACTCAGTACGGACACTCAAAAAAGACTGGCAAATAAATTTGGTCCCGATTACTTTGAAAAAATCAAATTACATAATTCCGTTGAAAATGAAGAAGTAACAAAATGGCACGGTATCCCTGTGAGGGTTTTTGAAATTCCGGGGCATGATGCTGGTCATCTCGGCTTAGCTCCTGATTCGATGAAATGGTTTATTGTTGGAGATTTGATTCAAGGGGTTGGTACAGTGGTAATTCCCTCTCCGGAGGGGAATATGGCTTCCTATTTTTCAACTCTAGAAAAAATAATTGCTTTAAATCCTGAAGTAATTATTCCATCACATGGAATACCTACTCGAAGTACCCACCGCCTGAAAGAAACATTAAAACACCGAATTAAGCGAGAATCCCAAATTCTTACGTTATATAATTCAGGTTTTTCAAAACAGGAAATTTTAGAAAAACTTTATTTAGGTATTGACCCTCGCTTAAAAAAATTAGCGTTTCAAAATATTGAATCACACATATTAAAACTGCATGGAGAGAATAAATTAATAATATGAAATTACGGAAAAAATATATACTCCACATGCTAGAAAAAAACGGAGACTCTATGTCTACTAAACAAATACGTGCTGCTCTTGGTCTTAAAAAAACCGCAACTGTAAAAGTTAAAGCAGAGTTGCAAAAATTGATTAAAGACAAAAAAATTATAAAGCAAGGGACCCGTTTTTTCCTGAATAAGACTTCAAAAGAAAAAACATTACCTAAAGAAAAAATAAAGAGAGATCATAAAAAAAGCTTTTTTACAAAAAAACATTCTCATACAGAGAAAAAAAATCATGTCTTGAAAACTGAAACGGGTTATTTCACCAGAAATAGAAAAGGATTTGGTTTTGTTAACATAGGAGTTGGTCTTTCAGATGTATTTATTGGAGAAAACGAACAATTCTATGCTATGGAAGGGGATTTAGTTAAAATAAAAATTCAACGTTCACGAGGATTTCGCGGTAAGAGAAAAGGTCAAATTGTTAGAATTCTGGAACGGGCATCCAACGAAATATTGGCAAGGGTGAAGAGGACAAAAAGGGAAACCCTCGCAGTACCAATACTAAAAAATATTGGTTTCCCATTTCTTAGGATTGAAAATAAAGATGATATCAAAGAATTAGAATCTGGAACTTTGATTGAAGTAGAACTTTTGAAAGATAAAAAAATATCGAATAGAAACTTCTCTAAACCAAGTGGTCGATTTTTAAGGGCTATAGACGAAACAAGCAATCTTGAATTAGGCCTTCAATTAATTATTAATGAAAATCTAATTCGAACAAAATATCCTGAAAACGCTAAAGAATATTTAAAAAAATTCCCAAAACAAGTACGATTTGATTCAGATTCAGGAAGAAAGGATTTAAGAAATTTAAATTTTATAACTATTGATGGAAAAGACGCTCGTGACTTTGATGACGCAGTATGCGTAATTGAGAACAGAAAATTGTCCGGAGGTTTCATACTTTATGTCTCTATTGCAGATGTAGCTCATTACGTGAAACCCGGGGATCCAGTTGATAAAGAAGCATATTTGCGAGGAACAAGTGTATATTTCCCTAGATATTCCGTTCACATGATCCCTGAAGAGCTTTCCAATAATTTATGCAGTTTGCGTCCTAAAGTTAATCGACTAACATTAACTTGTGAAATGCAAATTAATTCTTATGGAGAAATTGAAGATTACTCAATATATGAAAGCATTATTCAAAGCCGTGCAAGATTAATTTATGAAGATGTTGCCGATCTAATTGATGGTAAAATTTCATCTATTCGTGACCCTAAACTTCAATCAAGCATAAAAAAAATGAATCATCTTTCAAAAATTCTTGAAAGAAAAAGATTTCAGCGAGGCGCAGTACAGTTTCGTTTCGCCGAAGAAGTTTTTAATTTTGATAAAGATGAACGTATGATCGGAGTTAAGAGAAATTATCAATCTAGCTCGATGAAACTTATTGAGCAATTCATGCTTGAAGCAAATGAAACTGTTGCAAAACACTGCAAAAATAATGGCATTCCATCCATATTCAGAGTACATGATAGTCCGGACATGAAAAAATTAAAAAAATTACAGAAAGTATTTCATCGTTTTGGTATACGAAATTCAATGTCATCATTAAATAATCCTAAAAAATTCAATGATATTCTAGAAAAAATTAAAGACTTTTCAAATTTTGAACAACTACAAGTTCTCCTTTTACGTTCTATGTCGCTAGCCGTTTACGAGACAAATAACAAAGGTCATTTTGGATTAGCTGCTAAATATTATACACATTTCACCTCTCCAATTAGAAGATATCCAGACTTATTAGTGCATCGCGCATTAAAGAAAAAAATTAATTCTGATCAAAAAAACGAAAATACTGAATCATTAATAAATAGTGAATTAGCTGAATTTTGTTCCCAACAAGAGCGGAGGGCTGAAAAGGCTGAACGACAGAGCATCGATTTAATAAAAGTTGATTTTTTTGCTAATCTAATCGGTCAAACTTTTCAAGCAATTGTTACACATATAGAAAGCAATGGATTTAGAATAAATATAGAGCCACATGGTATTGAATGGTTTCTACTACTAGAATCAATTCCGAACGACTCCTACATTTATGATGAGGCTAGCATATCATTACAGAGCCGTAGTAAAAAACAAGTAATACAGGGTGGGAAACGTTTGGAAATTTTATTATTGAACGCAGATCAGATTAACAGAACTCTAGAATTCAAGGTTGAACAATGGCTAAACTAAAACTAAAATAAGAGTTTTTCTTGAAAAAAAATTAGGATTTAATTTAACTAATTTTATTTAAAAAAACATTATATTATTTCTGGAATATCAAAACTTAATCTCCCTAATTTCCCAGATCTAAAATCTTTGAGAAGCAGCCTCTCTGCTCTAGGAAGGTCAATTATACCCCCCTTTTTCAAGCAGCCTCGTTTTTTTGCGATCTTGTTTATCAAATTTGCAGGGGGTAAATCCATATCTGAAAGATCTAGTTGATAAAATTTTTCCAATTTTTTTGGTTCAACTTTCTTCAAAATACAAAGCAAATAAATACTCAATTTAGAAGTCCCTACTATTGAATCTTTTATGGCTCCCGTAATAGTCAATCTCAATCCTATTTCATAATTTTCTATTCTCGGCCATAAAATTCCAGGAGTATCCAATAATTCTACATTTTTATCCAATTTGATCCAATCATTATGTTTTGTAACACCCGGATTAGGCCCGATTTGAGCTGCCTTACGATTCGATAGTCGATTTATTAAGCTAGATTTACCAACATTAGGAATACCAACTATCATCAGCTTTAGTGGAGGGGGATAAATTCCTTTACAACGAAAAGAAGACCATTTTTGTTGCATCATTGAGCGGGCAAGAGGCAAAATTTTAGGTAAATCAATTTTATTTAGAGCATCTATAAAAAGAAATGGGCTTTCAGATTTTTTAAAAATTGAATGCCATTTTTTCGTTATTTTACTATCTGCCAGACTAGTCTTGTTGAAAATTAAAATTCTTTTTTTATTATAAAGTAGTCCCTCTAAATCATGATTTACAGAAGAAATAGGAATTCTAGCATCTCTCATTTCAAGCACAACATCGACAGATTTTAGTAGTTTCGCCAATTCATTTTTGGTTTTGCGCATATGGCCAGGATACCAATTTATTATGCCCCCCATATCAATTTTTTCTAACATTTTAAGATATTTTCCTAATTTATTCTGGAAAGTAAGTTTCTTACCACAAATAGTTTTTTGTTAAAATTTGTTCATTAGCTAATTCACCAATTTGAATATTTTTTTCTGTCTCGATTTTACTTTTACGACTTTTATCCGCTAAAAACTTACCTTGTTCTATAATATCTCTTATAACGTCCTCCCCTGAGACCGTCCCCTCTTGATCTTCGTAACTCAAATCATCTATACCTAGTTGATCTTGAACTATTTGTTCCAATTCATCAAAAAGAGTTCCAAGTCCTAAATCAAATTTCCAGTCGGGATTTTCAAAAAATATTTCATCGCTCATCATTGATAAAAAAACTACTCTAAAAGGATCAATCCCTTTAAACTCGGCAACTGCAACTCTTAAATCAGACCATCGATTCCCTTCAAGTAAATCATTTTTTGGATCACCAAAATCTCCATTCTCTAGATCAACATATGCAAAAACCTCAAAATGGATTATATAAGTTTCTAGTTGTTCTACCAATTGACAATATAACTCTCTTCCTTTTTTGGTCGGCCAGTAATAATTATCTTCACCTACGGTCAACACCTTTCGTTCTTCCAGAAAATTTAATAAAGACTCAAGTCCAGATTCATTTTTTTCAACAAGAGCAATATTAATTCTGAATTTTTCATTTTCTTCAATTTCTTTTTCTATTTGAGAAAATGCATCTTTGGCTTCGTCTAACTCTTCTTTTTGAAAATTTAGTTCTTGTTCTTGTTCTTCAGAATGAAAAAACCCCTTATTTAATTCAGAAATTATCACTTCAAGCTTATCAATTGTCACTTTTAACCCTTCTCTTTCCTCAAACAATAGATCATATCGCATAAGCTGATCTAATATAATTAACCCTCCAAATTCTTTGCGGGTCTCATCACTTAATATTCTTGAATAAGACATCTTTTTCATTAACTTTCAAAACAAAATGTATTTATTTATTTATTACAGTCAAAATGGAATTGCTTTATCAAAAAAAACCTGTTAGAAATTATGCCTGTAAGTAGAGGATTTCAATCCTATCACATCTTGAGATTTTTCGCATCTGCTTCTATTGATAGGTATCACTTTGAAATTTAATTTGTTATAAATAAGTTGAGGCGGAAAAACATCACACAGTTTTCAAAAAAGGAGTTTTTTTGGAGCAGAACGATAGTAGACAATACCAGATAAATATAAACGGGAACAGATTCTCTATTTCAAGCCCTTACGGCGAAGATCACGTAAGAGAAGTAGAAAAATTTTTAGATCAACAAATCGCTGATGTTAGTGAAAATACAGACGCTTTTGGCCCGACAAATGTAGCTTTATTGGTAGCATTAAATTTGGCTGATAAACTCCTAACATTAAAAAAAAGCATTTCCAAATATGACGGTATTGAAGACGATCTTAATAACTTATGTTTCCGACTTGAAGAAGTTCTAACAAAATAATATTTTGACTGTTGATTTCAGGAAGATTTAATTTCTTATCAAATTAAAAAATTAAAAAGCAGCTTAAATATCTTGAATTTAAGGATTCAAAATATTGTCTGCGGTGATCGTGATGTGAAACTTTTGCTTCCTGATTTTTTCAGATAGGAGTTAGTCCCTGAAAGGAGTGTGCATGGCTGCAAATTAAGCAGCAAGCCTGAACCTTTTATAACATTACTCCACCTTGTGTGAACAAGGAAACAAAAGCGCATTTTACACACGACATCGCGGACTTTTTGTTTACTTTGGCAAATCTCATATATTAAACCAGTTTAAATTCCCTATAAAAATTGTAACCTATGCAGGAAATTGTTTTGGAGTTTATAGAAACACTTCGGAGCAAAAAATATGCAACTAATAGTATTAGCTCTCACCAACAGGATTTAAAAAAATTTTTTAAATGGTTTGATGTCAAAGAAGAAAATTTAGACAACAAAAAACTTGTTTATCTATTACGCAAACTAAAACAATCTGACATTGAAGAATACGTTATCCTTCTAGGTAAAAAGTATAAACCAAGAACTTTGGCTAGACACATTTCATCATTGAAACTATTTTTTAGTCACTTAGAATTAAGAGGTATTATAACTACTAGCCCAGCTCACAGACTTCGTTTCCCAGAAATCATGCCAGAAGCCCCAGAAATTTTATCCACAGAAGAGGTAATTGCTCTACTTGAATCACCTTCAATTGACCATTACTTAGGATTAAGGGACAGAGCAATGATGGAATTACTATATTCTAGTGGTCTAAAAGTCAAAGAATTACTAGGACTTGATTTAGAAGATATCTTTTTGGATTTGGAATTTTTGAAAATTCGATCAAAAAAAGAGCGAATGGTTCCGATTACATCAAAAGCCATAGAATTTCTAAGGGTATACATTAATCAAGGAAGAACAAATCGTTTGCTTAATTCAGAAGATCCATGCTTATTCCCAGGCAGGAATGGTACTCGAATGAGCCGAGTAGGGTTCTGGTCAATGATAAAAAAACATGCGATACGAGCAGGTATCACAAATAATATTAACCCTAGGATTTTACGACACTCGTTTGCTGTACACCTTTTGCAAAATGGAGTAGATTTATCAGACATTATGAGCTTATTCGGATATGTCAGCCTTGATGCGACTTTACAATATTCACATATAAATCGTCCCGATTTTTTCAATATTTATCATAAACTGCATCCAAGAGGTCAAAAATTTTCTGAAAAAAAAAAATAAATTTTTTTCATTTTTATTAAAGTAAAGTCTCTAATCCATATACAAGTTCTTTTAAGTCCATAACTTTTTTGCAAGCAAGACAAACTCCCGGCATAAATGATTCTCGGTGCATTGAATCGTGTCTTATAGTCAAAGTCTGGCTTTGTCCACCAAAAATTACTTCCTGATGAGCAATCAAACCAGGAAGCCTAACAGAATGAATTTGAACCCCTTCAGAATCCCCGCCTCTAGATCCCTTGATAATTTCTTTTTCAGATGAAGTTTTTGTAATATTTTTACGGACTCCTGCAATTAAATTTGCTGTTTTGATTGCAGTTCCTGAAGGTGAATCTAACTTGCCATCATGGTGAAATTCAATCACTTCAGCATTAGGTAAATATTTAGCTGCATCCTGGGAATATTTCATCATCAATACCGCTCCAATGGCAAAATTCGGAGCAATCACACCGCCAATTTTTTGTTTTCTGCAAAGCTTTTGAAGCTCATCAACTTGTTGAGGCAACAAACCACTAGTTCCAATTACCGGTCTCGCTCCTGATTTGATAATACTAACAGCTACTTCCATCACAACATCTGCATGTGTGAAATCCAATACAACTTGTGCCTTTCTTTGGCTAATTATTTCAGAAAGATTATCATTTATATCAGTCTGACCTACTAAATCCAATTCAGAATCCTCACTTACTGCTCTGACCGATTCCTTGCCCATTCGACCTTTTGATCCGTTGACAACAACCCTTACAAGGCTCATATTTAATTAACAATATTATTTTTCAGGAATATATAAATCTAGCAAATTTCACAAAAGACAAAAAAAACTGTTTTGTCTGAACCATTAAAGTTAAAATAGCATAATCAGCGAAATATTGTGAAAAGGCAAGACAAGGAGAATTGAATTATGAGTCATATTCATTTTTATGTAATCAGTTCTAAAAAATCAAAAGAGGAAGTAAACGGACTAAAAAAAATAACATTTGGATGTGTAAATCGAGCTAACGCCTACGGATTCATTTGGATTGACTATGAAAAAAATATTCACCAGTTTCAATTTATTTTTGGAGAAATAGTTCTAGAATGGCTACCCAAGATAGGTCTCAGATATAGTAAAACAAATCGTGCTTTTGAGTCCCCGAGTGGTACTGGTGTCCAAAAAGGTGTTCGAATACTACATCCCATTAAAAACAAAGATGAAATTAAAGATATTCTAGAGGAAGCTAAAAAAACATTATATCCTGAAGAATGGTCAGAAAAAATTTTGGAAAAAATTCAGTAAGGGTAATTAAATATTTAATTACTCCCCTTCTCCGCCTCCGAATCCGAATCCGAATGTAACCACAAAAGTTCCAGAAAAAGCCTCAATATCGGTTGATGTTTCTTTTGCTTTTGCCAATGTAGTGGAAGTTTCTGTTCCAGACTTATGTTTTACAGTTATTTCTTCACTAAGAATATTTCCACTTTGGTACCAATCTATTCCAAGATAACCTCCCCAATCATAGGTCCACTCATTTCCGATACCGTAATTTAACTGAGTTATAGAATAATCAATATCATAAGTAACACCAGAATATATCCAATCAGGATATGAAATTTTGTAATTAGCATAACCAAAGGGAATATTGAATGAATTTCCTATATAGAATCTAAAATTCAATTCTGAGAGACTAAAATTAATACTTTGTGATTTTGTAGAGGTATTTCCAGTTGATGAATTATAGTCTGAGTAAGTATAATCATATTTCCCTGATCCAGAAGCTATTCCCATTGTCCAAACTTCACCGGGAAAATCTAGTACAAACGGCTGTGATGTAGAGTACATCAAATGAATTCCGGTTTTCTGTCCTAATCTTAAAATTTGTCCTAATCTGTTACTCGCTGACTCGCCTCCTCCTTCTTGAGCATACACAATTGCGCTGTAGTAAAAAACCAATAAATACAGCAAGCAAATTTTTTTCTTCATAAATTCCCTTAATGAAAAGGTTGACCATAAAAAAGCGAGTTCCCCAAGCCTTCAATTTACAAATCTCATTCAAAGATTTCCTTAAAAAGATGCAATCTTTAAGCCTAACAATTTTTTAGAATACAAAATAAAAAGACTTTTTCTCCATAAATAAAATTTTTAAATCTTTAAAACAGCATAAATAATACAGAAAAGAAATATTTTTTAAAAACTTATGAATAATTATTTCCAATTTATAGATGCCGTAATTAATTTTTTACCAATATTCTATGAATAGGCTTTTTAAAGAAATTCTCAAAAAAGAGAATTAGTAAATTTAAATTTAATATCATTATTACAAATTAGAATTTTAAAATTTTACTAATCTAATCTCTTTTTAAGTTCTAAATATTAAAGCAAACCATTTTTCAATAAAAAAAGATGGTTCTTTTAATTTCAGTTTTCTTGGGCTCTTTCCATCCATGTAGGAAAGTCAGGGTGATGTACTTGAAAATCTGGCGCGTAACCCAAACCAATATCCAGTAATCGTAAGATCAATTTTGCTGTAAGTCCCCAAATATCAAAACCGTCAAAATCAAAATGATGAATTAGCACTTTTGAAGATGAAGATTCATATTCTTCCGACCAATGATTATTACTTTTCATAAAAAAAGAAAGTGGAACTTTGAAAACTTCCTCAATTTCATCTAGGTTCGGATTTGGCGAAAAATCTGAGGGTATAAGGCCAACAAAAGGGGTAACCAAATAATTATATAGAGAAATAATTTGATCTATTCTTCCTAAAATTTCTACTTTTTCTGGATTCAAACCTATTTCTTCATCAGTTTCTCTTAGTGCTGTTTCGAGAGAATTTGAATCTTGATAGTCCTGCTTGCCTCCTGGAAAAGAAACTTGACCTGGATGTGAACGTAAATGTTTGGAGCGTACTGTAAACAAGACAAAAATTTCACCTCTAATTTCGATAAGAGGTATAAGTACCGAAGCTCTTCTTTGAAAATTTGGATTATTTTTAGGCTGAAAAACATTAAGTCTTTGCCTGATTTTTTTCAACATAACCAAAAAAAATTATTAATTTTTCATAGTTTAAACAAACTCTTAATAAGACACTATCTCTTTAATTTTTTTGATTAAATTAGTTTTATTAAACTGAATTATTATAATAACAAAAATCTTGAAATGATTAAAATTTAAGAGGAAGATAAATTTCAAAATTAAATTTTTTTGAAAAAATATTTAGGGTTCAAAAAAAAGATCCTTATTCTGCTTAAAATAGTCCTTAATAATTTTTTGAATTGCCAAGCTTGCATCATAGGAAGTTTTTGCAAATGCTTCGGTAAAAGAAATATTTTTTTGTCTAGGCTGCCCCAATAAATCACGATTTAAAGAACTGTCAAGTGTCTCACAATAAATTCTTGTCTTCTCAAATTCTGGAAAAATTGAACTACAAATATTTAGCATTTCTATAGATGAATATGCTGGAAGTTGAAAGAACCCTTTTGCATTTAAAATTGAGCTAAAAGCATTAATCGCTGACTGATTGCTCAAAAGACAACTCGTGTCTGGACTGGTTCTTATACATGATTTAGCCATTTCCAAATCTTGTTTTGATTGTTCCCAGGAAATTTTTGCTCGTTGGTTACTCCGCTCTGATTCTTGCAATTTTTGCATGGATGTGTTAGATATGAGTTTTAACTTTTAAAAATTATTTAAAATAAACTGATTCTGACTACAAAATTTTTTTTGAACTGAGGATTTTAAATTGTAAGATCGTTTAGGATTGGACACAATAATTTGAAAGATAATTTTCAATTTTCTCATAGGTTGACTTTTCCAGCGTTGGTGATCTGTCAAATTCACTATATCTTAAGTAGTCATAAATTTCTCTAATTGTTATGATTGGCCAGACAGGAATTCCGGTAATTTGCTGAAATTCGTTAATTGCGTCAACACCATGTGAGTTTTTTTCCATACGATCCAAAGCAACTACTACTCCTTTAACTTCTACCTCACAAAGTTCTTTAATCAAATCAATTAATTCAATTTTCGTACGTCCATCAGTTATTACATCATCGACCATAACAACTACATCTTTTGCAAGGGGGTTTTGACCAACGAGAATACCATGATCTCCATAATTTTTTTTCTCTTTTCTATTAAAAAAATACCCTATATCATGCTTTAACTTTTTGGAAAGGGCACTTGCTGAAGATATACATAAAGGAATGCCTTTGTATGCTGGACCAAAAATCAAATTACAATCTTGAGCATTTTCCTCAATAGCAGAAGCATAATATAAACCAAGTTCATCTATTAGTATACCCGTGTTGAATTTTGAAGAATTGAAAAAATAAGGTGACTTTCTACCGTTTTTGAGAGTAAAATTACCAAATTGAATTGCGTCTACTCGGACAATAAATTCAATAAATTCTTTTTTGTAATTATGCATTGGAAGTTTTTAGTTGTACAATATATATTTCCCAAGCATAACATTTAGTTTGTTTTTACTCAATATTGAATAAGTTTGCTTTCATTGAATGATATAAAGAAATTATAAATAAGCTGTTAAATTAATATGTCAACCAACAAAGAAAAAAGATTAAAGAAAATAATAGATGAACTATTGGATTCTTATAAAAACCATCCTGAAATAGAACACATTAGTGACATTACATTACCTGCTAAGGAAAATATAATCACACTTATACAGGATATTCAGGTATTATTATTTCCTGGTTTAATAAGACAAGATTCATTCAATGACCTGAATTTACCACATTTGATTGGTCAACAAACTGTTTCCATATTCTATCGCCTTAAAGATTATATCGAACAAGTACTTTGCTGGAAAGCAACTGAGGAAGGGAAAAACTGTGATGATCAACAAGAATTTGGGCAACAGGTCGAAATTATTGCCTTTGAGTTATTAGAATACCTTCCTCAATTAAGGGACATCCTTTCAGAAGATGTTGATGCTATTTTAAATGGTGATCCTGCATCAGTAAGTAAGAGAGAAATTGTTTTAGCTTATCCCGGCCTTCAGGCAGTAAGTGTATACAGAATTGCTAATTTTTTACACAAAAGGAATGTCCCTTTAATTCCTAGAATTATGACTGAATACATTCACTCTAAAACTGGAATTGATATCCATCCAGGCGTCTCTATAGGGAAAGGATTCATGATCGATCACGGCACAGGAATTGTGATTGGTGAAACGACCAAAATTAAAGATCAAGTCCGTCTATATCAAGGTGTAACCCTAGGAGCACTAAGTCCTCAGAGTTCCTTAGCTAATCCCAGCTTAAAACGACACCCAACAATCGAAAGTAATGTGATCGTATATTCTGGAGCAACTATTTTGGGAGATGTTGTAATTGGAGAAGGTTCAGTAATCGGAGGTAATGTATGGATTACTGACGATATCCCTCCAGAAAGTCGAGTGTTTTTGAAGAATATTACTTCTGGACAGAAAATAATAATGAAAACAAAATAGAGCTAACTTGAAAAAACGGATTGACTTCACAAAAAATTTGTCTAAAGTTCAATAAGTAAGAAACTTTAACAAAAAACAAATTTAATAATATAATTTGGTAATGGGAAGTATATGAGCGAGTTTGAAGTTGATGAAAAATTAAAATCAAAGTCTCGTCTTAAATTAAAACCTCCCCAGAGTTTCAAAGTTTTATTGCATAATGATAACTACACCACTATGGAATTTGTGGTATACGTTTTAGAAAAGATTTTCAACAAAAGTTTAACCGAAGCAACCCAAATAATGATGCATGTTCATACTAATGGAATAGGAGTTTGCGGAGCCTATTCTTACGAAGTTGCAGAAATGAAAGTAGAATCTGTGCATGGATTGGCAGAACAATATGAGTTCCCTTTACAAGCATCTATGGAAGAAAATTGAGTTTGGATCATGTTTACAAAAGATTTAGAAATATGTTTGATGGCTGCCCAAAGTGAGGCAATTGACCGACATCATGAATATCTATGTGTTGAGCATATTCTTTTCGCTTTACTACAAAATGATGAGGGACAAAAAGTAATTAGCAATTGCGGCGGAGATTCAAACATAATTAAAAATGATCTTGAAGACTTTTTTTCAAAACAGGAAAAAGTTGACGAAAACAAATTGCCTCGTCAAACAAAAGCAGTCCAACGCGTTCTTCATTTGGCAATAATGCATGTTAATAGTTCGGGAAAGTCTTCTGCAGATATTGGTGATGTTCTTGTAGCAATCCACCGAGAATCTAGATCATATGCATCTTATTTTTTGCAAAAGCAAGATATTTCCAGATTGGATCTTCTAAATTATATTTCTCATGGAATTGCAAAAACTCCAGTTGAAGAAGAAAAAGAGCATGATTTTGAAATAGTTGAAGATGAAGAAGGTCACCATACCGGACAAAATCATAATCCATTAGAGCTATACACTCAAAACCTGAGTCAGTTAGCAGAAGAAAATAAAATTGATCCACTAATTGGGAGAGAAAATGAAATTAAACGAACTTTCCAAATTTTGTGCCGACGTCGTAAAAACAACCCCATATATGTTGGTGATCCTGGAGTAGGTAAAACTGCTGTTGCTCAAGGACTTGCTTTAAAAATCTTTAATGGAGAAACGCCTGAAATCCTTAAACAAATTGAAGTTTTTTCTCTCGATATCGGAGCCTTGTTGGCAGGAACAAAGTTTCGTGGAGATTTTGAACAAAGAATAAAAGGCGTGCTCAAAGCATTGAGTAAAAAACCAGGATCAATTTTATTTATTGATGAAATACATACAATAATAGGAGCAGGATCTACAAGTAGCGGCTCTATGGATGTTTCAAATTTATTAAAACCGGCATTAGCAAATGGAGAAATTCGCTGTATAGGATCTACAACATATGATGAATATAAAAAGATTTTTGAAAAGGATCGTGCACTATCTCGTCGTTTTCAAAAAATCGATATCTGTGAACCCACATCAGTAGAAACTATCAAAATTCTAAGAGGATTGAAATCTCGTTACGAAAAACACCATCAGCTTCGTTACACAACTAGTTCACTAAAATTTGCTGCTGAACTTTCAGAAAAATATATTAACGAACGTTATTTGCCTGACAAAGCAATTGATGTTATTGATGAAGCTGGATCAATGGTACGTTTAGGTCCTGGTACTAAAAGGAAAACCGTGGGCATAATGGATATTGAAAAGGTGGTTGCCAGTATGGCACGAGTACCTGTTGATCGCATGAATTCTTCTGACAAGAACAAATTACGCATGCTTGAAAAAGAATTAAAAATGCAGGTTTTTGGTCAGGATATAGCCATTGATTCTTTGGTACATTCTATAAAACGTTCTAGAGCCGGCCTTCATAATCCTGAACATCCCATTGGTTCTTTTCTATTTACTGGACCTACTGGAGTAGGAAAAACTGAATTAGCAAAGCAATTAGCATTTATATTGGGAATTAAGTTCGAAAGATTTGATATGAGCGAGTACATGGAAAAACATACCGTTTCACGTCTAATAGGAGCTCCGCCAGGATATGTCGGATTTGACCAAGGTGGTTTGTTAACAGATACCGTAAGAAAAAATCCTCATTGTGTGGTTTTACTGGATGAAATTGAAAAAGCGCATCCAGATATTTTTAATATCCTTTTACAGGTCATGGATCATGCTACATTAACTGATAACAATGGACGTAGAGCCGACTTCAGAAATGTTGTTCTTATTATGACGTCAAATGTTGGTGCAAAAGAAATGAGTTCAAGTACCATTGGATTTGGTAAAATAGTTTCAAAGACTCCATCTAAAAAAGCTATAGAAAAAGTTTTTAGTCCTGAATTTAGAAATCGTCTTGACGATACAATTTCTTTTGCAGGACTTCCTGAAAAAGTTGTTCTGATGGTCGTAGAAAAAATGCTAGTAGAGTTAGAGGTAAAACTTCAACAACAAAAGGTCGTTATTAATGTAACTAGTAAAGCGAAAAAATGGCTCGCCAAAAAAGGATATGATCCAATATTTGGTGCTCGTCCTATGGGAAGGACAATCCAAAGAGAAATTGAGACAACTTTAGCAGATGAGGTCTTGTTTGGAAAGCTTGAAAACGGAGGAGAGGTTAAAATTGATATCAAAAAGGATCAGCTAACTTTCAAGTATTCCTGATATTAACAAATGTCGTATTTCATTTTTGATGGAGTTCTTAAAAGTGGTGAAGAATATGAACTTGGGGGAGATGAATCTCGACATTTAATTAGATCTAGACGTTTGCGTTCAGGTGATCGTTTTTTAATACAGGACTATAAAGGACAACGTTTTGAAGCTGTTATAATTGAACTTAATAGGAAAGAACTTACATTTATCCCTGAGTTTTCAGTAGCAACACCACTACCTTCTAGTTTGCGTCTAGAAATCTTGCAAGCTCTTACCAAAGAAAAATCTATTGACTGGATATTGCAAAAATCAACAGAACTAGGAGTTACTAGAATAGACTTATTTTGTGGTAAACATTCACCAATTTCTTTTCGAATTTTAAAAAGGAGAAACCTACTGGATCGTTGGAATCGTATCGTTTTAGAAGCCTCCAAACAATGTGGTCGGCAGTTTCCTCCTGACATTTTTTTCCATGAGAATTTAGCTAAGACACTTGAAAAACTTACAAAATGTCCTCATTCTTGGCTCCTTTCTCCTGGAATTGAAAACTCTGTATCATGGAAAAATATTTACAAAGAAGAGCATGTAGAGATGCACCATCGTATTCTTGTTGGTCCTGAAGGTGGCTTCCACAGTGATGAAATTGATTTAGCTCTTCGATCAGGATTGATTCCCATAGACTTAGGTCCAAGAATAATTAGATCAGAAACCGCTGTAATAACAGCAACCTCCATTCTTCAGTTTTTATGGGGTGATTTAAAATAATTCTTTCAGAAAATTAAGTAAAACATTTTTTTAAAAAGATATATGCAAAAAGTAATTTTAAAGATTTCAGTAATGGTATTTCTAATAATGATTAATTTTAATACTATTTTTTCTAAAGAATCAATTCGTGGGAATTATTCTATAGTAGGTGAAATGCCTACAAAAAATAGTTTAAAAAAAGTGACTTATGAAGAATTCATTAATTTTGGATGCACTCACTGCAATAAATTATACAAAGCTTCAAAAGACTTTCGTGTAAAATATTCAGAAATAATTGAATTTGTTGATATACCAATTTTATTCCGTGGACAAAATGACGCCCCATTGCGTCTTTATTTCATTGCAAAAAAAATTGGAAAAGGTGATTTAGTAAAAGATGAACTTTTCAAAGCTAGTTTTGAACATGGTGTGAATGTATTTGATCCAGGAATAGTCAGCTTTCTTGCACGTTCACTAGGTATTTACAAAGAATTTAAAAAGGAAAAACAGCAAGGCTGGGTCAAAAAATTGATTGAAAATGGAAAAATTAAATCAGACACATATCAAATTACTGGTACTCCTACAGTAGTTATACAACAAGCTATGAAAATGGATATTGGTCGCTATGGAACAATGTCAGACTTTATAAAAAAAGTTCCTGAAACAATAGAAGATTTAATACAGTAAACTTATGATTAATAAAAATCACCATTCAAGGAGAATTAATGGTGGTATTTATCCTGCAAAAATTAAATTTTCAAGCTTACCGGATCAGCCTGGGGTATACCTCTTTAAAGATTTTAAAAGAAGTATTCTATATATAGGTAAATCTAAATCCTTAAGAAATCGAATTCGTTCTTATTTCCAAAAATCCGCGAAACATAATACACGAATCAAGATTTTAGTATCACTTATTTATGATTTTTCTATTATTGTAACTGATACCGAAGCAGAAGCATTAATATTGGAAGATCAACTAATCAAGAGACACCACCCTCGTTATAATGTGGCTCTCAAGGATGGTAAATCATATCCCTATTGCAAACTAACTGTGGGAGAAATGTTTCCTAGGCTTTTACTCGTAAGGGAAAAAATTGATAATGAATCTGAATATTTTGGGCCTTACACGTCTGTTAAAGATGCTAGACAAGTTCTTAAAGCCGTCGCTACATATTTTCCACTTCGTACAAGTAAAATGATTCTTGATGGGAAAAAGAAATTTCGCCCTTGTTTAAATTTTCAAATGAAAAGGTGCCTTGCTCCATGTAGGGGAAATGTTAATGTGCAAGAGTATCAGAAAATTGTCGGGCAAGTACGTCTTTTCTTAAAAGGCAGAGACAAAGAACTTTTGGAAGAACTTGAAAAAAGAATGAGGCTTAATGCTGAAAAACTTGAATTTGAAAAATCTGCTCATTTACGGGATCAAATTCAAGCTGTGCGTCGAATTTTTGCCAAGCAAATGGTATTAGATGTTAAAGGTAAAGATCAGGATGTTTTTAATCTTTTCCGTGAGTCTGAAAATACTGGCGTTCAAGTTTTGTTCATAAGAGAAGGCAGACTATTAGGAACAGATTTTTTCTTTTTTGAAGATAGCAATCATGCTTCTGATAATAATTTGTTAGGGCAAGTATTGCATAGAATTTACATGATGGAAGATTCTATCATGCCTAGTGAAATTTTATTGCCTTTTGACTATTCGGACAAGAAAATACTAGAAACTGAGTTGAACAAAAAATCTGACAGGCGTGTCAGAGTTATCAATCCACAAAAAGGTCGGAAAAAAGAACTAATAAACATGGCTTTCAATAACGCTAAATTCAATTTTTCAGAGAAAAAAGAACGTGACTATCAAAACAAAAATATCTTAGAACATGTAAAATACAAAATGAAATTGAAACACCTCCCAAAAAGAGTAGACGCATTTGATATATCGCATCTTTCCGGAACAATGACTGTAGCTTCAATGGTTTGCTGGGAAAATAATATGCCCTCAAAAAAAGATTATCGTAAATATAAAATAAGTGATTCAAATGGACAGGATGATTATTCTAGTATGAAAGAAGTTCTTGCCCGACATTACAAAAATAGCAAAGAAGAAGGTTTTAAAACCCCTGATTTAATTTTAATTGATGGTGGCAAGGGTCAAATAAATATAGCCGCTAAAATACTAAAAGAACTAGATGTTTTAAAAAAAGTCGATCTCATAGGACTTGCAAAAGGTCGATCCGAAAGAAAGAAAGGAAGAAACCTAGGACAAATTTTTGATTACGAATATGTTGTAAAACCAAATCAAAAAAACGAAATTCGAATTCGCCGAAATTCTGATGTACTTTATTTTTTACAAAAAATTAGAAATGAGTCTCACCGTTTTGCAATTGATTTTCATAGAAGCCTAAAACTTCATCATACACTTGGTTCACAAATTGATAAGATTCCAGGAATAGGACCAAAAAGACGAAAAATTTTACTAAAGCACTTTGGAAGTCTAAAAAATTTGAAGAAGGCTTCTATTGACGAAATTCTAAAGGTTCCAGGAGTTCCCAAACAATTAGCTATAGAGATTTTGAATTACCTTCAAAATTAATCTCTTTAAAATAAAAATTTTAATGTTTACCAAGATTAATGTTACATAAAAATTCAATTGCAAATCATTTCTTATTAAACTAATAATGAATTGACAAATTCTTTAATAAATCATAATATTTTTCTTCTAGTCCCCATCGTCTAGTGGCCTAGGACTCCGCCCTTTCACGGCGGCAACAGGGGTTCGACTCCCCTTGGGGACGCAAATTAAATGAGTATTTGAAACTTGTACAGTCAATGCAAGTAAAATGGATCTGATTGGATTAGATAAGGATTCAAGGCTTAACTCTTACTTAGCTTATATTGGGGGCGTAGCTCAACTGGTAGAGCGCAACGCTGGCAGCGTTGAGGTAAGGGGTTCGATCCCCCTCGTCTCCACCACCCTTTATAATATCAAAATAACTAACTGATAATATTAATTAATTTAAGGTTAGACTTTTTCTTACTGGGACAGGTCAACTGGGACAGGTTTGTTCCATCATTTTTCAAGATCCTTAGCCGCTAAATATAAATCGTTAAAATCTTTTATGATTAAGCTGGCAAAATTTGTGGTGAGAAGAGGGAAGTGGGAAAAGGTGGGTAATCTCGGAAGATTATTCTTTGCACTTAGAACATACTCCATTTAATTCAAGCACGGAACTTTTCAACAAAAAATTATTATCTTTCGAAAGAGATTTTACTATATTCTTTAATCCATTGCTTAAAAGTTCCTGAACACTCCCACAAATTTTACAAATTGTAAACAAGTTGATGTCTTTATTTTTTTCATGACATTTTTCTTGTCGACAAGCAACAAACGAATTCATACTTTCTATACGATGAACCATTCCTAATTCTAAAAGTTTATCTAAAACCCGGTAAACTTGTGTAGGTCCTCTGAAACCATTATCATTAAGATCATGAAGTATTTGGTAGGCACTTAATGGTCCCTTCGCCTCTGACAATAAATTCATTACCAAAGACTGTTTTTTGTTAAGCTCAGAAGTTTGTTTTGCTTTATTTTTCACTTCTTTATCTTTTATTTAGAATGAATTTTTGTATGTTATAACATTTTTCTTACTGACAAGCAACAAAACCATTGATATTTTCAATTAATGAACTATCCCAATTTCTAAAAGTTTTTTTAAAAACCAGTAAACATGTATAAGTCGGCTTAAACCATGATCATTATGACCATAAAGTATTTGGAAGGCACTTAATTTTACTTTCGCCTCTGGCTAGAAAATCATTGCCAAATACTTTTTTTGCTAAGTTTAAAAGGTTGTTTTGCTTAAATGCTTATTTTTTAATTTTATTTTTGCTTTGTATCACGTTTTTCAATTGAGGCATTTTTAATCATCTGAAAGGAAGTTGCCGGTATAGCGGTAATTATGAAAAATACTGATGCCGCAACTACGATGCTTGGCCCTGAAGGTGTATCCCAATGAAGGGAACCAAACATTCCACCAAAAACTACTAAGATGCCTATAATGGCTGCAAGCAATGCCATATGTTCCGGCCCGGTTGCGAAACGGCGAGCAATTGCTGCAGGGAATATAAGCATTGAAGTAATCAGTAAAACTCCTACGATTTTCATGGAAATCGCAATAACAACAGCCATCAATAGCATTAAGACAATATTAGCTTGATCGGGTTTCATGCCTTCTGCTTGAGCAATCTCAACATTTACAGTAGCTGCAAACAAAGAATGCCAAGAAATTACTAGTACGATCAGCACAAATGCTCCACCACCCCAAATGATAGCAATATCGAATGGGGTAACAGCCAAAATATCTCCAAATAGGAACCCCATCAAATCTACCCTGACCCATGTCATAAAACTTAAAGCGACCATACCAACTGCCAAAGCGGAATGAGCTAGCAGTCCGAGCAACGCATCTGCGGAAAGGTTAACTCTACTTTGTAACAGTAATAATGCCATAGAAATGAAAACGGATACGGAAAAGACGGCTAATGTTGTATTTATTTCGAAGAGTAGTGCTAATGCAACACCTAGTAGGGCTGCACAAGAGAGCGTATCACCAAAATAAGCAAGTCTTCGCCATACAACGTAGCAACCTAGCGGTCCTGCAACCAAAGCAACTCCCGTTCCAGCAATCAATGCTCGAATAAAAAAATCATCCATCATGGTTTTCAGCTCTATTGTATTCAAACGAATATTTATAAATTTGGGATTGATCCCCGTGATCAGGAGAGCAATCATTATCAATGGTTCCATCTTTAGATTGAATACTGCCATCAGGAAGATGCTCATGGTCATGACGATGTTCATATAAAGCGAGACCTGATACGGCTCTTGCCCCAAAAAGGGCTTTGTATTCTTTGCTGTTAGCCACAGTCATTGGCGTACCATAGCAACAGACATGACCATTGAGGCAAATGACACGGTCTGTAGCAGCCATAACAACATGCAGATCATGTGAGATCAGAAGAACACCGCATTTCAATTCATCACGAATGTTTCTAATAAGCTCATAAATCTCAATCTCACCATTAAAGTCAACCCCTTGTACCGGTTCGTCAAGAACAATTAGTTCAGGTTTGCGTGCTATTGCCCGTGCCATCAATACCCTTTGAAATTCCCCACCTGATAAAGTTCTGACATCCGATTTTGCCAAATGTATTGCACCCGTAAGAGATAGTGCTTCATCGGCTTCTTTTCTTCTAACCTGGCCCGTGAGGTTCATGAAGCGATTTACTTTTATTGGAAGCGTCCAATCGATAGAAATTCTCTGTGGCAAATAACTTATCTTAAGGCCTTTACGTTTTTTAGCAGTGCCCTCATCTGGCTTAGAAACTCCAATTGCCATTTTAGCTGTTGTAGATTTTCCAGAACCATTAGGGCCAATCAGAGTGAGAATTTCTCCTGAGTTCACAGTTAAGTTAACTCCTCGCACCAACCATCTGCCGCTTCGGAAAAAACCAGCGTTTTTGAGACTAATCAGGAAGGAATTTTTTTGAATCATGAAGACTTTCAGATTATTTAATTTTTTTATTGATTGTTTTTTGTAATGTTATAACATAATGTATAATGTTATAACATTACAATTAAATTGTCAATTCTCACAGGATAATATTATGAGATTATTTAAATCACTCACCCTTACAATAACTTTGCTTTCAAACATCACATTCATTGCTCAAGCTAAAATCAATGTAGTGGCTTCTGTCAAGCCAGTACATTCTCTCGTTGCAGCTGTCATGGAGGGTATTGGTGCCCCAGTTCTGATTGTAAAAGGTGCCGCATCACCACATACCTATGCATTGAAACCTTCTCAGGCAGAACAGATTGAGAAAGCTGATCTTGTTTTTTGGATGGGACACTCATTGGAAACTTTCCTGGAAAAACCACTCGAGTCACTTGCCTCCAAAGCCATGGTAGTCGAGCTTATGGACTCACATGGGCTGAAAAAATTAGAAATGCGAGAAGGTGGAGGTTTCGATGAGCATGATCACGATGAAGGTGGTCATAAAGAACACGATGATCACGATGATTACGATAAGGATGGTCATAAAGAACATGAAGACCACTCCGAAGAAGAGCATGATAATAATGCTGAGGAATCGCATGATGATCATGGCCACGGTAAGTTCGATGTCCATGTCTGGCTTGACCCGGAAAATGCGAAAGTTATGGCTAATGAAATCATGGAAGCATTAAAAAAAGTTGACCCAGGAAATGCAAAAAAATATGAAACAAATACCAAAAGAGTAGTTGAGAAGCTGAATCGACTTGTCGCTGAAGTTTCAGAAAAACTTACATCTGCAAAAGGGAAAGGTTTTGTGGTTTTCCATGATGCTTACCAGTATTTTGAAGAACGATTTGGTTTGAAAGCTGTTGGCTCGATCACTGTATCACCTGAAGTAGTTCCCGGTGTAAAACGTATCAAAGAATTGAAAACCAAAATTAAGGAATTGAATGCGCTTTGTGTGTTTTCCGAACCACAATTCAAACCAAAACTGGTGTCAACAGTTTTAGAAGGAACTAAAGCAAAAACGGGGGTACTTGATCCACTTGGTGCTTCCATCCAAAATGGTCCTAAACTATACTTTATCCTAATTCATGATATGGCAAACAGCCTCAAAAAATGTCTCTCTAATAAAGTATAGTTTACAATCTAAAACTATTTATCTCCAAGTCATTGGGGGTTCAATATTTCTCTAAAATTCGATCCCCCTCGTCTCCACCATCCCCTTGCAATCACTACTCGCAAACCCTTACAAAAACTGACGAGACTTCGGGGGATAGGTATTAGTCTAACCCATTTTTACTTATTCTCCTGTTTTTGGTGTCAGTTTGGTGTCAGTTTGGTGTCAGTCAAATGACTTTTCATACAGAGTTGATTGTCTGACTGAGAGAAATTAAATAGAGGTTTCTCAGTGGAGATAATGTGGATCTTAAATTAAAAATTATAACCAAAAGTTAAATAAAATGAATTGTTAGGAGTATATTTTTTTACAGTACTCTCATAATTTGATCGACAAGAACTAGAGCATTCCCAATCCTCTTCAAGTTCATAGGTAAATGATGGTTCTTCACTTATAATTCTAACTAAATATAGTCCTGAAGATAAACCATTATAAAAAATCCAATTCATTCCTACACCAAAATTAACTCCTTTGGTTGGATAATTTGTTTTATAAACTGCTTTCTTTTGATTATTTTCATTACTTTTTACTATAGATTTTGTATCCCAATTTGTTGATACAATTCCATATTGAATAAATAAATCACTAAATATACTAGTTAAATAATTTCGCACATTTATATATTTGGTTTGAAATTCAAAATCAGCATCTTCCCTTGTTGATCCGTCATTTGAGTCTATTGACATAGTTCCAGATAATGATTGTGTATCAAAGTTTAACCAGATATTTTTCTTGAATCTGTAACTAAGACTAAGACCAGTTCCTAAGGATGAATAGACAATTGCTTGTATTTGGAAAGTTTTGTTTCTAGTAACGGAATTATCTTCATTTGCAAATATGTTAAAAGAAAACGAAATTAGTATAATAATTGTAGAAAAGATTTTGAATATATGTCTCATTGGTTTTTTAGTAGATTATTTAATCTAAAACCTTAGATATACCAAAAAATAGGGGATTTTACAAGAATGAGGGGTGTTACTTGGGGACTGTCTAACTCTGTGAAGAATTAAGTGTGGGGGTTTCTTACAGGAGAAACGAAGAAGTATTGAGAGGATGATGAGTAGGTGTTTCATGGTTTATTGGTTTGAAAAATAGATAAAGATAGGAATTAAATTAAAAAAAATACTTAACCAATATCTCATTAATTTTTGGTCTATTGATTAGTCTATTTTCATCTCTTTTTAGATATTATTGTCATTAATGAGGTAACTCTTGTTTAAAATAGCTTTAAAAAGCTATATATCGCTATTTAAGCTATATTTAAGGTAAAATATGATTAGGATTATATCTAAAATAATATTGCTATCAAAAGCCTTTTAGTGTCATTAATAGAGATATTATAAGAATTGGAAATGAAGTTAATTAATGGGTTTTTCTTGGAGGTTATTTCGGGAGGTTATGAGGATTAATAATTTCTCATAAATCTGTTTGTTTTACCTGGATAAGGGAGGTTTAAAAATTATGTTAGACTGTGAATATTTTTTGGGAAAAAGTTTCAGGAATTTGTAGGGTTGGTCATTGTTTTGTTGGGTTCCCATTCACAAACTTTCCAAGGATGTTTCCGTCTTTGTCGTATCCTGTTACATTCCAAGGTTTATCTTTCCAAAGAGTTTGTGGAGGTTGCTAAGAAGTACGGAATGACCGGTATTATTGTTTTTGAGAACAATCTACTTGTCTGCAGGAACCCAATCTGGCAAAGGTTCACCGCCAGTATAATGATTGTGAGCAGGAGTTTCTCTGAAAATACAATATACGTCTTCAGGATCAACATTTAATATATCTTTAAGAACAGAAGAAATACCATCCACCAAACCTTTTTTTCTTTCAGGTTCACGTCCTGGTCTCAAATCAACATCTACTACTGGCAAACCATCACCAATAATGCCAAATGCCTCTCTTATCGAAACATAATCATATCTCACTTGTTTAGGAGCAAGTGTTTTTAATACAACCTCTCTGACATTTTTTTGTATCTTTGCTTTATCCTCATTCGACACTCCTTCAGGTATATCAATTCTTATAAGTGGCATCATTTTCCTTCTTTATAGGTTTAATAAATAGTTTAAAACTCAATAATTCGAAGTTCTCAATCCTATTTGATATAAGTACTGATTAACTCCCCAGATTTGTTATCACATTAACAACCCCATGATCCTACAAATGCATTAATGGTTTGTCAATTAAAATATAATGGGGTTGAATTACATTAATGTGGGGAAGGGAATTAATTAATTTTTATGCCTTTTTTAAAACTCAATGGCAAAAAAGTGGCACAAATGGAAAAATCCTAGTCATCGTAATCGTACTTATTATAGTTTTTCCTAATGAGTTTGGGTGCCCTCCAGTTAGTGTATCTTCAAAGTTCATATTTTTTATTTAGTAAGTTACAAAATAGTTTGTGGCACTCGATTTTTCATCATACTGACCAATCACAGGAGAAGAAAGAAGAAGTATTGAGAGGATGATGAGTAGGTGTTTCACTTGGTTTCCCATAAGTGTTTAAATTAAACCAATATATACCAAAACTTGGGGGATTTTAAAAGAATTGAGGGAATTTACTTGAAGAAATTTTTGGTGTCTGTTATTTTACTATTTTTAGTGGAGGTGGCGGGGATAGTATTTCATAACTCATTAATCAAATTCAATAATACCGTACAATGTTCTTGAACACCTTAGATCATTCCAGGTACCATCACTTCTGGTAATATTAGCGCAGTCTTCATTACCTGCGTTATTTGGTTCACCGTTATTCCATTTTCTAGAACCATCTGCCCATGTTGCATTACTAGGTTGACAATCACCAGATGGTGCATTACAAATAGTATCCGTTAATCCATTGTCCCCTGATGTAGTACCATTATCCCATATCCATGTTCCTTCTGTTTCGATATCATTAGCTCCAATCCAAATTGCAGCGCCATATGTTCCGTAAAACTCTGTAGTCAGAAATGTATTTTCAGCTTTAGTGTTTATTGTTGTGAGATATCCTCCTAATGCTGCGGCTTGAATTTTAGCATTGGCAAAGTTCATAGCTGAGCTTGTAATAGCGTATGTATGAGAGTTATAAGTTTGAGAACCTTGTATATTTGAAGAAATAATAGCACTTGCTTCAGAAGAAAGTGTACTTGTTCCATAAAATTTACTTACCGCGGCTACCTTGTAATAGTATCTTGAACCATCTTCCAAATTACTATGTGTGTAATTGTCATTCGTGATTGAAGTGATGGCATTGTCGCTAGTATCAACTCCTCCTTCAGTATTCCAGAAAATGGTATAACTTGTAGCATCATCAACATGATTCCAAGTTATAGTTACAGTATTGTTTGCTCCGCTAACAGTAAAATTATCAGGAATATATGGATTACTAGTACTACTGGCACCATATTTTTCAAAACTTTTGTAGTCATCTTTTTCACTACAGGAATAGGCTATGAGACTAAACGTTGATATGAAAGATATAAAAAAAATGTTTTTCATTAAAAAAAATAATTCTTCAATTACAAAAATTTTTTGGATTTGTGAATAATATTAAAATAACCGTGCATGCAAAAAAATATCCACCACATTGGTAGCTTATTTAAGCTTTACGTAGAATAAAAAAATTGAAGGGGGGGGGGTAAAATCCGTTAGCGCTATATATAAAAGGCTCTCAGATTTTAAAAATTTATTGTAATATTTTAATAAATTTAATATAAAAACAAATTATGCTATGTTTCATAACAAAATTACATTTTCTACTGAAGTAGAAATGTGAGAAATTGTCCCGGGAATCATATTATATTGGGTTCTACTAATCAACAATAAGAAATCAAGTGAAACACCTACTTATCCTACTCTCAATCCCTATTCTTTTGGGGAGTAACACATTATATATACAAGAACTATGTTGACCTCAAGAAGATCTTTTTTTGCTATATGTGGAGCAATTGTTTTACCTGGTGTTTCCTTAGGGGAACTCATCAGAACACCTTGGCAAGGAGAAGGACCATTTTATCCCGATAGAATTCCAGAAGACACTGACAACGATCTTGTAAAAAATGGACAATCTACAATCGAGGCAGGCGGAAAGATTTTAAACATAATGGGTAGTCTTGTAAATCGTGATTCTAAACCTATTAAAGGAATGACCGCTGAGATATGGCAGACAGACATGAATGGTGTATATCTACATACTGGCTCATTCGGAAGCAAAATGAGGGATGTTCAATTTCAGGGATTTGGCAGGTCCATCACAGATCGGAATGGTCATTTTTACTTCCGAACTATCATTCCAGTAGAATATCCTGGAAGAACCCCACACATCCACCTGAAGCTTTGGAATGAAAGGGAAAATGTTTTAACGACACAATTATACATACAGGGTCACTCCATGAATAAAGAAGACTTTCTTTTCAAACGGATGACCCTAGCTGAGCAAAATATCAATTCTATGGAACTCCTACCCGCAAAGACAAACGATTCAATAGAGTATATAACCTCTGTAAGACTTGTTGTGTTTTCATAAGAGAAAGGGCTAAATTATTTGTAAATGTTAAGACAATATTTCTCTACAACTTAAACACGTAAGGAGGTAATAAGAAATGGAAACAATTAAATCGTTTTGGAAATGGAGAAAAAATTTTATAAGAACACATCCATTTCTTTCTGCGTATATAGCATTCGTTAAAGGGATTATTATCGGAGGTCTGATTGTTTATTGGTATTTCGTTGGTTTTTAGAATGAGAAATAGAAAAACAATTATAATTGTAATTGGATTTTTGGTTGTAATGGATTTTATTCTTTTTTATTACATTCTGTAATCTTTTGGATAATTGGATATTTGACCTAACTTGCTAATAATAAGCAGGAAATCACTATTTTACTTGCAATTTAAACCCACTTTAATTACACTTTTTTTGAGACACGAAGTCAAACCTTCATGGACAGAAAGACTTTTTATCAAGTGATTACAATAAGGTAGAACACAAGTAAGGGGTGCGACATGAGTAAGGATGGACTGTCCCCTCTTCTCCACCAAACCCTTGCAATTACTACTCATATTTAAATTAAAAGTGAATCAAGGTTCTCATCTGGTTTGTGTAAGAAAAATAAGGAAGTGAGGATTACACCTTTACTCAATAAACCTTTCTCATCACTCACCGACAGGTGTTTTTTATAAATTCTATAAAATTCATAAAATGTCCCTTTAATAATGTATATATAGAAAAATTATTATGATTGTCAAATATATTTATCGTATTTTTATCACAGTAATGCTGCTTGTGATGCTAAGTTTCAGCATCGCTTCAGGCAGAATTTTTGAACTCAAGGCTACAAGTATCGACGGGAGAGAAGTATCTCTAAGTAATTATAAAGGGAAAATTTTATTAGTCGTAAACACAGCATCTCGGTGCGGATTCACTCCTCAGTATAAAAGTTTAGAAAAAATATACAATAAGTACAAAGAACGTGATTTTGTTGTTTTAGCTTTCCCAAGCAATGACTTCCGGCAGGAACTTTCAACTAATGAAGAGATAAAAGACTTCTGTGAAGTATATGAATTAAGTTTCCCAATCTTTGCTAAAGGAAAAGTTAAGGGATTTGAAAAACAGCAAGTATTTAAATACCTGACAGAAGACTCAAATGGAAAAAGTATGGGAGAAATACGCTGGAATTTTGAGAAATTTCTGGTAAGCCGTGAAGGCAAACTAGTCAGGCGTTTTCGTTCTAACGTGCATCCAAATCAAGATGAGATAACTTCGGCTATAGAATCACTTCTATAGTAAAACCTGGTTTATAAAAATAAAAAATATTAGAAAAATGAGAAGCTTCATAAGAAAAAATTATAATAAAATCAGGGAATGGGGATGGAAGTACCGAAAAAAGACTTTACATATTGTTCCTGAAACAAAGTATTGAAAACCAAGTCACCTCAAGTTTGAGGAAAATCATTCAGAAAAATGATGTAATTACAGTGAAAACCTCTAAGGCTTAAAGTTTCCTGACAATTTATTGTCATCCATTCGTCAAGATAAGTATTTTTCTGGAAATTTGAATCAGCATTTAATTTGCAGCTATCCGATTACTTTAGATAGTCTGTTTATCTGAAAACTAAAGTGGTTCCTGTTGATGCAATTCTTAAAAAATTTGTGATTAGCAAAGTGATCAAAATAATTAATTAAATTATTTCATATTAAACATATGAAAAGGCAACGTGTAGTAATTGAAGATTTGATGCAGAAAGATTTTTCCTACTTTCTCACAGAACCTTTAGGGAAGAATTTTCACAAAACTTTTTGTCCAGAACTTACTCCAAAGGAAATGTTGGAACTTGGTATATTTGGAGGAAAATACATGACTGACTGTACTCTAGAGTTCCCTTCAGACTGGTTTGATAATGCTATTTTATGTAGTCAACGTCATAATCCGGAATTAAATTTTTTTAATGTTAACGCATCCCAACCTTTGGCATATTGGAGAAAGAAAAATTGGATATATCTAGAAGACCCGAGAGGATGGTTTCAATGGTACTGCAGATACTATATGGGGCGCAGATGTATAGATGATGAGCGCCAGATAAAACGTTGGCAGGCTATGCATAGGCACATTTCCCAGATAAAAAAAAATTGCAAGCAAGGTGATCTAGAATGTCGAATTAAACAAAGTCAAGCACTTCTTCACTGGGCTTATGATTCAAGAAAAATTTAGTTTATAAGCATAGAAATGCCAACTATTTCAAATACTGCTCAAAAAGAATTTAAAAATAAAAATTTAATTCTTCTAACCGGTCCGACTGGATATGTTGGAGGTAGACTACTGAAAGTTCTTGAGGAAAATAACTTCCGTTTAAGATGTTTAGCAAGACGACCGGAATTACTGTGCCCAAGAGTTGATTCAAAAACTGATGTCGTAAAAGGCGATGTGTTGGATCGCAGCAGTCTTCTTTCAGCAATGAATGGAGTTAAGATAGCTTTTTACCTGGTTCACTCAATGGGTTCAGCAGGATCATTTGAAGAAAATGACAGGATTGCTGCTCAGAACTTCGGTGAAATTGCCAAAGAAGTTGGAGTAGAACGTATAATTTATCTGGGTGGTTTAGGAAATGAGGAAGAAAGCTTATCCTCTCATCTTCGTAGTCGTCAGGAAGTGGGGCATATTTTAAGGGATTCAAATGTGCCTGTTATTGAGTTCAGGGCTTCGATAGTTATTGGATCAGGGAGTCTTTCTTTTGAAATGATCAAATCTCTTGTTGAAAGATTACCAGTCATGTTGATACCGAAATGGGCCCTTATGTTTGCTCAACCAATTGCTATAGACGATTTGATACTATATTTAATGGAGTCTCTTTTTATGAATGATAATGCAAACTACCTCTTTGAAATAGGTGGTTTTGATCAAGTATCTTATTTAGATATTATGCGTATATATGCAAAAAATATTAATAAAAAAGTGTTGATGATACCAGTTCCGGTTCTTACTCCGTACCTATCAAGTTTGTGGCTCGGATTAATAACTCCATTATATGCGCGCATCGGCAGGAAACTTGTTGAAAGTATTGTTCATTCGACTGTTGTTAGCGATGATACTGCAATGCGAAATTTCAAAATAAAGCCAATTGGTGTTGAAGAAGCAATTCAGCGTGCTATTAAATTGGAGAACAGGGAATCGCCATTATCTCGGTGGTATGACTCAACCTCATCTTCGGGGAACACAAATTCTGATAAAGAATATAAATTTGGTGAGAGACTGATAGACGCCAGAACTTTAAATATAAATGTTCCTGCAGAGATAGCTTTTAATCCAATTAAACATATTGGTGGCGAAAACGGCTGGTATGCATGGGACATCCTCTGGCAGTTAAGAGGGTTGATAGATCTTTTGTTAGGTGGAGTGGGAATGAGACGAGGTAGGTCTCATAAAGACAAATTAATAGTAGGTGGAACAATAGATTTCTGGCGTATAGAAAAAACTATTACTAATAATTTTTTGAGACTGTCTGCAGAAATGAAATTGCCGGGAAGGGCATGGTTAGAATTTGAAGTAATTGGAGCAGAAAATTCTTCAACAATAAAACAAACCGCAATTTTTGAGCCTATTGGTTTTTTTGGCAAAATTTACTGGTATTCATTATACCCGCTTCACCAACTAATTTTTGCGGACATGATTCAAGCGATTGCCAAAAAAGCACTTGCACTAAATAAAAAGGCTGGCACTGTTTTATAAAATCTCTGATTTAACTCTTCTGGTATGTTATCATCTGAAATAACAACGTATTGAGATGAAGGAACTCTCACCAATATGAGCTCCGATGACTGGGTTGGTTCGGGACTTAGCCTTGCAGAGTATGAATACTTCTCGCATCGGTAATGAAAGGCTTCTAATGTTTTAATATCCCTTCCATCCCTTTCCTTGTTTTTCTTTAATTTTTCTTTCCAGTAATCTAGATTAGTCTGCGGGTTTCTTCTAATTCTTCGCATACGGATACCATCCAAGTAAAACCCCATTAATTGTAAAATATCTAACTTTCTAATATTGCTAAATAAATTCAATTTTTTACTTGCATTTTGAGCCTAATTTCGTCAAACTAAAAGAGTGAAAATGA
>CACIWU010000001.1 GCA_902590435.1 uncultured SAR324 cluster bacterium | reverse complement strand
TTACATCGTCTTATTTGACAAACTATGATTCTGTAGTATTTATTTGGTCATTTCAGGTTCTAGGTATTGTATTAGCCCATATAGGAGCAGTAATAGTATCTCACTATTTACAATTAGAAGCTTCGAAAAGCCAAAAACATTCAATAATCGGACAAATCCCATCGACTTTGTTAATGATAGCTTACACAGTTTTTGGTTTATGGTTACTTTCCACTCCGGTTTATGGCTGATATAATTATTATTGATTACAATTATAAATTCTTGGGTTAATTAGAGTTAAGCTAGACTAGTTAATTTTTTAACAATCTTATAAATTATGACTCAAATCGTTGGTATTGATGTAGGTGGAACTTTTACTGACCTTGTTTTTGTTGATACTAATGCTGGAAGTGTTGAAATTGCAAAAGTTCCTTCCACTATAGCAAATCAAGCTTTTGGAGTAATGAAAGCATTAGAATCTGCAGGAGCATCTTTAACTAAACTGCATTCAATAATTCATGGTACTACTGTAACTACAAATGCACTTCTTGAAAGAAAGATTAGCCGAGTTGGTTTGATTACGACTAAAGGTTTTCGTGATGTTCTAGAATTAGGTAGACGCACCCGACCAAAACCTTATGGAATGACGGGTATTTTTGAATGTATTATTCCAAGAGAATTAAGATTTGAAGTTGTTGAGCGTATAGATAGTGATGGTAAAATTGTAGAATCTTTGAATGAAGAAGATGTTAAAATTGCAGTTAGAAAATTAAAAGATGCCGGTGCAGAAGCTATAGTCATTCACTTCCTACATTCATATAAAAATGATTTGCATGAAATAAAAACTGAGAAAATTGTTAGAGAAATATGGTCAAATGATTTCATCACTCGTGGTAGTGATTTGGTAGCAGAATTTCGAGAATATGAGCGAGGTACTACTGCAGCGATCAATGCAGCAATACAACCTGTGCTTTCAAGATATATTGATCTTCTTCAGGAAAAACTTAAAGAAGGAGGATATACCAAGGATTTATTGGTTATGCAGGGTAATGGTGGGACGGTTTCCTCTAGTATAGTTGTTGAAGATGCAGTAAAAACAGTTATGTCTGGTCCTGCGTCAGGAGTGATGGCAGCCTCTTATACATCTATGCATTCTGGTTATAAAAATGTTGTTACCTATGACATGGGTGGTACAAGCTGTGATGTTGGTCTCATCGTAGATGGTATTCCTCAAGTTACACCTGAATTAGAAATTGAATACGCTATGCCTATACACGTTCCTATGGTTGATGTTCACACTATAGGTGCTGGTGGAGGAAGTTTGGCTAGTGTAAATGATGCAGATCTACTCCAAGTAGGTCCAGAAAGTGCCGGAGCAGAACCTGGTCCTATTTGCTATGGTAGAGGAGGAGAAAAACCAACTATTACAGATGCGAATCTTGTTCTTGGTCGACTTGATCAAAAAACTTTGCTTTCAGTTGATAATCCTGTATCAATTGAAATTTTACGTGATTTATTATTTAAAGAAGTTGGATCAAAATTGGGACTGGAAAATGCTGAAGAAACAGCTGCTGCAATTTTGAAAATTGCTAATACGAATATGGCAGGGGCTTTACGTTTGGTATCTCTTTCAAGAGGTCACGATCCAAGAGATTTTGCACTTTTTTCATTTGGAGGAGCAGGCCCACTGCATGCAATTGCTTTGGCAAAGGAATTAGGAATTCCAAAAGTATTAATACCTATGAGGCCAGGAATTACAAATGCAGTTGGTTGCGTTGTTGCGGATGTGAGGCATGACTATGTAAATTCTATTAATACTCCATTAGCTCAAACTGATATGGATCAAGTAAATAAGATTTTTTCATCACAGATAGCATTAGGGAAAAAGATTATTGAATCGGAAGATGTGGAAATTGAAGATTTGCTAATTATTCATGATGTTGATATGCAGTTTCAGGGACAAACTCACATTTTAAATTTTCCTGTTAGGCAAAACAAATTGACTCGTGAATCTCTTCAGGTTGCGTTTGAAAAGTCATATTTAGATCGTTTTGGAGTAGAACTTCCTGAAATTCGTGCTGTTTTAGTTAACTTGCATACGGCGATAATTGGTCGCCGGAAAGAGGTTCCATTGACAGCTTTGATTTCAAAAAAATATAAAAGAAAAAAAATTGAAGATTGTCAAATAGGTACTAGACAAGTTTGGTTTGAAACAGGATGGGAAAAAACTCCTATTTATAAAAGAGAATTTTTTCGACCAAACTTTAAATTCAAAGGGCCAGCAATTGTTGAGCAATTGGATACCACAATTGTTGTAGAACCAGGTAATAATGTTGAAGTTGACTCTACAGGAAATCTTATAATTTCCATCTAAATTTAGATGAGTTTTTTGCTTGATTGATAAATAATTATTTTAAAAATGATTTTGGTATTTTCGTGTGGAGATATCTTTTTTATTATGAATTTTTAATATTTCCTAAAAAATTATGACTATTATAGATCCAATAACTTTAACTGTAATTCAAAGCGGCTTGCAGCAGGTTTGCAATGAAATGGATCTTGCTTTTGTAAGATCTGCTTTTAGTCCAGTCATCTCAGAAGCATTGGATCGTTCAGATGGAATATATGATATAGAAAATGGTGAACTTATTTCTCAAGGAGAACTAGGATTACCTGTATTTGTAGGAACAATGCAGTTTGGAACGAAGTGCGTTATTGATAGGGCAAAAAATTTAAAGCCAGGGGATGTTTTTATTGTAAATGATCCATATCTTGGTGGCACACATTTAATGGATGTCCGTTTTGTAAAGCCATTTTTTTACAAAGGAAAATTGTTCGCATGGCTAGCGAATACAGGGCATTGGCCAGATACTGGAGGTGCCGTGCCGGGAGGATTTTCAGCGAATGCAACTGAAGTTGAGCAGGAAGGATTACGTTTACCACCAGTAAAACTTTACAAAGAAGGGGTTCTTGATGAGGAAATACTTTCTATTGTACTTTCAAATATTCGTATTGCTGATCAACGAATAGGTGATATCAAAGCTCAAGCAGCCGCTCTAAGTGTCGGTGAAAAGAGATTTACTCAACTTATTGATCGATATGGAGAAGAAATAGTAAAAAATTCCATTAAAGAATTAAAAATCCGGGCGGCAAAACAAATGAGGGCTCGAATAAAAGAAATACCCGATGGGATTTATCATGGTGAAGGTATAGTAGATTCTGATGGTGTTGTAAATGAACCCTTGCGAATTGATATGAAAATTCGCAAGTTAGACACGGAACTTTATTTTGACATGTCTGGTTCAAGTCCTCCATGTTTGGGACCTATGAACAGTGTTATTGCTACTACTAAATCTTCAATTTATCTAGCAATTAAACATATCTTCCCTGAAGTACCTCTTAACGCAGGTACTTTCCAGCCTTTGCACATTGAAGATCCTGAAGAAACTTTTTTGTACGCTAAATATCCTCGTCCTGTTTCCGGATGCGCTGCTGAGGTAAGTCAGCGAATAGCAGAATCGGTTTTTAGTGCACTTGTAAAAGCAATCCCAAATCAACTATTTGCAGCACCTGCAGGTACAAGTGGGAACCTTTGTTTGGGAGGGTTTGATCCTAAGTATAATCGTAACTATGTAATGTATGTTATAAGCGGAGGAGGTTATGGAGGCAATCCCAATGAGGATGGCCTTTCAAATGGATGTTCAACAATTGGAATTTCTAAAACAACTCCAGTCGAAGTCATGGAACAATTTTATCCTGTTTTGTTTGAAGAGTATTCACTTCATGAGGGATCTGGGGGTGCTGGGAAAAAACGAGGAGGGTTTGGAGTTAATTATAAAATCAAAATTATAAGAGGGAATGCTAAGGTCTCTATGGTTATGGATCATGGTAGATTTGGTCCTCAGGGAGTTTTAAAGGGTAAAGATGGAGGATTAAATTTTGTGAAAGTAGTGCAAAGCGGAGAATCATACATACCTCCACACTTTTCAAAAGATCAAAATATACTCGTGCAAGAAGGAGATACTATCCATGTTTCTACTCCTGGAGGAGGAGGATATGAAGATCCCTTTCTTAGAACTCCAGAATTAGTCTTGCTGGATGTCCTTAGAGGTTATTATTCAATTCAAAGAGTAAAAGAACTTTTTGGTGTCGTAATCAACCATCAAGAATTAACCGTAAATTTAGAGGAAACAATAAAATATAGAAAAAGAAATTAGCAAAACAAAATAGAGCAGTAACATTTTGTTAACTTAAGGAAATATATTTTATGTCTATAAAATTATTATTACCTAAGACCATCTTTGACGGAAATTTGATCCGCTTCTAATCCTCCTACTCGGGAATGAGTTCTTCCACCAGTAGTCATGACTAGGCTATAGACAATTTCTTTTGGCCTTGGAGCATCTTGAACATAAACTTCCATTGCGTCAAAGTGGCTGCGCACGTAAGATGCATTTATATGTGTAATTGGGATATCCAAACGGCACCCTATTCCTCCTACTTTTTTTGATGAGGGAACTATAGCCAACGCCCCTCCAAGAGCTTCTCGCATTGCATATCCACCTGGGACATGCCAGAGCGCTCCATGTTCTAATTCTCCTTCTTCTCCAACAATTGAGCCTTTCCCGTAACTTTGAATTTGATTTGACCCTCCTAGTAATTTTATCAGATGTTCGGCCGCTTCCAATCCCACAGGCTTTAGTGCTTCCATCATGGGGGTAATATCCTCTACGAATTTTCCTGCATATGGATTATTTAACACAATTGAAATATATCCTTTTTTGATTGGATTTTTGAGGGAAGGACCTCCTTCATGAAATATATTTTCAGTATGGGTAACTATTTTTCTAACTTTTATTAGATCGCTCATTTTATTTCTCATTATTATTTTTTTCTACAACAAGTGTTTGTTTTTGGAGGGAAAGGTATGCTGTTTCAATTATTCCCATGTTAATAAATTTTCTCGCGGTTTTTACTCCTTTGTTTAATGCTTCAGAAATCATAAAATCTGGTAATTCAGGTACGCCAATAGTAACTGGCATTGATCCTAGATCACTATCATCTTTCAATTCAGATGCAGGACGTTTTTCAATACCTGGGTATTCTATATTTACATCATTTGCAATCAAAGTTGCTGCAACATCTGCTTCAACTGCAGATTTAGCCAAAACTGTTACAGCATCCGCAATCCCAAGGCTTTGTGAGCGGCCTCGCCAACCGGAAGTAGCGATACCTCTCACCGGGCTTTCATGATGAAGCGAAACTTTGGTATTTAATTCTGGTGCTTCAATATTATCAATAACTCCCACAGAAAATGAAGAACCATTTTTTAACCAAAATGAAAGGTCTCCTCCGTTATTTACATACATTCTTTTGACATTATCTAGGTAGTAATCGGAGTTTTCGACAGTTTTACGCATGACATCAAGAATCTCGTCTGCAACAGCACCTGCGACAGCAGCCATTGGAGTAACAAAAACATCTAGATCACTTACTGCGTAGAACATTCTTTTTGCTATTCCCCCTTTTGGGACAGGACTATGAATTTTCCAAGGTAGTTTTAACAAGTCCAATTCCAGAACAAGTTCTCTAAGAACAGTACTCAGTCTTTTTTCTGCTGAAAAAAATAAATTTTCTCGTATATCTTTAAATGCATCTACGTCTAGAATTAGATTAATAGGTCCCTCTTGAAGATGCAGACGATGGTCTTCCTGATTCATTGAGATTGATTATCGATTATTATTAATTTTCTTATAAAAATGTGAAATTTTTTTCTATGGAAATGGCCACGGATTTTTTTCATTCCAATTTATAATTTTGGTTTCTCGATTTTCAGGTATTTTTTCGATTTCCCTTACATGGTTTAGATGCCCTCCTAAATCCTCAAAATCTTTTAGTTTCATGGTAAATTCAATTGGTGCGACTATAGCTGGAGTGGGAACGCTGCCAAATGAATTTTGAGGCATTTTTGATACATCAACCATTACTGTTATTCCTCCTCCTGGCCAAACATAGACTGGCGCACCCCCACATGTTGTTCGAGTTATCATTTGCCTAACGGACCGTGTCAATCGAACTGGATTTTCAGTAACTCCAGCTCTCAAACTACCTCCTGCTCCGGCCACGAATAGAACACTACTTTGGGCGGGTTCACAGTTTTCACCAATGCGATCAACTACTTTTTGAAGTTCTCCTGGAATGCGTTCTTTGCAAGGTTTTAAATTTTCGTTTAAAACAAAGTAAGCTGCGTCCTCACCGGTTGTGCTGACCATTAAAAGTTTTAACCCAGGGAATGATACTCCTTCTTTAATACGATCTATGATTTCTAATGGATCAGAAATATCTGTTCCTCCCCAACCATGTCCTGGATTGGCGACTTGAAAATATCTTCCAGGAGTTGAGCGGCGTCCTCTTAATCGAATACCAGAAGGTTTCATCCCTATATACCTACCTGCTTGGTGTTCAGAAAGCATTCCCGTAATATGTTCGTCAACTACAATAACTTCATCTACTTTACCGAACCACTGTTGAGCAAAGATTCCTATGGTAGCAGAACCACATCCTACTCTCATTCTTTCTTCCTGGATATCATCTATTATTGGTGATTTACCTGCTTGAATAATCAACTTAGATCCATTTTCAATTTCTAATTCAACAGACTTTTGATTACCTAAATCTTCCATCATCTGACAGGTTATCCGGCCTTCTTGCTTACTTCCTCCAGTTAAATGATGTACTCCTCCTAACGATAACATTTGAGAGCCATATTCAGCTGTCATAACATGACCAACATTCTCTCCCTCACATTTTACAGAAGATTGTTCCGGTCCCACATAGCGGTCGGTATCAATTTTAATTTTATAACTGCAATAACTAAAAATTCCCTCTGTTACAACAGTTATCATGTCAATATCATCATGCTTGCTTGCAATAATAAAAGGAGCGGGTTTGTAATCTGGATAAGTTGTTCCAGCACCTATAGCAGTAGGGAAAATAGTCTCATGATTAATAACAGATCCTTTCCAATTTAAAGTATTTTCACTAAAAGGTACTAGAGCTTCATTTTTTTCGACGGTTTTTTGAGTAAGAATTATAGGATCAATACGTTTTAATTTACCTTCGAAATTTCCATAACGATCGCAAGAACCAGTTTTACCAGGACTTATTCTACAAAGAATGGGGCACGCATCACAATTGACTTTATTATCAGAGGAATCTTTTTCAGAATCAGACATTATATAATTTACTGTCATGGAGTGCTTTAAGAACACGATCAGGTGTGGCGGGGACGTGGTGGATAGAAATACCAGTAGCATCCTTGATAGCTCCAATAATAGCTGGTGCTGTCGGAATTAGGGCATGCTCGCCAATTCCCTTTGCACCATAAGGACCTAAAGGTTCATGGTCTTCAATAAGTATTATATCTATGTCCGGCATATCTCCAACAGTTGGCATAAGATAATCGTGAAAATTTTCACTATATTCTTGTATATATTCTTCCATTAATGCCAACCCTAATCCTTGTGCGATTCCACCTTGAATCTGTCCTTCTACTTGTGTTGGATTTATAGCTTTTCCCACATCATGGGCAGCTGCTATTTTAATTACTTTGGTGGTTCCCAATAAAGTATCTACTTCTACTAGAGCAATCTGGGCACCAAATCCATAAGTGGCATATGGATCTCCTTGTCTATTTTCATCTAGTGGTGTAGTAGGTGGATCAAATGTTCCTTCACCTATAAGTACATCTCCGTTCGATTTTGGTAAGATATCAGAAAGTATCAAGGAATGTTCTCCTGAATCATCTTTTACAATTAGTTTATTCTCTTCAATTCTAAGAAAAGCATTTTCGGATGCTTCTGCAAGATGGATAATTTGGGCTCTTAAATTTTCTCCAGCAAGCTGCGCAGCTTTACCAGATACGAAAGTTTGTCTCGAAGCAGATGTTTTACCAGCATCTGCAGTAAGATCAGTGTCACTCATTACAAATTCAAATTGTGTGGCTGGTAGTCCTAGTGATTCAGCACAAATTTGAATCATAATTGTATTAGCACCTTGCCCAATATCTACTGCTCCATTGTACAAAGTTATTTTACCATTATGGTTTATCCCCACTCGCATGGTAGATGGGTTTGACATTGCTGTGTTACCACATCCATACCATACACAACCACATCCAACTCCTTGTTTGAGTGTTCTATTTTTAGTATTGTATAATAAACTTTTTTTGCGCCACTCAATCCAAGAATTTTTGAGAGATTCTAAACATTCTACTTGGCCTACGCTGTATTCTAGCAATTGTCCGGTATTAGTTTTATCTCCTTTACGAATTGCGTTATTGATACGAAAATCTAGTGGATCCATTCCCATTTTTTCAGCAAGAATGTCCATAAGTGCTTCATGTGCAATTGCTGCTTGAGGAGTACCGAAACCTCTGAAGGCCCCTGAAGGAGATTCATTTGTAAGAAGTGCACGAGTTTTTGAAAGGACATTTGGAACAAAATAAGGGCCAGTACAATGAATGGGAACTCTATCAGCAACAGTGGGTCCCCATGATGCGTACGCACCTGTATTGAAATCTCCATGATATTCAAATGCAGTTAACTTACCTTCACTATTACAGCCTGCTTTTGCAAATGCACGAACTGGATGTCGTTTTGTTGTTGAAGCTAAAGATTCTGGACGGGAATAAATACAACGAACAGGACGATCTAAAATCCAAGCTGCAAGAGCGATTAATGGTTGAAGAGAAAGATCTAATTTTCCTCCAAATCCTCCACCGACAGCTGAAGGAATAATTCGGATTTGATTTGCATTAATTCCCAAAACTTGAGCAATTTCTGCCTGATCCATATATGGAGTTTGAGTACAGACAAAAATGTTCAAACGTTGACCAACTTTTTCTGCATAACCTGCTTCAGGTTCGATATATCCATGTTCAACAGCAGAAGTAATCCAATGTCCTTCTGCTGTTTTAAAAGATTCTTCAAAACCTTTTTTTACATCATTTTTTTTGAGGTAACCCTCTGCTAAAATATTGTCAGGGATTTCTGATTGAACTGGTTCGAATTTTCCTGAAAGAGCAGCATCCCATCCACGAATGGCTTCTAGAGGTTCCCATTTTAATCCCAGATCTTCATCATTAAGGGATTCTACAGTTTCTTTTTCGCCCACAAGGGCAACTACTGCTTCTCCTCTGTATCTGACATGTCCTTTTGCTAAAACTGGTTGATCTTTTATGTCTGGATAAATACCAAACCCGTTATTACCAGTGATATCTTTTTCAGTGAGAATTTTTTTTATACCTGGAAATCTTTGTAAAATTATATCTGGATCATCATGGGAGAATTTAGCTCTAAAATGCGGAGATCTGATAGCCTTTAGCCAAAGAGAATTCTTTGGGGAAACATCTGCACCGAAAATTTCTTTTCCCTTAATTTTCTTTATCCCGTCTACTTTTTCCATACGAGTTCCAACGGAAGAAATAGAATTGTCAATCTGTTTATTTGATAATCCTTTCCCAGCTTTGATTACGGCCTGAACGATTTTTGTATATCCAGTACAACGACAAAGTACTCCTCCGAGTGCATCAAGAATTTGTTGTTTTTTGGGGTTTGGATTCTTATCCAGTAATGATTGAGCTGCCATTAACATCCCAGGGGTACAAATTCCACACTGAGCAGCCCCTTCTTCAAGGAAAGCTTTTTGGAGGGATGAAATTGAACCATTTGTTGAAAGTCCTTCAACAGTTCGCACATCACATCCTTCTAATTGTCCAGTTGCTGTTAAACAAGCGTAGCGCTGTTCTCCATTAATTTGAATAGTACAAGCTCCACAATCTCCTGCATCACATCCTACTTTAGTGCCTGTAAGACCTAGATGATCTCTAAGAATGTCGGAAAATCTACTCAACGGATTTACTGAAAGTCTTTGAGGAATATTATTTAAAACGAAAGATATGGAAGTGTTTTCAATTATACTCATAGCTTTACAACTCCCTTGATTACTCTTTTTAACAATTCGGGAATGATTTTAGCTCTGTAATTAGCTGTTGCTCTTATATCATCTATTGGCTTCAAAGAATCAATGTGCTTTGGTTCGATTCTTATAGTTTTAATTTTTTGTCCTACAGCTTCTTTTTCTAGTAATTTAAGTCTTTTAGCAACTGGTGAGCAAGATCCAACAGCTATTTTTAAATTTAAAACGGTTTGTTTTTTATCCAATTCAACTACAGCTCCAACCATTACTATAGAAATTACTAGATAAGCGCGAGCTCCCAATTTTTCGAAATTTCCATAAGAACTTTCTTTGGGATGTGGAATTAAAATTTCACTAACCAATTCGTTTGGCTTCCTTAAGGTTTTTCTGTTTCCTATTAGAAAATCCTCTAAATTAAGAATTCTTGATTCATTTAAAGATTGTAATTTTACTCTGGCATCTAATGCCATCAAATTTGGGACACTGTCAGCTGCAGGAGAGGCATTACATATATTACCACATATAGTTGCAGCATTTTGAGTTTGTATACCACCAATTGTAATTGCAGCTTTTTTTAATCCGTTGAAAGCTGGAGGCAGTTTTGACTGAACTATATCAGACCATGTAGTTAGGGCTCCGATTTTTATATATTCACTTGTCATTTCAATAGATCTTAAACTGGTAATCCCAGTTATATCAAGTACATTTTCTTTGATTGGTTTACCAACTCTAGCTGGGAAGAAATCAGTCCCTCCGGAGAGTAAAATTCTAGGCTGTTCACTTAAGAACTCCAATGCTTCTTCAAGATTATCAGGTCTAACATAAGCTGACATAAAAACTTTATCCCCTAAACAAACTCTCTGAAATTTAATTTAATTGCACATTCTTAACATTTTTTCTGCAAAACAGATTACATTAAGAATGTGGAGATGACAACTCCAAAGAAGGTAATTAAAAAATCTTTTGGTTAAAATTGTCTATTTTTATTCTTTCAACTTGTAGTACTATAAACTAAATAGGTAAATTTCTCGTTATTTTCTTATAAGAATCTTGTCTGACAAAAGGATTTCATGTAGCATAATTGAAAAATATCTTCGAAAAAAAAATATCCAAAAAATATGTTTACCCACCTCCATTTGCATACTCAATATTCTTTACTTGAGGGAGCAATACGCATAAAAAATTTAATCCCCACACTTAAAAGTAAAGGGTTTGGGTCTTGTGCAATAACTGATCACGGCAACATGTTCGGTGCTGTTGAATTTTATCATGCCATGAAAGATTCGAATTTAAAACCTATAATAGGTTTAGGAGCTTCAGTGATTGAAGGAAACGATAAAGAAATTCAAAACTTTCCCACAAAAAAATTTAACTATCCAGGGCATGTTATTTTTCTTTGTCAAAATCGTAATGGTTATCATAATTTGAATTATTTGGTTAGTCTTAGTTATACAAAGGGTAAGATTAATGGAGTGCCAATTATTAATAATGAAATGCTTGAAAAATATAATGAAGATTTAGTTGTACTTAGTGGAGGAATGGATAGTGAAATTAATATTTGTCTGCTCGAAGGAAGAATTGAAAATGCTCGACAAGTTGCAATACGTTTCAAGGATCTTTTTAAGGACAGATATTATATTGAAATACAAAATACAGGACTTTCGGAGCAGCAAAATCTTAACAATCAGCTAGTAGAATTGGGAAGTGAATTGGATATCCCATTAGTGGGGACAAATAATTGTTTCTATCTAACTCCTGAAGAAGCAGAAGCGCAACATATACTTCGTTTAATGGGATTACAACTTAAAGTTTCGGACAATGAAGCTCCAATTCAGTCTGGGAATCAGTGTTACTTAAAAAGTTCGGAAGAAATGGTTTCTGCATTTAAAGGTTTGCCCATGATTTGCCTAGAAAATGCTAATAAAATTGCAGATCAATGTAATTTATCACTAGAAAATAATAAAATATTTCTTCCACAAATTCCTACAAGTGATGATGAGACAATTGAAAATAAACTTCGAAATGAATCTAAAATAGGTTTTGAAAAAAGAATTAAGAGACTTTACGAACTTTATAATCCACAAGTTTCTTTTGAAGAATTTCAAAAGCCCTATGCGGAGCGTTTAAGTTTTGAATTAGAAGTAATTATTCAGATGGAATATCCGGGGTATTTTTTAATTGTTTCAGAGTTCATCAAATGGGCGAAAGATAATGGAGTCTCTGTTGGGCCTGGAAGAGGTTCTGGTGCAGGGTCATTAGTTGCTTATTCTTTGTTAATTACAGATATAGATCCACTTCGCTATGGATTACTATTTGAACGTTTTTTGAATCCATACCGTGTAAGTCTTCCAGATTTTGACATTGATTTTGATGTTGCCGGGAGAGAAAAAGTGATTGAACATGTTCGTGAAAAATATGGAGAGAAAAATGTTTGCCAGATATCCACTTTTGGTTCTCTAAAGGCAAAAGCTGTAGTTAGGGGAGTGGCAAGAGTTCTAGATTTCCCTTATTCTGAAGCGGATAAAATCGCAAAACTGATACCTAATGATTTAAATATAACTCTTGGTCAGGCACTTGAAAGAGAACCTGCATTGTCTTTATTAGCTAAAGAAGGGAGCGAAAATGAGAAACGTTTGATAAATTTTAGTATGCAACTGGAAGATTTAAATACTCATTTAGGTACTCATGCTGCTGGTGTCATAATAATGAATCAAGATATTCGGGAAGTTATGCCGGTATGTACAGGTAAGGACGGAACACTTCAGTCTATGTATCCGATGAAATATGCAGAGGACCAAGGTGCAGTCAAGTTTGATTTTCTCGGCTTACAAAATCTTTCTACCATAGATAATACTCTGGATTTGATTATTGAAAGTCGTAAAGACAAGGTTAAGTTAGATATTAGTGAAATTCCTATGGATGATAATTTAACTTTTGATTTGTTGTGTAGGGCAGATACTGTAGGGGTTTTTCAGTTAGAATCTTCTGGAATGAAACGCCTGGTTTCAAGTATGCAGCCAACGACTTTTGGAGATATAGTTGCAATATTGGCTCTTTATAGACCAGGTCCCTTAGGATCAGGTATGGTAGAAGATTATGTACAATGTAAACATGGTAAAAAGAGAGTTGTTTATCCTCATCCTTTAATGGAGGGTATTTTGAAGGAAACATATGGTGTATTAGTTTACCAAGAACAAATTATAAAAAGCGTGCAAGTTCTAGCTGGATTTTCTTTGGGTGAGTCTGATTTATTGCGTCGTGCAATTGGGAAAAAGACTCCAGAGATTTTGAATGAGCAGCGTCTGCGGTTTGTTGAGGGATGTATGAAAAATATTCAGTTTGTAGAACAATGTCCTAAAGAAAGCAATCCTAAGGAAAAAGCAAATGAAATTTTTGATATTATATACTACTTCTCAGGCTACGGGTTTAACAAATCTCATAGTGTAGCCTATGGTTTGATTTCATACCAAACTGCATTTCTAAAAGCACATTACCCTGTACAAATAATGGCTGCATTATTTAATGGTGCTATTAATAATCAAGAAAATATTATTAACTACATAAGTGAATGCAAGACGATGGGGATAAAAGTATTACCACCCGATGTTAATAATAGCATAAAAACTTTTACTGTGGCTCCTGAGGAATTTAAAATTACCTTATTGACTTTAGCGCATTTTGAAAGAGATTTTATGCGTAAAAATGTTCAAGCAGATATTCTTAATGAAGAAGAAGTTGAATCAATGATGATTTCACTAAAATCAATCCTCAATCAAGACTTCAAAAATGAAAAAGAGTTTCTAGAAAAAATTTCAAAAAAATTTGATTCTATTAGTCATAATTCTAGTTCCTCTATTTTAGGAGAAGGATCATCTTTTGTAAATTGGCTTCGAAGGGAATCTAGAGTTGAAGTAATACGTTTTGGTTTGAATGCAGTAAAAAATGTTGGAAGTAAAGCAGTTGATGCGATTCTAAAAGTAAAGAATGAAAAAACTCAATTAACTGATTTTATGGAGTTTATGAAAAAGGTTAATTTAAATGATGTTAATAGAAGAGTTCTTGAAACCTTAGTAAAGTGTGGATCTTTCGATTCTCTTCATGAAAACAGAGCACAATTATTTGCTGCTCTTGAAAATGCATTTCATTTGGCTCAGGAATTTCAACTTGCAGAGGATCCATCTCAGGAAAGCTTATTTGAATTAATGGATGATGGAGATGCAGAAGCTACAGAAACTCAACTAGAATTTCCTGAAGTACGTAATTGGCCAAAAAGAGAACGTCTCAAACAAGAAAAATTGGCTTTGGGATTTTATGTTTCAGGCCACCCTCTTGACAGTTATTCCTCTGAGTTAAATTTGTTGGCTACAACTACAGCAAGATTAAAGGATGGGGTACATGCTGAAAATGAAAAAGTTTCTTTAATAGGAACTGTTGTCAATAATACTGTACGTCTTACACAAAATAATACTAAGTTTTCTATAGTAATTTTAGAAGATATGCGAGGAACAATTGAGTTACCTGTCTTTTCAAAAGTTTTTGAAAAATATGGTGAGCTTTTGGAAAGTGATGACCCTTTATTAATTTCAGGCAGGGTTAATTATAGAGATGAAAAAGTTGGGATATTTGTTGATATGATTAGATTAATTAGTGAAGTAAGGGAGTTAGAAGCTAAAAGCATGTCATTGAGAATGGGTTCAGAACCTCTTCGTGAAGATGAATTGATTTTGCTTAGAAATACTATGCTGAAATTTTCAGGAGAAAAAACTTTTACTTTTTTAATAAAAACTCCTGAATCTGTTAATGTTACAATTACTCCCGAAGAAAAAATTAGTTTTTCTCCTGAATTGTTTGAGGAGCTTGAGGAGATCCTACCTTTAGAAACTTTGGAATTCCACTATTAAGTATAAAATAAATCATTAACCAAGATAAATGTTCTCGTTTTTTGTTTAGGATTTTAGTATGATTAAGTTTTTAGGGAGTTAAAATTTTTAAAAAACATAAAGAATAAGAAAGAAAGGTTTAAGGTTGTTAAGTTTTAAATATAAATGCAGTCTTTGTGATTTAGAATATGAGATTAGTCCAGAATTGATGCTTTGTCCGGATTGCTCTTTAAAACAGAAACCAAGACAACCTCTTAATGGAGTTCTTGAAGTTGAACTGAGTGGGACTTTAAAAAGCGAAAATCCGTTAGATTTTTTACCTGTAGATCGAAATTTTTTCCCTTCAATTCCTGTTGGTAATACTCCATTATGGCATCCTAAAAATCTTTCAGCAAAAGTTGGCTTATCCGAATTGTTTTTAAAAGATGATGGAGTTAATCCAACTGGTTCTTTTAAAGATAGGGCATCATTTTTAGTTGCAGCTTTTGCGAGAAAATATCAAATCAAAGAAATTGTTGTTGCTTCAACGGGTAACGCGGGGTCTTCGATGGCAGGAGTTGGTGCAGCTGCAGGCTTAAAAGTTAAGCTATTTTTACCAAAAAACGCTCCTCCCGCTAAAATGATTCAATCTCTCCAGTATGGAGCTGAAGTTGTGATTGCGGAAAAGAATTACGATCAAGCATTTTCTCTTTCGCTTGAGTATTCTAAATTATATGGTGGTTTGAATCGTAACACAGCATACAACCCTATGACGATTGAAGGGAAAAAAACTATATCTTTTGAACTCTTACAACAGCTTAAAAAGGAACCAGATCATATTTTTGTTAGTGTTGGGGATGGTGTTATTATTTCCGGTATTTATAAAGGATTTCGTGATTTATTAAAACTAGATTTAATAAAAAATATTCCTGTTATTCATGGTATACAGGCGTCTGGTAGTTCCGCAATATATCGAGCAATGAAGTCGGGATTTTTTGATTTTTCTCCTTCAAAAACTGTTGCAGATTCGATTTCTGTGGATGTTCCAAGCAATGGACTCTTGGCGAAGAAAAATTTAGAAAATTATGGAGGTCATTGTATTTTAGTTACAGACGAAGAAATACTTTTAGCTCAAAAAGAATTATCTTCCACTTGTGGATTATTCTCTGAGCCTGCTTCAGCAACTGCTTATGCAGGGCTGTTGAAACAAAAAGAATTAATAAATAAAAATGAAACATGTGTTGTATTGCTTACAGGAAATGGACTTAAAGATATCAAGTCAGCTAACAAAAAAATTATTATTCCTAAAAACTCTATCAATTCTCTTGAACATTTGGTCCCAATTGGAAAAGGGGATTAATTTAATTTTTATAAAAATATTATGATTAATTTAAAAAGAAACGAATCTAAAATTCTTCAGAATGCTAAGCATTGTAAGAAAAATAAAGTAAAGTTACCGACTTTTGAACAAATGCAAAATCCGGAAAAAATTCCTGAACACATTAAAAATGAACTTAAGAAAATTACTTTGTGGGAATCTGATCCAAACAACTTGTATAGAATAACTTGGAAAAATGAACCATTAGCTAAGGGCGGTGGATTTGGAGATGTGAATTACATTGTTATTCCCAAAGAAATATCTGGTGTAAATGCTAAAATAATTGCATTGGTAGGTAAATGGTTCCCTACGGGCGCACATAAGGTGGGTGCAACTTATGGTTGTTTAGCTCCTGCTTTGGTTACTGGGCAATTCAGTCCTTCAAAAACCAAAGCTGTATGGCCATCTACTGGTAATTATTGTAGGGGAGGTGCATATGTTTCTTCTTTACTGGGTTGTGATTCAATAGCCATTCTACCAGAAAACATGTCACGAGAACGTTTTGAATGGCTTGAGAAACTTGCTGGTGAGGTAATTGCCACACCGGGATGTGAAAGTAATGTTAAGGAAATTTTTGATAAATGTTGGGAACTCAGGAAAGATCGTAAAGATATTCAGATTTTTAATCAATTTGAAGAATTTGGTAATCCTCTTTGGCATTATCATGTTACTGGTAAAGCTGCAGAAGAAGCTCTTTTGGAGGAAATGGGGCCTAGAAGCAAATTGGCTGGTTGTATTTCAGCTTCGGGTTCGGCAGGTTCAATGGCATTTGGATATTATTTAAAAGAGAGATATCCTGGCTCAAAATTGGCTGTCGCGGAAGCTCTTCAGTGTCCTACTCTTCTTAACAATGGGTTTGGTGACCATCGTATAGAAGGTATTGGAGACAAACATGTGCCATGGATTCATGATTGCAGAAATACTGATATGATAATTGGAGTTGATGACGAAGTGACTATCCGCCTATTGAGACTTTTTAATGAAGAATCTGGTAGAGATTGTTTAGAGCATTACGGTGTTGATAGAGCATTTGCTGAAGGTTTAGATAGGTTGGGAATTTCATGTATAGGGAATTTAGTTGCAGCAATAAAATTTTCTAAATATTTTGAATTAACGGAAGATGATTTTGTTGTGACCATTTTAACAGATTCAATGGAACTCTACGGTTCTCGTATAGATGAGTTGATAGAAGAGAGAGGTCAATATACAAATATCGATTCGCACAAAGATTTTCAATTATTGATGGACACGGGAATAGATAATTTGCTTGAATTGACTCATTACGAGAAGAAGAGAATTCATAACTTAAAATATTTTACTTGGATAGAACAGCAAGGGCGTGAATTGGATGAATTGAATAAACAGTGGTATGAACATGATGAATATTGGGGTGATATTTTTTCACTTGCACCGAAAATTGATAAATTGATAGTTGAGTTTAACAACCTAATCGACAAATCTTAATTTTGAGAAACATCTTTTTCACCAAAAAGTTATCGGCCAATAAGTATTTTTTGAATCCCATTTGTCCCTGCGCCAATGTCGTAAATCTTTGAATCTCTTAATCTATTTGTTGGGCAATTGGATATATATTTTTTCTGGTAAATTCTATTACAGTTTGGCTTAATATGTCTACTTCTTAATTGACATGAATATCCCAGTTCATTTTATTTTTTATCTTTCTCTAACAATTTTCTGAAAAAACAATTTTGTTTACCGGTATGGCATGCAGGACCTTTTTGAAGAACTTTATAGATAAGTGTATCTTTATCACAGTCTACTAAAATCTCGATAACTTGTTGAAAATTTCCTGAAGTCTCTCCTTTTTTCCATAGAGTATCCCTTGATCTTGACCAATAGTGGGCAAATCCTGTCTTCATAGTTTTGTCCAACGCATTTATATTTGCATAAGCCAACATTAGGACAATACCTGAATTTATATCTTGAGCAATTACAGGTATCAATCCATCAAATTTTTCGAAATCTAAATCTCCAATAGTTACCTTTATTAATGATAAATCAATTTTTTTAGACATTTTTTGTGGTATTATTTTCTTCAATTTTCTGGTCGCATCGTGGGAAATAGAATAACGTCACGAATGGTTGATTGTCCTGTAAGCAACATGACTAATCTGTCAATTCCCACTCCTACCCCACCCATTGGAGGCATTCCATACTCCATAGCACGTAAAAAATCTTCGTCTAATGGTTGAGTCTCCTTTTCTCCTCCACGTCCTCTTTTGACTTGATCTTCCATTAGGCTCCTCTGAATAACAGGATCATTTAGTTCAGAATATGCATTAGCAATTTCCCATCCGTTGATGTATGCTTCAAATCGTTCTAGTAATTCAGGGTTTTCTCGATTTCGTTTGCATAGTGGACTAGTTTCTTTTGGATGGTCAGTAATGAAGGTAGGTTGAATTAGTTGATGTTCACATGTTTCTTCGAATATAAGTTGGGTTGCCAAACCTCTATTGTAACCAGAGTCTAGTTTCCAACCTTTTTTCTTAATTAAGTCTTTAACTTCGTTGTCACTCATTTCTTCAAGTGAAATTCCTCCCAAAGTATGAATTGCTTCGATCATGCTTAAGCGAGGCCAAGGTGATTTTAATTCTATAACATTCCCCTCATATTCAACTTTAGTACTTGAGTTGACGGCTTTTGCGCAAATCTCAAAGATATTTTCCGTATGTCTCATTATAGTATTGTAATCTACATACGACTGATAAAATTCTAAAGCAGAAAATTCAGGGTTGTGAGTCCTATCAATTCCTTCGTTACGGAAATCCTTTACAAATTCAAAAACTGCATCAAATCCACCTGCAATTAGACGCTTTAAAAATAATTCATTGGAAATTCTTAAAAAAAAATTTTGATCCAGGGCCTTGTGGTGAGTTACAAAGGGAGTTGCATTTGCACCGCCATAAACTGTTTGAAGTGTAGGAGTTTCTACTTCTAAAAATTTCTCACCTCTCAAATATTCTCTAATAGTTTCAAAAATTACTGATCTTTTTTGAAAAACTTCTGCAACATTTGGATTTAAAATTAAATCCAAATAACGTTGACGATAACGTAACTCTTTATCTTTTAATTCATCATGAATTATTAGTTCATCCTCCTTTTCCTCAATTTTTGGAACGGGTATAGGGCGTATTGATTTAGAAAGCAATTTAAAAGAGTTAGCACGTAAAGTTAGTTCTCCAGTTTTAGTATACATCATAGTACCTGAAATACCCAGATGGTCACCTATATCACACAATTTAAATATTTCGAAAATAGATTCTCCTACTGTATCTTGTCTTATATAGATTTGTAGACGAGTGTGCTGAGCTTGAATGTTGGCAAAACTTGCTTTACCTTTTCCTCTGATTGCCAATAAACGACCAGCAATGCTTATATCACTCTGACTATCAATGAGTTCTTTAGCATTACTATATATTTCAGGAATAGTGTGACTAATTTGATAAGAATAAGGGTAAGGGTCAAAACCCAATTGTCTAATTTTTTCCAATTTAGCCAAACGGATTTGTTGTTGATTTTCTTTATTATCCATTTAATTTTGAGTTTAAATTGAGAAGTTATAGTCAAAAATTTTTAGAATATTTTTTGATGACTAAAACTGTAATGTTGATTTTTTTTTAATATTCCACTAGCACTCCTCACGAGTGAGTGCTATATTTTACTTGCTTTATGTTGTTGGTTAAGCTAATATGCTTATTTACGATAAATTTTGAATAAATTTCAAAATTTCTGTTAAGCTTTGACAGGTTAGCATACGCTTTTTGACGTTGAAGCTCAATTTATTAATTAATTTTAATCCTAAGTTAAGGAGAAATATGATTCGTCCCTTACAGGACCGCGTGCTTGTAAAGCGCGTCGAAGCCGAAGAAATGACAGCATCTGGTATCATTATACCGGATACAGCAAAAGAAAAGCCTCAAGAGGGCGAAGTGGTCGCGGTTGGACCTGGTAAACGTCTGGACAATGGGTCCATACAGGAAATGGGTCTAAAAAAAGGTGATAAAATTTTGTTTAGCAAATACGGCGGCACTGAAGTAAAAGTAGATGGTGAAGATTATATCATCATGCGAGAGGATGATATCCTCGGAGTTATGGCATAATTATAAAAAAACAGATAAAATATTAACATATAAACTTAGAGTAAAAAATGGCAAAACAAGTTATTTTTGCGGCGGAAAACCGCGAAAAACTGCTAAAGGGTGTAAATGCCTTGTCTAATGCAGTCAAAGTCACATTAGGACCGAAAGGTCGAAATGTTTTAATTGATAAGTCGTTTGGTGCGCCTCTAGTTACGAAAGATGGTGTGACCGTTGCGAAAGAGGTTGAATTAGAAGATAAACTGGAAAATATGGGTGCGCAGATGGTTAAAGAAGTTGCATCAAAGACTTCAGATGTTGCTGGTGATGGAACAACAACCGCCACGGTTTTGGCGCAAGCTATTGTGACTGAAGGTCATCGTAACTTGGCAGCAGGCGCAAATCCTATGGATCTTAAAAGAGGAATAGAACAAGCGGTTACTTCTGCAGCAGAACATCTGCATAGCATTTCTAAATCTGTATCTGGATCGAAAGAAATTGCTCAAGTCGGTACTATTTCAGCAAACAATGATTCAACAATAGGCGATATAATTGCTGAATCAATGGAGAAGGTTGGTAAAGACGGTGTTATTACCATTGAAGAAGCTAAGAGTGCTGAGACGAGTTTGGAGGTTGTTGAAGGCATGCAGTTTGATCGTGGTTATCTATCACCATATTTTGTAACTGACTCAGAGCGTATGGAAGTTTCTCTTGAAGATCCATACGTGATTTTAGTGGAGAAGAAAGTTAGTAACATGAAGGATATTCTTCCTGCAATAGAGCAAATAGCAAAGACAGGTAATCCCTTTGTTATAATTGCAGAAGATATAGAAGGCGAAGCTTTAGCTACTCTTGTTGTAAACAAGCTAAGAGGGACTCTGAAATGTGCGGCTGTAAAAGCTCCAGGATTCGGAGACCGTAGAAAAGCTATGTTAGAAGATCTTGCTATCCTTACAGGTGGAGTGGTAGTTTCAGAAGATATGGGTATGAAACTCGAAGATTTAACACTTGCTAAACTTGGACAGGCAAAATCAATTGTTATCGACAAAGACAATACTACGGTTATTGATGGTGGAGGTAACAAGGAAGATATAAAATCGCGTATTAACCAAATTCGTGCGCAGATTGAAGATACTACCTCTGATTATGATCGAGAAAAACTTCAAGAGCGGTTGGCTAAATTAGCCGGAGGAGTTGCTGTAATTAACGTTGGCGCTGCAACTGAAGTTGAAATGAAGGAAAAAAAGGCACGTGTTGAAGATGCCTTACATGCAACTCGTGCAGCTGTCGAGGAAGGAATTGTTCCTGGAGGTGGAGTTGCTCTGATTCGTTCTGTTGCCACAGTAGAAAAAACAGTTAAAGGAATCAAACAGCATGATCAAAAAGTAGGTGCTGAAATTGTTCTAAAGGCACTTGAAGCTCCGTTGCGACAAATTGTATCAAATGCGGGACTTGAAGGAGCATTAATTGTTGACAAAGTTAAAGCTAGTAGTACTAATGAAGGTTTTGATGCTGCTAGTGAGACTTACACCGATATGATTTCTGCTGGGATAATAGATCCAACTAAAGTTGTAAGGACAGCGTTGGAGAATGCGGCATCTGTTGCAGGGCTTTTATTAACGACAGAAGCAGGCATTCATGAGGCTCCTGAAGAAAAATCAGCTGCTCCAGGTGGTGGAGGCGGTATGCCATCACCAGATATGGGAGGCATGGGAGGTATGGGAGGCATGGGAGGCATGATGTAGTCCCCACTCTCTAACATGAATAATTTTATAAAAAAGGCGAGCCAGCTAATAATTATAGCTAACTCGCCTTTTTTATTTTTAAAAAATATAAAAATGTATCTTAGGGAAATTATTTATCTTCTTCAGCCTCCAAGGATTCTTTGCAGGCAACACAGAATGTGGTGACTGGTCTGATTAGTAAACGTTCTTTCCCAATTTCCTCTCCACATTCTTCACAAATTCCGAAAGTTTTTTTTTCTATGCGCTCTAATGCTTCTTCAACTTTAGTAAGTAGTTTCCTTTCCCTATCTCTAATACGCAGATTATTTATATGTTCAGTTTCTAGTGACGCACGATCATTAGGGTCAGGATAGAGAGTACTTTCCTCCTGCATACCTATAACAGTCTCCTCTGATTCACCAAGAATCTCCATTTGCATTTCTTCCAAACGGATTTTAAATTTTTCTAACTGTTTTTCATGCATACTAAATTTTTAATATAAGCCATGTGTAATAGATAATATGAAAAAAAACATTATATATTAATAAAAAATTTTAGGAAAGTATTTACTTAATAAGTAAGGTTAAAAAAAGATTTTAGAAAGTATTAAAGAGTCGGTCATAAATTTTTGAAGCGAAAAGTTTGATTACTTGACGTGTTCTTCCAGAAATTGAAATACCTGAAGTATTTTCCATTTCGTTCTCTAAAGATTCAGTAAGACGTGCTTCGATGATTGAATTTTTCCATATATTTTTCTTAATTCTTCTATCGGTCAAAATTGTCTCTCCCAAAAGAGTTGCCCTAATTCCTGAAGATATTTGTTCTTCACTCAGTCCATAAGTATTTGTCTTAATATTTAATAATGTTATGCTTATTTGCAGATCTGCTATATTAGCAGGTGCTATTTTTAATGAACTATTAGAGCGCAGCAATCGACTTATTTGTTCAGCTAAATCAGTTTCTAAACCTGGTAAAAACGTTTTATTTTGTATCGGTAGAATAGCAATTGTTTTTGCATCATTTGGCAAAATCGGATTACTTCCTTCAATTATGTAACCACAAGCACCTAAAAACAAAATTAATAAAATTTTAAAATAATAAATTAAAAAATCTATTTTGGAATTAAATAAAGATTTTTTTAAAATACAAATTAATTTTTCCATACTTGGGTATACAAATATTTTAAAAGTATGAGCACCTTGATTAATCAAATTTTGATTTATGATTTTAGAGTATTTTCAAAATTTAATATTTACAGGTATATTAAAACGAGAACTCCTGTGTAAGAATATAATTGTACTCCTTGAGGCATTTGAGCCATTTCGTATCCACCAAAAAAACCAATAAGAGGGAATTCTCCTAAAATTTCTCTTATAAATTCAATATCAACATTTGGTCTCCCATATAGAGCTTCCCCACGAGAAGCACAATTGAAATATATCCCAAAGGTTGGTTTATCATTGTTTTGTTTTTTCAAACGTTTCAACATTAGTATTAGATCTTCTTCCGCTGATTTTTGACTACGATAAGCAAAAGAAACAACTCCTCCCTCTTGTACTATTTCTGAAGTTGTAATTCCTTGTGAAGGGACATCAATTCCGGTAATATGGCGAGCTATTGAGCCATCTCCAGTGAAAATTGGTTGTGACGGATTTAGAGGGAAACTAAGCAACAACTGTTGAGCAGCCTCCTCAATATCATTTACTCCCAATTCTTTTGCAACTTCAGTAAAAACCTCTAAAGCAGGAATTCCATCTAGAGAGACTATTATATCGTCTTTTACTTCCGTTACAAACATTGGTTCTCCAAAGGTTGTACACGACTGAGTAACTCCTGCACAAAATTTAGGTATACCTTCAAAGGCCATTCCTCCTGCACCATTTAGTGTTATTATATCAGGGCCAAATTGAATTGAAGTTTGTTGATTCCCGTTGTTGCAAGATCCTGCTCCAAAAACAATAGGTTTGTTTTTGAGGAAGTTAAACATATTGATAAAATTTTGTGGTTGATGCCTAAACACATCTGGAAAAAATAAAAAAAGAGGATTTTTGTTAGTAAATTCTTCTAAAGCTTCTGAAAGTTGTTGAGTAACTCCTATGCTATGTTCTAATTCTTGAAATTTTGCCAAAGCAAGGGTTCTCAATTCTGGTGTGTATCCAGCCATTAAAACTAATCCAGGACCATTAGTGATCTCTTCTTTTTGCCAAAGAACGCCCATCCCGCTGCAACCTGTAACACATTTGCAATTTGTTTTTTCGAGAATTAGTTCATGGATAAGGCCTGCATGTAAAAAATGATCTGGAGTAAAAAATATTAATATCCAATTTACTTTAGGAAGTTTTGTCTGAATTACAGCTGAATATATTACTTCATTAATCGCTATATTCGGGTCAACTTCTTTTGAAATTCCTACACCAATAAGATTCAAAACTACTCGTAAATATAGATTACAAAAAAACTTGGCATCTGGTTTGCTCTATTTTTATTAGATAATTTAAAAGCAAGTTTTTTAAAAAAAATATCTTTTTTTTATTGTATGCAAAATTTTGCCTCAAGCTAAATAAAATCACAAGATTCATAACTAATGAGAATAGATGTAACATGTTATATAAAACATTTCTTTCATATATAAATAAAATACTAATAAAAAAAATATTTATTAAAAATATTTTTATTGTTGCAATAATATTTTTTTTGATTGGCTGCGCAGATAAAACTTGGGAAGATCATGGCGACAGTTGTATTCAAATTTCTGAAAATCCTCCTTTAAAAAGAGTAATTAATTATACAGATCACGACTTATGTGGTAGAAAATTAGAACCTAGGATTGCACCTAATCCTAATACTCGTTTTCTAAAGATAAAGAGTTGAGAAAGTATTTTGAATTTACAAACTAAATACTTTTTTTTTGGCGGTCATTTCTTAATAAATACTTAAAAGACGTTATTAGATAGAGGTTTTGCTATAAGTGAGTTTTTATTTGTACCGATAATTTTTACTTGAACAAGTTCTCCCACATTTGCATCACAATTTTCTATATTTACCATATGATTCCCACGAGTACGACCAGATAAAGTTTTTTCTAGGTTATTATTTTCCCTCTCTATTAAAATTTCCTGTACAGAACCGATTAAGATGTTGTTTTTTTCTAAAATAATTTTTTCTTGTGTTTCGATTAATTTTTTTAACCTTTGTGATTTAATATTTTCGGAGATTTGTTCTGTATATTTTATTGCTTGTGTTCCTGGCCTTGGAGAATACTTGAATGAAAAAATAGAGTCAAAACGAACTTTTCGCACCGCTTCCATAGTCATTTCGAATTCTTCATCTGTCTCTCCAGGGAATCCTACGATTAAATCAGTAGACAATGTAGCTGTAGGTATTCTATCTCTTAATAAATTTACTTTCTCATAAAAAGTTTCCATTGTATACCAACGCCTCATTCTATTAAGGATTCTATTTGATCCAGATTGTAATGGTAAATGCATATGTTCACAAAGAGATTTTAGATTTACAAATGCATCAGCCAAATCATTATTAAAATCTTTAGGGTGAGGGGAAATAAAACGCAATCTTTCCATATTTTTAAGTGAATCCAAATTCTTTAAAAGCTCTACAAAATTTGTATCTTTAGCATTGTATGAATTTACATTTTGTCCTAACAAACATATTTCTTTACTTCCACTTGAAATTAGATTCTTGGCTTCTGCAATAATATTTTCTGGTTCACGACTAACTTCTCCTCCTCTTGTAGATGGAACGACACAAAAGGAACAATTATTGTTACATCCTTTGGTTATAGCTAAGAAAGATTTTATTCCAAAACTTTTAGTTTTTTTGAAGGTATAATCTGGTATAAAATTTCGGATTTTTTGTCTTGGGTGACGTTTTGTCTGACAAATTTTTTGACCTGAAGTAATTTTTTTTATAATTTCTGGCAGATCAAACAAATTGTCAGTTCCAAAAACAAAATCAACGCTGGTAGAGCGTCTTAAAATAGAAGTTTTTTCTTGCTGTGCAACGCATCCACCTACACCTATTTTTAAATTAGGATTATACGATTTTAGTTTTCTTAATCTTCCCAGTTCACTATAAACTTTGTTTTCTGCTTTTTCTCGTATCGAACAAGTGTTAAGTATAATTAAATCTGCTTCTATGGAATGGTTTGTTATTGAATAATTTTCCTTTTTTAATACCTCAACCATTTTTTCAGAATCATATTCGTTCATTTGGCAACCAAAAGTCTTGATATAAACTTTTTTAACATGTTCGATATTTTTTGAATTATTCTTTTCCATTGACCCTAATATACTTTTTTATGGGATGATTATTTTTACTCTAAATTAAAAGAAATATTTTTTGCTTTGAATCTTTATGTCATTATTCTAAACTTTTTCAGATAAAGTCATTCCAAGTTCTTTAGCACATATTGATTTGGCAACATTTATTAAATTCTTTGGGAATTCTACAAAATAACTTTTATCATCGAAGGTCCATAATGTTTCTTCTAACTGAATTCCATGGGAAGTTGGTTTAACAAATTTAAACCATTCATTTTGATAAAAAACCTCCAAAGATTTTACTAGATATTGTTCTCCATTAGCAGTTTTAAATGAATTTTTTGGGTTTGCTTGTATGATTTCTCTGTTACTAGAAACAAATGTCATACGAAAATCGAATTTACCCCATTGAAAATGAACGTTTGGTGTTTTTTCAACAGTATTTGTTTTGAAAATATAGTAATTTTGATTATCAACTGAATAATGTCTCATGGATAATCCCTATTGAATTTGGAGAAGTAGTTTATTATTTTCTATTATTTTCACCTTAATGTGAACTAATTTTCAAGAAAAACTTTGATTCTATCTAATACTCTTGATACTTTGCTAGGTTGAAACCACTCGATATTTGATTCTTTTTTGAACCAGGTCAGTTGTCTTTTAGCATATCTACGAGTTCTTTGCTGAATTAAATTGACCATTTGATTGGAATCTATTTTACCGGAAAGATGTTGAATAATTTCACGATAACCAATTGAATGAAAGGGTTTTGAATCTTTAGGGTAATATTTTAGTAGTTCTTCAACTTCTTCAATCCATCCTGATTTTAACATATTTTGGGTTCTTTGGTTTATTCTTTCGTACAATAGATGTCGTTCCCATTCGAATGCAACTGCAAGGAATTTATATCTAGCTTCTGCAAATGGATTATCTTTTTGGAATTTAGTTATACTAAATCCAGTAGAAAAATATACTTCCAAGCTTCTTAGTATTCGAGCGGTGTCGTTTGGATGAATTTTATTGGCATTTTGAGGATCATTTCTATAAAGTTGTTCCCAGCAATATCTGGTTCCATGTTTCAGATGAATTCTGGAAACCTTATTTTTTATTAATTTTGGAATTTTAGGTATTTTGCTGATTCCGTACATTAGAGCTCGAAAATACAATCCTGTCCCGCCTACTAAAATAGGTATGTTCCCTCTCTCATAGATTTTACTTATAATTATAGTGGCATCCTTCTCGTACTTTCCAGCGGAGTAATTTTCGTTTGGATCAATTAAGTCTATTTGATGATGAGGTACAAGTTGCTGTTCTTTTTTTGTTGGTTTGGCGGTACCAATATCTAACCTGCGGTAAACTTGCATGGAATCAGAACAGATTAGTTCACCTTCAAATTTCTGTGCCAAGTTTATAGCTAAATCACTTTTTCCACTTGCAGTTGGTCCAGCTACAACAATTACAACCTTTGAGTGATTCATTTCGCTTTCATTGTAACAAACAATATCTAAAATTTTGGTAAAAAAATTTTAAATAAAATATTGATTATATAAAAAATTTTAGCATTGTAAAATTTTTTCTTCCTTAAATTCTTTAACTGCTTCCAAGAAAAAACTATTATAACGTCCTTTACGAATATCTGGAAAAGTCCAAGGTAAGTTTTGGAAACGATTTTTTACTTTTAGTAAAATAAGATCACCCCAAACACCTCTACGAATATATATTTTTTGAGGGCCTTTTTTACTTGAAAACAAAACTACACTCTGTAAATCAATATAACCTGGGTCAAGATTGATTCTTCTTTTGCCAGATTCTCTTAAATTATTTTCAATTTTTACCAATTTTATCTTCCACTTAAAACAGGTTTCGATTTTTTGGATTCCTTCTGCACTTAAAAAACATCTTTTCAAATTAGGTCCCATTTCTGATTTATAGTATTCAGTCAAGTCGAAGGGGAATTCTTTGGACTGATTTTTTATGAAAAGATTAAGATTAGCCATTTGCCTTTTTGCGGATTCCAAAAATTGAACATCAGAGTATATAGCTCCTATTATAAGTTTTACATATATTTCAGGTTTTAATTTATCCATTTAATTTTATTTAGCGAATTGTCATTTTAAATTAAAACGTTAAGTTGTCCTAATGTTATTATATCTAATTTAGAATGGGTGGTGAAGTTTTTTAAAATATTCCATTCCAATTTAATGTAATGTTAAGTATTCATTGAATTGAGCAATTTTTTGAATTATGGTGAGATATTTATTTAACTTTACCATATTGTTACAAATTCAAAAAATGGAAATGAATTTGTTAACCAAGCAAAATTTTTCAACACCACAAAAAACTTTTTTTGCATTATAGAAAATTTAGCGATAAGTGTATTAATATTGTCTTACTTCATGAACTATTTGGTTCAGGGAATAATTTGTATTTTTTTGCGTCATTATTTAAAAATAATTTCCAGGCTTGCACTTTATAAATCTTTAATCATGGGAGATATATTCATTAAGCTAAAATGAATTATAATAAAATGTCTGAAGACGGAATACACTTTTTGGAGAAGAATAGCATAAAAAAATGATCGCCTTAGGCTACAGTATGGGTTTTAAAACTGCTATGAATATTTCATTAAATAATCACAAAAGTGTTTTAGCATTGATTGTAGTTTATATTGCTCTGGTTGAATATACTTTTTTTAAAGAGTTTCGTGAAATTAAAATGTATTTGAAGGGAATAAAGTGCAATTCCTAAATGTCTCGTGCAGAAATTTAGGAAAAAATATGACAAAAAATTCATGATAAACGAACTCTTTTCTTTCTTATGACAAATTTAAAAAGTCTTAAAGGGTTTTTAAAGGGAGGATTGGGATAGAAGAAATAGAAAGAAATATATTTGAATTATAAAAAATTCCTAACCAAGAAAATATTTTTTAGGGACTACTAAATTTATTCTAAGATAAAATTATGAAAATATATTAGTTAAAAATCATATACAGATAAGAGAATATTTTCCAAATTCAAGTATTTTGAGTTTAAAAAAATTGCGGACATTTGCCTAATATATGAATAACCCTTTAATTTACAACAAGCAGTGAGATTTTTTTTAAAGAAATGTGTTTTGTTATGACCAGCTCAATAAAAAAAAATAGTCTTAATTTAAGTGGTTATAAAGAAATAAGAATAAAAATTTCTTATCTAAATTTAGCAGCTAAGTGTTGGGGCAATCCAGAAGGGATGCCTTTGTTGGGATTTCATGGTTGGTTAGATAATGCTGCAACATTTGATCATTTAGCCCCATTACTTGAAGAATTTCTTCTTGTGTCACTCGATTTGCCTGGTCATGGTTTTTCGGATCACAGGCCTCCTGGCTCATCATACCATTTTATTGATATGATCGTGGATGCTCTTGAAGTGTTAAATTGTTTAGATTGGGATCGTTTTTCTTTGATCGGCCATTCAATGGGAGCAGGGATTGCATCCTATCTTGCGGGCACAGTTCCAGATAAGATTGATTCAGTAATTTTGATTGATGGACTAGGTTCTATTACTCAAAAAGCTGAGACTTCACCGGAGACATTATTTGAAGCATCTAGAGAATGGATGAAACTGTCAGATAAAAAACTTCCTGTTTATCCTGACTTTGAAACAGCAGTTAAAGTTCGACATTCTGTAGGATCCATTTCAGAGTCTTCAGTTAAAACTCTAGTTGCTAGAGGGATCAAACCCGTAGTAGGAGGGTTTTCATGGAATAGTGATCCCCGATTAAAATCGAAGTCAAGATATTACTTTACTGAAGAACAATCTCTTGCTTTTTTACAGAGAATAAAAGCTCCTGTATTACTTATTGATGCCGAATCAAGAAAAAAAGACTTTTGGAAAGAATCATATAGAAAAAGAATTCCTTATATTAAAAATTTTCACCATAGTATAATTAATGGTGATCATCATTTACATCTTGATAATCCAGAAACAGTTGCAGCGGTAATTAGAGAGTTTGTTAATAAATATATTAAAAATGAATTCTAACTTTAAAGATGAAAATAAAAAAAAATCTGGGAATAATGATGACAAACGTATAAAAGTTTCTTCGAAAGGGAAACGCTTGTTTTCATTGTTGTTAGATTTTATTATTGCTTTACTTTTTGTCAATACTATTTCGGAAATTACTAAAAAAGAACATTGGGATTTGGTGACGCAATCTCGTGACTTTCAAGAATTAATTCCTTTTTATAGCAGCGTCCTATTAATGTTAATTTTTAAAGATATTTTAGGTAATAGCCCAGGAAAATTTCTTTTAGGTATGAAAATTAGCGCTATTAATGATTTATCAGAATCACCATCTATTTTTGTTCTTCTAAGTAGAAATATTTTCCTGCTAATATTGCCTCTGGAAGGTATAATTCTTTTAAGAGATGACTATGCAAGAAGATTTGCAGACAAATGGCATGGTACGGTAGTTATTGATAAAAAGTATCCTTTGAGACCTATTCTACGTATTTTCCTTGGAAATATTATTATATTTGGATTTTTTTCAATAGCTATTTTGTTTCAACGTTATAGTATTGAGAAATCAGCAGCTTATCAGAAAGCTGAAGAAGCAATTAGAAATCACGATGAATTAATAACAATATTAGAGGAATATCCGATTCTTGAGGAACCGGAAATGCATTTAGATTTAAGAGATAATCAAATTGAAAATTCAATTGTTCGTGTACGTGTTGGAGACGAGGGATTAGGCAAGGTGGTAATAGTGTCTTTAAAGTTACAAAGTAATTCAAAAAATTGGTCAGTGATGAATATCAAAGTAGAGGAGATTTCAAAATCTCCAAATTAAGTTATTCTTTTGATTCATTTCCCGGTACTACCGAACCCATTTATCCCACGTTCAGTGTCATCAAGTGATTTGACTATTTTGATACGACAACTTTCGAGTTTACGAATTATCAATTGTCCAATTCTCTTATGAATCAATTTTTCTGCGGCTTCAACGCTGTTAGAGTTCCCGATGTATCGAAAAGGCATGAAGATACGTCCTCTATAATCTGGATCAATAATGCCAACACTATTTGCCAAAAAAAAATCAGTTTTAGTAATACTTGAACGAGGAACTATTTCAGCATAGTATCCTGGGCTAAGCTGTATGGAAATACCTGTGTCAAAAAAGAAAATGTTTTTTGATTTTTGATCTACAGCCATAACTGTTAGGTCTATGCCAGCATCTGTTTCATGTCCCCTTTTGGGGAGAGGCATATTTTCGTAATGGAAACAAATTTTTAAAAGAGGTTTAAATTTCAAATTTTAAAAAAAATTAAATTATAATAAAAAATAGAGACTATTTACTTTTTAAAAAAAATACAAGTTTTGAAGCATGATGTCTGACAAAAATAATATTAAAGATTTACTTTATAAAGCCAAAAGACCTATTCTAGCAAGTATATTAGAAAAAGCATGGGATTTACCAGTTTCTGAATATTCAAATATTCTCTGGCAAAAAACTTCAAATAAACCTCCCATGGAGAATGCATTGAGAGAGGCTTTTGAAAAAGAGTTTTTAAGGGTTGGTATTGGTTTGTATGAAGCAAAAATATTTTTAAATAGATTAGAGGAAACACGAGTAATTCAGACAGCGACTCACTTAACTGTATCTGAAGGACCAACTTTTTTAGCTTTACATCATTTATCATTGTTGGGAATGCCTCCCAAGGAAACTTATTTTGTTGGTACTTATTCCGGCGTTTCTTTTACAAATTCTGCTTGGTCAGGTTGTTTGAATTATAGTAACCGTTTTGAATTGGCGGATGTTATTTCAAGAGAATATAAAGGATTTTCAGATTTAAAAAGATCTGATTTTGATCGTTTAAGAGATTCTTCCGAACGCAGAATTTCATTAATACCGGGAAATATGAAGAATAATCTTGTTTTTCAAAGTAAGATTCCCGATAGGCTTGTTGATCAAATCCCATATTTTGCGGATCCAATTCGCGAATTAACACCTCAAGCAAAAAAGGGAGATGATTTTTCGATTTGGGCTACCCGGTTTTGTGAAAATCAATTGCGTTATATTATTAAAGATAAATCAATTTTTTATTTTGATATTAATGAAGTTGTGCGTAATTATTTGATAAAAGTTTTGAAAAAATCAGATCATCCATTACATACCATTTTTTTTAATTCAAAAATTAGAGAAAAAATTTTAGGTTTTTTCCCTGCAGAATTACCTTTCTTCTCAATAGAAGGCATCTATAAAAAAAAAGTTCGACAACAATCAGTTATCTTAAAAAATGGATTGTTAATTAGTCAGAACTACAAACTTGAACTTTCGTTGGAAGAAATTATTAGAGAACTTGAAAAAGGAAGGTTGTGTCCTAGTTTATTTTTAGTTTTTACAACTTTAAGTTTTTTAAATGGGATGATTTGTTTTGGTAGTTTTGAACAAGTTGAATATCTTTCGGATTTTAAAAGAAGATGGTTAAAGAGTGATTTACTTGATAAAGAAGTAGTTCATTCAGTTAATGTAAGTGCTTTTACAAGCGGTCTATGCCAAGACGAATCAGCACAAACGATTTTCCCACTGGATCTTATTTTAGGTTTGAATTGGGATTTTAATAATAATATAACAATTGGAGATTTAGTTAAGCCATTGTTACCTCGTATGGGTGTTGAAATTTAATTTTTTAATCTAAAGAAAAATTTTAACTACTCAAATTGATCTTGCTTTAAATATCTAATTCTCTTAGGTTTATATGTAGTTTAATTTGTTTCATCAATATAATAAGTTACACTAGAAATAATGAGGACAATTTTATATCAATAATATATTTCTTGCTGATTTTTAACTTCTTCACTTCAATCATTGCCGACCAAATCTAATGGATATTTTGGGATTACCTATTCTATCGTTTATTATATTTTCGCCCGCTATAGGTATTATTTTTATATTATTATTTCGGGATGAAGGAGATGGCGCCCCATCCAAAGTAGTTGCAATATTGAGTAGTATTGCTACTTTTTTGCTAAGTCTTAATCTCTGGGTGAATTTTGATAAAAGTAGTGAGAACTTACAAATGGTAGAGCGTCACACTTGGATTTCTAAATTTAACATAGAATTTTTCATAGGGTTGGATGGACTTAATCTTTTCTTTTTTCTACTTATTAGCTTCATTACCCCTTTAACTCTTTTAGGTTCTTGGAATCTAAAAAATCGGAATTGGCAATTCCAAATACAAATGTTATTGCTTCAAATAGGTATGCTCGGTTGTTTTGCGGCATTGGATGTTGTCCTTTTTTACGTGTTTTTTGAGATTATGTTAGTTCCTATGTATTTATTGATTGGAATTTGGGGGGGTACAAACAGGCTCTATGCAACCATCAAATTTTTTATATATACAATGTTAGGATCTTTGTTGATGTTAGTGTCCTTAATTTATACTGCAAACATATACAAGGATTTACACGGGGACTGGTCTTTCAATATAATGGACTGGTATGGAATGGCAATTCCTTCTGAAACACAGTTATGGCTTTTTATAGGATTTGCAGTAGCTTTTGCAGTAAAAATTCCACTTTTCCCACTGCATACTTGGCTCCCTGATGCACACTATGAAGCTCCAACAGCTGGATCAGTACAACTTGCAGCTGTAATGTTGAAATTTGGTCCATATGGTTTTTTAAGATTTGCTATGCCTGTATTTCCATTTGCCGTTTATGAGTTAGCTCCTTTTTTTATGGTGCTAGCTTTGATAGGAATAATTTATGGTGGTATGGTTGCTATGGTACAAACTCAAATTAAGCGTTTGATTGCGTATTCTTCTGTTGCACATATGGGTTATATCGTATTAGGATTATTTGCTCTTAATATTCAAGGTCTTTCAGGGAGTTGGATCCAAATGATAAACCATGCGATTGTAACAGGAGCACTTTTCTTGACTGTTGGTATGATTTACGAGAGAACTCACACCCAGAAAATTTCTGAGTATGGAGGTGTAATTCATACTATGCCTAAATTTGCAGTTTTTTTAGTTTTCTTTTCGATGGCTTCTGTTGGTTTGCCGGGATTAAATGGTTTTGTTGGAGAAATACTGGCTATGATTGGAGCTGCTAGGATCAATATTTGGTATGGAATTGTCGCAGCTGTAGGAGTAGTCATTGCTGCAATCTATATGCTTTGGATGGTACAACGTGTTCTTTTTGGCCCGTTAAAGAAAGATCTCGTGAAAGGTCTTAGTGATTTATCAATTCGTGAGATAGTTGTACTAGTTCCGCTGGTCTTTTGGTCAATTTTCTTAGGAGTTTATCCTCAACCATTCTTCGAGCGTATTGAAGTTAGCATCAATCATTATATTGAACTAGTAAAATCTCGTGAACCTCGCTTTGCTCAAGATGAAACCCAAAATTCTGGATTGTCAAAATTCGCGATTTGGAATTTGAGTGATTGATCAGGAAATATGCCCCTTCAAATTTATAACTCTTATTCCGGCAAAAAAGAGCCATTTATGTCGGTTCAAGAAGGTCAAGCCTCTATGTATGTTTGTGGACCTACTGTTTATAGTGATAGTCATCTAGGGCATGCTAAAGCATATGTTAGTTTTGATGTTATTCTTCGTTATCTTCGTTATCGTGGTTATAAAACTTTTTATGTGCAGAACATTACCGATGTAGGACATTTGTTGGGTGAAGACAATGATGGGGAAGATAGGATGCTTAAGCAAGCCAGGGAATTAGACCAGGAACCAATGGTAGTTGCAGAAAATTTTACACGAAGACATTTTGAGGTTATGGATTGTTTAGGTGTAATTCGACCTGATATTAGTCCTAGAGCTACAGGACATATTCCAGAACAGCTAGAGGCTATAGAAATTTTACTAAAAAAGGGCCTAGCCTATGAATCAAATGGTTCAGTTTATTTTGAAATTAGCAAAGACCCTAAGTATGGAGAGCTTTCAAACAGAATAATTGAAGAAATGCAAGGCGGAGCTAGAGTGAAAGTTCGTTCAGAAAAACGCCACCCGGGAGATTTTGCTCTTTGGAAAAAAGCAGAAAAAGGTCATTTAATGAGATGGAGAGATCCATTTAGTGGCTGGGGTTATCCTGGATGGCATACCGAATGTGTTGTAATGAGCACTCGTTACTTGGGGAAAGAATTTGATATTCATGGAGGAGGTATGGATTTAAAATTTCCACATCATGAGTGTGAAATAGCTCAAGCTAGAGGACTTGAGAAACCATTTGCGCGAAATTGGATACATACAAATATACTTACAGTTGGGGGTCAAAAAATGAGTAAATCAACTGGAAATTTTATAACTCTTTTTGATTTATTTAAAAAATTTGATCCATTGATTATACGCTATTTCATTGCTGCGAGTCATTATCGTTCTGTAGTAGATTTTAGTGAGAGAGCACTTGGTGATGCAAACAATTCATTGAATAGACTAAAGCAAACGGTTAAGAAACTTCGTGATAATAAACAAAGTAAAATTAAATCTAAAGGAAAATATTTCGTAGAATATAAGAAGCGTTTTTGTCATGCGATGGATGATGATTTTTCTACACCAAAAGCTTTTGCAGTACTATTTGAGTTAAGTCATGAAGTAAATAATTTATTGTCAAAAAGAGATCCAGATCAAGAAGCAATTGCTGATGCAGAATGTTTATTTTCTTCTCTGGGAGGAGATGTTCTTGGCATAATCCCGGAGTCGATAGAAAAAGAGCAGGTGGACTTAAACTTGAAAGGTGTATTGGACATTTTTGTAGAACTAAGAACTAATTTACGGAATAGAAAAGATTATGAAAATGCAGATTTAATTAGAGATCGCTTAGACGATATCGGCATAGTATTCAAAGACTCTCATGAAGGAACTGGATGGGAGAAGAAAAACAAAAATTAAGTAAATTAATACAAAGATGTTTTTAAATGACGAAGGAAAAATCAAAAAATATTTTATTGCGTATTTTTAGTCTTATTGCGCCTCTCAAGACATGGGTGATTTTCAGTATATTTTGCATGGGTGGTTATAACATTTTTACAGCCGCTCCAGCATACTATGCTAAAGATATAGTGGATGCTATTGTTTATGGAGATAAACCGGAGCTTGAGCAGTATTTTTTAGTGGGACTTGGAATGATAATTGTCTTCGCGATTAAGGGATTGTTTTTTTTTGGCCATAATTTTAGCGTAGGTCATCTGATCCAAAGTCTTATTGTAAAACTAAGGCAAAATCTTTTTGATCATCTAGTAAATCTTTCACTTACATTTTTTGCACGATCAAAAACTGGTGATCTTATTTCAAGATTTACTAACGATTTACATGTTTTCCAAAATATGTTGCAAATAGGTGTTACGGGGCCTTTTCGTGATATTCCGCAATTTTTTATTTTAATTGGGATAATGTTTTTTCGTAGTTGGGAGCTTGCAATAGTGACCATGGTTATTATTCCTGTTGCAGTATTTTTTATACAAATTTTTGGTCGTCGAAATAAAATAGCAGTAAGCAAAAGACAGATTAGTTTTGGAGGCCTAAGTAGTTTACTAGTGGAAACAATTTCTGGGATTCGAGTTGTTAAAGCCTTCGGAATGGAAAAATATGAAAGTAAGCGTTTTAGTGAATCTAATAACGACCTCTACAATAATCACATGCGCTCTATAATGATTGATTCTTATTCATATCCAATAATTGAAATTATAGGTGCTGCAGCAGGAGCTACTATTGTAGCTTTCGGTGGTTATCTAATAATAAATGATCAGATTACCCCTGGTGATTTCACCTCTTTTTTAATTAGTTTTTTTATGTTGAATGAGCCAGTAAAAAAATTAAATGGATTTAACTTAAAGTTACAGGAAGGTTTGGCAGCAGTGAGGAGGATTTTTGACATACTTGATGTCAAAGACGATATTGTTAATTCACCTAATGCTGAAAAATTAATGAGCTTTAATAGAGAAATAAATTTAAATGTTAAGGCTTTTCACTATCCTGAAAAAGATGAACCTTCTGTTAATGATTTTAGACTAATTGTACAAAAAGGAGAGGCAGTTGCTTTGGTAGGCAGTAGCGGTGCGGGTAAAACTACTGTAGCAAATTTGATTCCACGTTTTTATGATGTAACAAGAGGAGAAATTAAAATTGACGGACATGATTTACGAGACTTAGATTTAATCTCTCTTCGAAAATTAATTGCCATAGTTACCCAAGATACAATCCTTTTTAATGATACTATCGCAAGTAATATAACTTACGGTCAGCCTGAATGTTCAAAAGAACGTATGTATGCAGCGGCAAGGGCCGCTAATGCGCATTTATTTATTTCAGAACAACCCAATGGATACCAAACTGTAATAGGTGAAAAAGGGACTAGACTATCAGGTGGGCAAAGGCAAAGACTCTCGATTGCTAGGGCATTAGTAAAAGATGCCCCTATTCTTATTCTGGATGAAGCCACTTCTGCTTTGGACTCTGAGTCAGAAATTGAAGTACAGCAGGCGATAGAACATTTAATGGAAAATCGTACAACAATCGTGATTGCTCATAGACTATCAACAATTAGAAATGCGGATAGAATATGTGTAATGGAGGATGGACAAATCGTAGAAGAAGGTTCTCACGAGGAATTGCTGTTGAAGGGAGGGCGTTACCAGAAATTATATGAGATACAATTTAGAGACGAAACAAGTGGAAAAATTTATTAAGAGATTAAAGGGAGATTCAGTCCCTAAATTAAGATGAAAAAAAAAAAATTTTCAAAAATAAATACCGCTGTAATTCTTGCAGCAGGTATGGGTATACGTTTGCGGGAAGTGATAGGTTTTTGTCCGAAAGGATTACTGGAAATAAATGGAGAATCCCTGATTGATCGTTCCCTAAAATTATTGAAAAAAGAAGGGATTGAAAAAGTTATATTTGTAACTGGGTTTCAGAATGAATTGTATTACAATCATCTGAAGAACCAAAAAAATATTCCTAATTTAGAATTTGTACATAGCCCTCGATATGCTGAAACTGGGAGCATGCACTCATTATATGTAGCAAGGAATTATTTGAGGGAAGATTTTTTATTACTAGAATCTGATTTACTATACGAAGCTTACGCATTGAAATCAGTATTAAATTTTGAAGGATCAGATGTAGTGCTTTCCTCTGGTAAAACAGGATCTAAAGATGAAGTTTATATTTACGGAGAAGATAATGAAAAATTTGTAGTACTAGAGTCAAAATCAGATACAGTTTTTGGAGAAATTAAAGCTATTTCAAAACATCCTCGAAAAAATTGGTCAATTAAGGGTGAGTTAGTTGGAATTTCAAAAATTTCTCTGAGTTTTTTTAGCTTTATGTGCTCTCATCATGAAGCCAATCTAATATTCCCTTGTAATTATCATTATGAAGAATGTATATCTGATGTATGTGCAGGGGAAAAAATCCCATATTTACGAGTAGATGATTTAATCTGGACGGAAATTGATGATCAATCACATTACGATAGGGCGATAAAAGAAATATATCCAAAAATAACAAAAAAAGAATTTTAAATGAGGACAATATGAGTAATTCTTATTTTTTACAAAATAAACCTTTTGTTGTTCCAACTACTGATGGGAAACTTATAGAAGAGCATATTGGTAGGGAAGTTAACAATGAATCTGAACATAGTATTGCACATATGGTTGCTCCTCCAGGGTGGAGTGAACCCTTTCAAAATCCTGAATTTGATGAATATACTTTAGTAATTCGAGGACGAAAAAAAATAGAGATTGATGATGAAAAAATTATTCTTAAGGTAGGTCAATCACTTTTGATTAGAAAGGGAAGTAGAGTTAGATATTCAAACCCCTTTGAAGAAGAAGTTGAATATTGGTCCATTTGTGTACCAGCATTTTCGTTGGATCTGGTTCATCGTGAATAGAATTCATGTTTTAGAGCAAATTTCGTCAATGGATCTAGCTGCTTTTTTATCAGACTCTCCAGTATAACTTAAAACTTTCTGACGCATAATTTCTAATTCAGATTTCGAGAGATTCCCTTTTTTTAACAAATTTGAAATTGTATTCCCCAAGTTTTTTACATTACATATTGAATCTGCAAAATCATCTCTAAAGATTAAATCTGCTCCACCTTCATATTTCTTTGGTGTTTCAAGAAAAACTACCCGCTTACCAAACCTTAACCTATATTCACCTCCCATACTTCCGAAATCTGCTACCAAAATTTTAGATTCCGTGGCTAAACTTTGAATCCCAGAGAGCTCATCAATCATAATGTGCTCTTCAAGTTTGAGTTGTTCACTTAAAAAAGTTGTAATGTAGTGTCTTCTTGATGCAAGAGAAGGGTGAAGTTTTATTATGATATTACAAAATGTCATCTCTTTGAAAATTTCTAAAATTCCTTTGTCTATAGCGTCAAAGATTAGTTTAAGATCCAGCGAGGGGGCATAAAGTACTACGGGTAAGTTAGAATCGAAGAAAGAATTTATAGGTGCTGATCTTGTGCAAAGTTTTGGATATCCAACATAATGAAATTTTGTTTTTGATTTTGAATTTTTAAGAAGCCTGTATGAATAAGGAGGGATACTAGGAAGAAATACGTGGTTAAATCTTATGTTTGATGGAAGATCTGTTTCATTTGACTTTGGTAGAATATAGTGAGGGAGATAAATTCGCTCCTCAACTGAAAAAGATTCTTGCCTTATTGATTCACATGTTATGAGAATTGAAGGATTTGGGTGAGAAGAAAAATCTGAAAGCTCTTCATGAGAAAAATGATATAAATGTGAAATTCCCAATTGAGTAAGACGTTCCTCTACTTGTTTTTGAAAGTTTATATATTCAAATCCTCTACCAATTCGGTGCAAAGTAGTTGAGAAATCGATGTAAAATATTTCATACTTTCCAGGGAAATCTTGTTGAATTGCCAAATGAATAGGAGCAAACCAGTCAACAAAATGAAGTGTCCTGAATGTGAAAAAGATAACTGTCTTACTTTTATAATTTTCTAGTAAGGTTTTTTTTTGAAGAAGTAAATTTGGATGGGCGTTTCTAAAAAAACTCGACAAAGACTGACCTTTAAGCAGCCAGTTTGTAACCATTAGTTCAATTAACAGTTGTATTATTCTGGAAAAACGAGACTTCAGTTTTACTCCTTGAAAGCGGAGTCTGTATAAAAAAAATTTTACTTTTGAGAAAGAATACCTCAATTGTATTTTTTTTCCAGAGATTGGAGAACTCTCTCTCCCATTTCTTTGCATCCCACAAGTTTTTTGCCTTCAGCCATAATGTCTTTTGTACGGTAGTTCTCAAGAGTTTTAACAACGGAGTGTTTAATGAGTTCATCAGCATGTATTAAATCAAAAGAATATCGGAGCATCATGCCTACTGACAAAATCATCGCAAGAGGGTTGGCTTTGTCTTTACCAGCTATGTCTGGAGCAGAACCATGCACTGGTTCATACATTCCGTTTCCTCCACCAATACTTGCTGAAGGCAACATTCCAAGAGAACCAGTCATCATAGCTGCTGCATCACTTAGAATGTCACCAAACATATTTGTTGTGACCATTGTATCAAATTGTTTTGGATTACGAATAATCTGCATTGCGGCATTATCTGCATACATATGCCCTAGTTTAACTTCAGGGAAATCCTTACCAACTTCAGTTGTAATCTCTCTCCATAATTCTGTTGATTCCAAAACATTAGCTTTATCTATAGAAGTTAGTATTTTACCGCGTTTCATGGCAATTTCAAAACCAATTTTTGCTATTCTTCTAATTTCCGATTCAGAGTAAATCAGAGTATTAAAACCAACACGTTCACCATTTCTTAATTCTACTCCACGTGGTTCACCGAAGTAAATCCCTCCAGTTAATTCTCGCACTACCATTAAGTCAGCACCATCTACAACTTCTGGTTTAAGTGTTGAAGCATTTACCAAATCTCCATATATTACTGCAGGACGTAAATTTGCGTATAATTCTAATTCAGAGCGTAATTTCAATAAACCGCGTTCTGGCCTTACAGAAAAATCCAGAGGTTCCCATTTTGGCCCACCAACTGCACCTAGTAGAATTGCATCAGAGTTTTTTGCGGCATCGAGTGTATCATCCGGAATTGGAGTACCAGTCAAATCATATGCTACTCCACCAACTAATTTTTCTGTTAATTCCAATTGAATATCAAATTGCGATGCTATTTGCTTTAAAACTTGAATAGAAGGAGCAGTCACTTCAGGGCCGATACCGTCTCCAGGGATAACAAGTATTTTCTTTGAGATCATAGTGCCTTTTTTGAGATAAATAATTTTTTTATATTACATTAATCCTAATCAGAAGCTACGTCGAGTGCAAGGGAAAATACTTTTATCAAAATTTGTTTTATTATGCTTTCTTTTAATACCTTCCACATTGTGTGCTAAAAATTACCATCAGAGAAATTTAAATTCAAAATTAAAATTTTTGATAAATAATGGAAGTGTTTTGGTTGCGAATGATCAAAAAGTGTTATATCAGTATCCACCGAAAAATAATTTTAAGTTTATTCCAGCATCTGTTCTAAAAATTGCAACTGCGTTAGCAGCAAAACATTATTTAGGGGTTAATTTTCAATTTAGAACTGATTTTTTTTTAAACAAAAAAAAATCTCTTATTATAAGAGGCAGAGGAGATCCGTTTTTAGTTTCTGAAACTTGGAGAAGTATTTCTAAAAATCTCAGCAAATTGCCAGGAATGCCAAAAAAAATTCATAAATTGTATTTTGACAACTCACTTTTTAGTGAAAAAATAATAATTCCAGGCATTAAATATTCTAAAAATCCGTATGATGCTAGGAATGGAGCATTAGTAGTAAATTTCAATACAGTATATCTTAAAATTGCATCTAATGGTCTTATTTACTCAGCGGAAAAACAAACTCCCTTAACTCCTTTAGCTAGGAGATTAGGTGAAAAATTGTCAACCGGATCACACCGTATTAGCCTTCCCCATGGGCAAGAAATTCATTATGCAGGAGAGGTTATAAGAGCTTTTTTGAGGAATGAAGGTATTTCTTTTGATTATTTAAAAACTAATATTAAATCAGTTATTTCTGAAGATAGTCTTATATACACGCATATTAATAAAATAACATTATCAGAAATAATTGCGGGTATGATGCGTTATTCAAACAATTTTACGGCTAATCAACTATTATTAAGCATTGGCTTGGAGAGATATGGTCCCCCTTCTACTTTGGGGAAAGGGAATAGGGCAATAAGAGAATATTTGGGTAAAGTGTTAAAAATTCCAACAGGTCAATTTGTTGTTAAGGAAGGCTCTGGGATTTCCCGTAAAAATCGTCTTACTTCGAAAGCGATCTTGTTGATGTTAAAAGCATTCTCAAAAGAGAAATATTTATTAAAAAATGAGAAGGGAGTTTTTTTAAAGACGGGGACATTAAGTGGAGTATATACAATGGCAGGCTATCTTTCTGGTAAAGAAAAACATTATTTTGTTATTCTTCTAAATCAACAAAAAAATAATAGAGATAAAATACTTAAATTACTTTTATCAACAGAATTTACAGAAAGAAATTTTTGAAATCCAAAACTTTAATTTCAATTATAATACCAGTTCGTAATGACTTTTTAAAATTAAAAAATTGTTTGAATGATATTAAATACCAAACAATAAATCATTATGAGCTTGTTATTGTCGATGATGGTTCGGATGACGATACTCCTTATTTGCTTGAAAAATCATGTAGGGAAGATCCTAGAATTAGAGTTTTCAGGACGGAACCAAGAGGAATTGTATCTGCACTAAACACAGGCTTGACCGAGTGTAAAGGATATTTTGTTGCTCGAATGGATGCAGACGATAGGATGCATAGAACCAGATTGGAAAAGCAAGTTAATTTTTTAAAAAAGAATCAGACTTTAGACCTTATTGGTTGTATGGTAGGAGGGTTTACTGATAAAGGTTCACTTTCGGAAAGTATTATAAGATATCAATCATGGAATAACGCCCTTAAAACTCATGAGCAAATAGAGTCTGATTTATTTGCAGAATCTCCGATAATACATCCAACTTTTTTTGCAAAAAAAAAATTGTTTTATGAAATTGGTGGTTATTCTAATAATGAATGGGCAGAAGATTATGACATTATTTTTAAAGCATACGGAAGAGGGGCAAAATTTGGCAAGCATCCGAGTGTTCTTTTGAATAAGTATCATTCTCCTAAACGTCTTTCTCGATCTGATTATATTTATAAAAGACCTGCTATGTTTGAAGCAAAAGTTCACTATCTACTAGAATTTGGAAAATTAAAAAACCGCAGAGGAGTGTTAATAGTTGGTTCTGGACCTACAGGGAGGCAGGCTGCAAAAAGTTTCGAAAATAGAGGAGTAAGAATATTAGGTTTTCTAGACAATCGTCAAGGTGCAGAGGGTCGTCATATAAAAAAATGGCCCGCATGGGGATTCCCTGATTTACCACCTCCAAAATTCTTAGATAAATTTCGTGATGCATTGATAATACTGGCAATAGGAGACTCTGATGGACAAATAGCTTTTTCAGATTTTTTGCAAAAAAGTGGATTTATTGAAAACCTTGATTACGTGAGAGTAATATACAATTGGCCTCCTGTGCGTAAATTAAAATTACAAACAATGTGATTGCAAATTGTTTAAATTTTTTTTTTGATTATAATATATGTTTGTAATTGAAAAATAATTAATTTAAAAAATTTAGTAATTTAATAATTAGAATTTTTATCAAAATAATTATGAAAAGATTCAGATCAATTATTATCAAAAATTTTGTTTTGTGGGTGTTGTTTTTTTTATCATTAAATTTTTTGTTAGCATCCAACAGCAAAAATTTAGTTTTGTCTATAGACGAAAAAAAAATTTTGGAGAATTTACGAATCACCCCAGCAAAATTTTGGCTTAAGGCAAATGATTTTTCAACAGAAATGTCTGACGGTCGATCAGTTAGTTTGAAAGATTTTGAAGGTCGTTTTGTATTATTAAATTTTTGGGCGACATGGTGCTATCCGTGTTTGAAGGAAATGCCAGATTTGGAAAAAGCATTTCAGATTATGGGAGAAGAGAATCTAGTAATTCTTGCTGTTGCAATGGGAGAAAATGTAGAAAAGATAAAAAAATTTTCTAAAAAAAATAGTTTAACTTTTCCGCTTCTTTCAGATGTAAATATGGAAATAACTAAACTTTATAATGTTAAAAACATACCTGTTACTTTTTTGATTGATCCAGAAGGCATTATCTTAGGAAGAGCTTTAGGAATTAGAGATTGGTCTAGTAAGGAATTAATGGGTTTTATTAAATCTCGTATAGAATAGATTTAAGATGTGACTTTTTATAAGTTTAATTAAATAATCTATTTTAAGTAGTATTTTAACCGATTCCTTGAATTTAATTCTTCAAGTTCATCTATTCATTAATTTTAAAATTAGATTTAATATTATAAACCCAAATAAATTTTTTCATTCTTATAAATATTTAATATATTTAGAGAACTGGTTTAATATATTCTTAGAATGTGATAGTTTCCCCCCCTGTTAACTAAAGTAGTTTTTAATTCATAGAATATATAAATTTATTTTGATGCAATTAGACTAAATTAAAAAAAATAAATACTAGTTATTTTATTATTTTATTTTAAAAAATTGGAATCATCCATGCCTCTAGTAACAGTAATCTTACCTACTTGGAATAGAGTAAAATGGTTGAAAAGTTCTTTAGATTCGGTTTTAGGACAGACATTTAAAGATTTTGAGTTGGTCGTGGTAGATGACGGCTCAACAGATTCGACATCGGAATTTCTAAAAAATTATTCTGGAAGAATTCGCTCTATTATTTTTGATAGAAACCTTGGAGTTAGTAAAGCAAGGAATGAAGCTATTTCAAATAGCAGCAGTGAATGGCTTGCTTTTTTAGATTCTGATGATTATTGGCACCCTAAAAAATTACAAAAACAAATTGATCAAATTAATATTTTTCCTGAGTGTCCAATTCATTATACTGATGAAATTTGGATCAGAAATGGAATCAGGGTTAATCCCAAAAAAAAACATCAAAAAAGAGAAGGGTGGATCTTTGAGCCAAGTCTAGAACTATGCATAATTTCACCATCATCTGTTCTACTTAAAAGAGAGCTTATGGAATTTCATGGTATGTTTGATGAAAAACTTCCAGTATGTGAAGATTACGATCTATGGTTACGTTTAACTTATAAGTATAAGGTGTCGTTATTAAATGAAAAATTAATGACGAGGTTCGGTGGGCATGCCGACCAACTGTCAAAAAGTGATTGGGGTTTTGATCGATATAGAATAAAATCAATAAAAAATCTTTTGGATAAAGAAAATTTACTTCAAAAAGATATTATTGCCGCTAAAAAAGTGCTTAGAAAAAAATGTAAAATTTTGGCACATGGTTTTAAAAAAAGAGGAAAAACAAAAGAGGCAGAATATTATGAAAAAATTATTAATCAATATTAAGTTTTCTAAAAAAGACTATGGATAAAAAAAAACACTTTAAAATTAGAAAAGCTACTATTAAAGACGTGTCTGTAATATTGGAATTAATTAAAGAGCTTGCTGAATATGAAAATCTCTTGGACGAGGTGGTAAGTTCTCAAGAATTGCTAAAAAAAACTTTATTTGGGCCTAAATCTCGTGCTGAAGTAATTATAGCTTTTGACAAAAAAAGAGTTTTAGGTTTTGCTTTGTATTTCTTTTCTTTTTCTACATTTTTAGGCCGAACAGGAATTTATTTAGAAGATCTTTTTGTGAGAGAAAGTGAAAGGGGAAAAGGCATAGGGAAGGCATTGTTATGCAATTTGGCTAGAAGAGTGAAAGAAGTCGATGGAGGTCGATTGGATTGGTCTGTTCTTAACTGGAACAAAAAAGCAATGGATTTTTATGAAAATATTGGAGCCTATTCATTGAAAGAATGGACTATGTATCGTTTGACGGGAGAAAAATTGAATAATTTGGCAGAAATAAGAGAGTGAAAAACTTTGCTAAAAGTGAATTTTTGAAAAATAATTTTCAAAAAGAGTTATTCTTTCTCAAGCGGAATCTAGGCAACTCAGATGTTTTTTTTTAAATTATTTTTGATTCCCTTTCTTTTGATATTTGGTCAAAAACTTTTTGTAAGACACGATTTGTGATACCATGAGAAGTATCGTCTACGAAATCCTTACAAAGTTCAATAGCTTCATTGATTACTACACTGTGCGATGTTTCTGGATGGTTAAATAATTCATAGGTTCCGAGACGTAATATGTTTCTAACTGTTGTAGATAGCCTGCTAAGCTTCCAGTTTTCTAGATTTTGCCGTAAATAACGATCTAAATATTTACGATGTTTTAGAGTTCCTTCTACAAGTTCTCTAGCGAATGATTTTGTCTCTTGACTTGTGTCAAGTTGATCAAAAAAACGGTCTGCGTGTTTCATTGCTTTGCTTTGGAGAAGATCAGCTTGAAATAGTGCTTGAAGTGCGTATGATCGTGCTTGATGACGCATAATTTTAAGGTTTTGGATTTAGTTCTGTGGAATACATTTAAATAAAATAGTTTTTAATGATTTTAAATTTATTTTGTTTGCCCCTATAAAAGAAACAATTTTCAGGTAGTAAGTGCAACGTGAAGTTTTTGGACTAGTGCTTGATTATATCCATGTGATGTCATGTTAGCTACAACTCGACCTTTTAGAGAATAACCTAGCAAGTATAGGTCACCAATTAAATCAAGTATTTTGTGACGAACAAATTCATCTTGATATCTTAATTCAGTATTAATTACTTTTCCTTCATGCATGATTATGTGAGAATCTAAATAACCACTACCAACCGTACCTTTTTTTTGTGCAATATCAATATTTTCAAAAGTGTTAAAAGAGCGTGCGGGAGCAATATCCTTATCAAAAGAATCTATCTCTGTATTAAAAATAAGTTTTTGTTCCCCTATTGGATCTGAAAAATCTACTCGCATATCAATCTCAAATCCATCAAAAGGTTCTACAAAAAGGTGTTTCTCATCCAATTTTTTTCTTCCTACTTGGATTGGTTCTAAAACAACTGCATCTTTAGCTAAGACTCTCTGATCCTGAATTCCGGCTTCTCTGATAAGCTTACTAAAATCAGCTGCAGATCCATCAATATTTGGAATTTCTTCATCTACTTTTGCTAATATGTTAGTTATACCCGCCATATGTAATGAAGCCATTAGATGTTCTACAGTCATCACTCTTCGATTTTCGCATGCTAAAACTGTTGAATTTGCAGAAAAAGACTGTTTTGCTACAGATTGAGAGAAATTTTCTATGTTTGTGATATGTGCCGGCACGGATTTGTCATCCAAAGTTTGGAAAATTATACCTGAATTAACATCAAGTGGACTTAAAATAATTCCAGTATTACGCCCTGTTAAAAGACCTTTACCATTTAAAACAACATTATTTTTTAATGTTCGCTGAGGACGATTGGAATCTTTAAGTCTAATAGCACCAGAAGGAATAATTGGGTTGATTATTTTTGCAACTTCCATCCTGGTGTCTGAAGCAATATCTTTTAATTTTTCAGAAGGTTTTTTAGATAGTACTTGGGAAAGTTTGTCGAGCAATATTTCAAGACGCAACGGTTTTTCCATAAAATCAACTGCTCCCATTTTTATTGCATTAACCGCTGAATCTATACCAGCATGTCCACTTATCATAATGACAGGTAGGGTAGGATGACTGCCACGAAGCCTGTTAAGAATAGCCATTCCGTCTATGCCTGGAAGCCAAATATCCAAAAGTACTAAAGAAGGAGTTTTGTTCTCCAACATTTTAAAAAAGTCTTTAGAGTCTTTACATGAAAGTACATTATATCCTTCATCTAAAAGAACATTCTCAAGAGTATCACGAATCGCTACTTCATCATCCACAATACAAATAGTTTTTTTCCCTTCATTTGATGAATTCATAAAATATTGGATTAGGATTAAAAAGTTAAAATTTGTAACTTAGAATATCACCTTTCTTCAATTTAAGCTTATTAGCTTGTCCTGCTGCAATTTCAAGAACAAAATTTGCTGGAGATAAAGGTTTTAAAATTGGAGGAGGATTCCCAGATTGTATAGGTTTAACATTCTTAATTATATGTACAATCCTATAATTATCTAACCAAATTATGTCCAAAGGGAAATTCATGTCCTTCATCCAAAAATGGTGTTTCTCTAGTTTATCAAATACAAATAACATTCCCCAGTTTTTTTTAAGATGAGATCTTTTACCCAATCCCAAACGTCTTTTCATTAAATTATCGGCAACTTCAACATGAATTTGAATCCCAGAGGAAGTTGTGACAAGTGCTTTCGCATAATTAATTTCTTCGGAAAATACTTCTACGTTAATTGAAAAAAATACATAAAAAAAAAGTAAAAATAATTTAAAAATAAATGAATTTGTTAATTTCATGCAAACTCCTTGGAGAGTTTGGATAAACGCTTTTTTACCATTTTCTGTTTTAAGAAAGGTAAATGATCAATAAATAAAATTCCATTTAGATGATCAATTTCGTGTTGAAGACAAATCGACATCATTCCTTCCGCTTCTATTTTTTCATTTTTTCCATTCACATCTTGATATTCTAAAGTAATTTTTTCCGAACGTTGAATTTCTCCCCTAAAATCAATAACACTCAAGCACCCTTCCTCAGAAACAGTATTCCCGGATTCTTTTAAAATTATTGGATTAACAAAAATATGAGGCTCCCTTTTGCTGGAATCTTCTATACCACTATTCAGATCGATTACTATTATTCGCTTGAGTATGCCTGCTTGTATAGCTGCTAAACCAATTCCATCTGAATTGTACATTGCTTCTAACATTGAGTTTGCAATATCAGCAATTGAACGATCAAATACCTTCACCGATTCAGCTTTTTTTCTTAAAATAGGGTTAGGAAATGTATAAATTTTTAAATTAGCCATGTCTTATTTTAATACTGAAAGTATAAGCTTTTTAATTGAATAAGAAATAAATTAGATTTTAAACAAATTTTTTATCAAACACAATCCGAGATATAATCTAAATTATTTATTATTTACTTTATCTTGAAAGATGACAAATGGATGGTCTAAAATTATAGATATATTTATGTATTAGGATTTTTAAATATAGATATAATTTATGAAGACAAGTTTTTACACAAATCCTATTTATTTGGAACATGATACAGGCTCTCATCCTGAGAACGCAAATCGGTTGAGATCGATCCAAGAAAAATTACAATCGGAGGGATTGTTAGAAAAACTGGAGGTTTGCCCTGGACGTTTAGCAACATTATCTGAAGTGAAAATGCTTCATACAGAAAAATTGATTTCAGAAGTTGAATTTGCTTCACATAGTGGTGCCAAAATTCTTCGAACGTCTGATTGTGTTATTTCTTCCCAAACTTATAATGCAGCTTTGCACGCAGTAGGCTCAGTTTTGGAAGCTGCACTTGAAGTAGCAGAACGTAAATGTGAGAATGCATTTTGTGCTGTGCGTCCTCCTGGTCATCATGCTGAACAAAATTTTGCTATGGGATTTTGTTTTTTTAACAATATAGCCCTTGCAGCAGAATTTTTAACTAGAAAAATGGGGTTTAAACGAGTATTGATTTTTGATTTTGATGTTCATCACGGCAATGGGACACAACATTTTTTTGAAGAAAGATCAGATGTTTTTTTTGTAAGTATGCATCAGGATCCTCGAAGTTGTTATCCAGGGACAGGGTTCTCTAATGAAAAGGGTAGTTCTAATGGTCTAGGTTATACACTAAATGTCCCAGTTCTTCCTGGAATTGGTGATGAAGAATATTTAAACATCTTTCATACTTTAGTCAAACCAAACTTGTTAGAATTCAATCCAGATTATGTTTTAATATCTGCGGGATTTGATGCACATCGCGATGATCCTTTAGCTTCTCTGGAACTGACAGAAAAAACTTTTGTAGAATTGACGAAAGAGTTGAAAATGTTGGCTCAAAAAACTTCAGGAGGTAGAATCATGAGTCTATTAGAGGGAGGATATGATCTTAATGCACTTTCATCTTGCGTTTTAGAGCACATAAAAATTTTTCAGTCTGATTCTTTATGTTAAATTAACTATTGAAAACTATATCTAGTCTTTTTTGTTAATTAATTGATTTACCTTAGGCATTTTATATTTGTCACTATAAAAAAAATATGGAATTCCTCCAAGGAGAAAAACTCCTAACTGAACAATTACGAATATATTAAAAACATCTGCTCCACCATCAAGTCCCGCAATTTGATAAAGAGATTCAAAAGCTGCATGTCCTATTCCTATTCCACCAGGTGCAATTGGTATTGCTACTGAAATTAATCCAATTGGCATTAAGAAAAACTGTGTTGCCAATTCCATTTCTTTTATTCCTATCAATTTTGCAATTTTAAAGAAAATTATAGCAACTAAGGCATGTATGCTTATTGAAGTTAGCAGGGTTAAAAGCAATGTTTTTTTTTGATTTTTGTATCTTCTGAAAGCAGAATAAACTTTTAAGCTAAATTTACTCCCAGGAAGACGATTAAATATCCAAACAAAAGGGTCTTTATTTTCCTTAAAAGGAAAAACTACAATTGTGTAGAATATAATTGTTACAACAAAAAATATAATGATCATCAATGCTAGTGGATGTAAATTTTCTCTAGAATAAATTAATTCAAAATTAATTAACATTGAGAAAAAGGCCATCATGACCAATCCAAATAATCCAACGAATCTATCAATTATCAGTGTGATAAAAGATTTGGTGCGATCTTCATCTTGGTGAGCTTTGATAACATAATATCCTTTAACAAAATCACCTGTTACTGCTCCAGGAAGTGTAGTATTGAAAAAATTACCGATCCAAGTCAGAATAAAAGTCTGTTTCACTTTAACCGGCATTCCGATAGCTCTTAATAACAACCACCAGCGAAAGGTTGAAAGAGGTATTACCGCGAAAAAAAGAATACAAAAAATAATTCCGAGTGTTTGTGGCGAGTCATTGAAAAACATCAATTTCTCAAAGTTAAGTCGGTCACTCTTTATTAAGTAAAATAGTGTAGAAGAAACAATAACTATTTTGAAAAAAATTAGCAGAGGTTTTTTCAATTTTTAATTAATTCTTAAAAATAAATATTTACTATGATGAATCACTTAAATTCTCTAAAGATTATTTTCTCAAGATTTCTTGAAAAATAACAAAAACTAACGAAAAACCAAAAGAATGAAAAACAAATACTCAAAAAAAAAACATTTATCCAGTTATCCAAAAATAAACCAGCACCTAGAAAAAAAAATCCGTGAGAAATCTCTGTCAAAATAGTTTTTTTCCCAATAAACGCTTTACATCTTCTACAAATGCCACGACACAAAAAATATGAAAGTACAGGAATATTTTCAAACCAATTAAGTTGATGTCCACATGTAAAGCAAAATGATCGAGCAGGATGAAAAAGATTCAAAGTACGGTTTATGATATGTTCTTTTAGAAAGATAGGAATTTCATAAGAATTTAATAAATTCAAACGAGATTCTGTTTTAGAAAACTTAAAAGTAAGGCGATCAACACAAACATTAACAAAACTTCCAATTATTAAGCCTGATACAGTCAATAAACTTAATTCAAAATATTCCATTTTTAATCCAATTCATATTGCAATAAAGTAATTGAGAACATTTTATTATTAAATTATTCTTAATTTGATTTATTTAAGAGGAAGCGATCAAGGAGTTCATTGGCGAGACGAATGTAACCCGTCGCACCTGATGAATTCAAATGACGCTGAATAACGTCTATACCTAAATTACTAGCTTCAAGTATGTGAGGACAATTAGGGATTATAGTTTTAAAAACGGACTCTCCTAGAGTTTGATAAATTTGTTTACAAACTTGTCGATGGGACAAGATTTCATTATCATACATTGTTAGTAGAATCCCTGCTAAACGAAGTCTCGGTTCAATTGCTCTCTGTAATTCCTTAAATGCTTGTAAAAACCGTTTTAGAGATTTTATGGCTAATGTTTCGCATTCAAGGGGCACAATAATTAGATCAGCGGCAAGCATTCCATTGATACTTAGAGAATTTGTAGAAGCTGGAGCATCCACTACAACAAAATCATATTTGCTTGAGGCATTTTGTTCAATCCATTGTGAAATATGATAATAATCTGAAGCAATGTTGTTCACAGTTTGTTCTGTTAGTAAGTCTTCAATATTAGAAAGTAGCAGATCAAGGTTTTGGTGTTTACTAGACTGAACAATTTCTTGTAAAGAAATGTTAGGAGTGCAAAAAACTTCACGTACGCCCAATCCTGTTTCTTTTTTAATACTCAAAGAATGGAAAACTGAACCTTGTGGGTCAAGATCTATCAAAAGCGTCTTGTATCCCCCCAGAGCAAATGCAGTTGCCAAATGTACAGAGGAAGTTGTTTTCCCAACTCCACCTTTTTGGCTGGCGAATGTAATAACTTTTGCCATTTTTGAAGTGTTTAAATTAAAAGGAAAATCAGTTTTTCTTAATTAGGTTCTTCATTTACTTTTTAAAATGGAGTTTATCACAACCATGCATTCAACATCAACTAAAAATAGAGTCTAAATAATGAACCGTCTCAGTCAGAATGAATAGGGAAAAAAGTAACTAAGTTTTTGTAAAGAAGTATAAGTTTGTTCGATACAATGGACATAGTGACTCATCTGTAAACTGACTGATGCTCAGGCTAGTATTTTCTGTTATTGAAATGTCAAAAATGTGACACAAATGAAGAATGTTTGAAATTTAGAATTGTGTAATCCGTTGGAAAGACTGGCGCACCCGGCACGATTCGAACGTGCGACCCTCAGTACCGCAAACTGATGCTCTATCCAGCTGAGCTACGGGTGCAATTATATGGAAAAAATTTTTAGGAATAGTGGCAAATTGGAAGTCCATATTGACTCGTATAGAAATGGAAGTCAATATAAATTAAATTAATTTAAATTTCAAAATTCAGTCATCACCAAAGGAAAAAAACATAAAATAATTTTCTTCCCTTTTCAAAATGTACAGAAAAACCTATTTTAGGAAAGATATTGATTCATTTTATTTTTTTCTTGAGAATATTAGTTGTTTAGTTGGCCAGTTAAAGCAAGTGTTGGTTTTATTTGCTTAATTTTAAGCATACAATCAAAAAAATCTTTTTCATCATTACATTGCATCAACCGAGATCTCCATTCTTTTGCATTTCTGAAACCGCTAACATAATTTCCTAAATATTTTCTAAACTCCCTTAATGCAACTAATTCTAATTTAATTTTCCGTAATAGATAGTAATGTTCAAGAGCTATTTCTATGCGGTCACTATGACTCGGCTCGGGATACTTTTGTCTATTGAGGAAACACCATGGATTTCCTATAGCTGCACGACCAATCATGAAACCGTCAAGATTACCCAATTTGCTTATACCATGGTTATAATCCTGAATATCTCCATTCCCGATAACTGGAATTGAAAGATTTTTCTTAAGTTCATATATTGGTTCCCAATTAGATATTCCCTTAAAAGCCTGATTATATGTTCTACCGTGAATTGAAATCAATGAAGCTCCAGCTGATTCTAATGTTTTTCCAAAATCAATTAAATGTTTTTCATTTTTCCATCCCAGTCTAGTCTTAACAGACACCTCTAAAGAGCAAGCTTTCCTTATAGATTCAATAATTTTACAAGCCTTGTCAGGGGACTTCATCAAGGCACTACCATGTTGAGAATTTACAATTTTTTTAGATGGACATCCCATATTTATGTCTACTCCCCATATCCCATTTTCTTCAACCATTCTAGATGCTTTTGAAAAATTTTCTGGAGAATTACCAAATAATTGCATAAAAAAAGGCTGTTCACAAGATTCATATTTTAATTTTTTGCGAACTATTTCACTCCTAACCAATCCATCAACACTTGTAAATTCACTAAAAAGGATGACTTCTTTGTTCAATCTTCGTACAATTTGTCTATAGGGAGAATTTGTCACTCCGTCCATGGGAGCAAGACAGACTATTGGGCGCTTGACATCGGTCCAACTAATGGCATTATTATGCGATAACTTTCTCATCTTTTAAAAATTTTAATAATAAAATTTTTGTTAAATAAAGTAATAATAATTCTAAAAGATATATTTATTTTGAAGAAGACTTTAAATGTATTTTAGCTATTGAGAGTTTATATGTCCAGAAAAATGGATATACGGGAGACACATAATCAGATTAATCTTTATGAATGGACTAGTGTCGGGACCGCTAGGTCTAATTTTTTAGGAATACTTAAAAATGAATCATTAGAAAAACAAATTTTTGTTCCTAATTTCCCAAAGTTTATAAAAAAACTTAAACAGCAATTTGCTAGGATTCATATCGGAAGTGAATTATTTTTTCAGGCATTTGATTTTTTAATTTGGATTGAAGAGGAAGACGGAAAAAATAAAATCATAGGACAACGGTTTATTGTAATGTTGTGTGGTATTCTCTTGATGAGAAGAGCAAATATTTTTGGCAGTATGTGTATCCCCTGGGAATTGCTAAAAAATCAAATATCCACAATTTTACTAAACGCTGATTTTTCAAAAGATAAACTTTCTCCTAACAATTGGCAAAAATGGTTGTTGACAAGTTTTAAATTTTCTAAAAGTGAAAATTTTGAAAATACTCTTTTTGTTGAAAATAATTCTCTGATCTATTTTTATAAAAATTGGATACTCGAATCAGAATTGGTTACTTTGATTAGGAATAGAGTAAAAATAAAACTAAATTCTCCACCAAGAAAATTAATATACAAATCCATTGAAAATGTTCTTGTAAGGGATCCAGTATGCTTTGGTGAGGAAGCCATTAAGTTATCTTTAGAACAAAAAAAAGCAATTTTTTTGGCAATATATTCTCCGTTTCTAATTATTACTGGAGGACCAGGAACTGGAAAAACTTCATTAGCTGTTACTATTCTTAGGGTTCTTAAAAGACTTGGTTTGGCAAATAATCCTGCTTTGGTTTCTCCTACAGGCAGGGCAGCTAAAAGGATGTACGAATCTGTAATTAGTAGTATTAGTTCTATAAAAAATATTTCAACCCTTAATCATGATAAAGAATTATTAGGTGTAGCTGCAGAAGCAAAAACACTTCACCGTCTTTTAGGTTATAGTCATTTAAAAAATTTTTTTAAACACAATGAATTTGAACCCTTGGAATACGACTTGCTGATTGTTGACGAAGCATCGATGATTGATCATAATATGATGACTAATTTGTTTAAGGCAGCATATTCTAAGTTACCACATTATCCTCCTATACCTCGAATAATTTTGCTTGGAGATGCGGATCAATTGCCTGCTGTGGGGAGTGGAGCAGTTCTGTCAGAGCTAACATCATTTTCAAACAAAAATGAAAAAGAAGATTTAGATAAGAATCAATTTCAAATAGTAAGTTTATATCAAAGTTATAGACAAAAAAGTAAAGATTCTTCAGGGAAAAATATTCTAGGAGTAGCTAAAACTATCAAAGATATGGTAGAAATTAAAAATACGAAATTGCTTTTTGAAAAGGATATTCATTTAAATCAAGAAACTATTCAAGTGGTAAAAAGTATTGAAGAGGTAGTTTTAGAAAAAGTTACATTTTTAAATCAAACTAATTCTCAGGAAAAATTAAGGGATTTTGCATTATGGTGGGTTGAAAAATTTTTGAGTAATGAAAAATTTCTCTCTGAGATTCAAAAGGTATATTCTTATGAAGAATTTGATTCAGATGCACCAATTATGGAGTATTTATTAAAATATCTTGATCGATTTCGTGTTTTGACGATTACTCATGTTTATTCTACTGGGGCAAAAGCTATAAATAAAATAATTCGAGAACTATGGTTAAACAAAAAAGGTACAAAAAATATTTTTTCTGAACATTATCCAGGTGAACCTGTAATGGTTACGAAAAATGATTATTTGCTTGATTTATTCAACGGGGATATAGGAATATTTCTTAATTTTCTAAATCCTGATAGTGGAAAGTTAGAATTAAAGGCAGTTTTTCAAGTAGACGGAGTTTTCAAAACTTTCTATCCAAATGAACTTTTTAACCTCCAAACGGCATATGCAATAACGGTTCATAAAAGTCAAGGATCAGAATATGCTAATCTGGCGTTGATCTTGCCTGAATTAAATATAGAGTCTTTTGAATTAGACCCAAAAATACAAAAATTTAGAGAAACAATGACTAATGAAATAATTTATACAGCGCTGACAAGAGCAAAAAAATCTGTTTTAATACTTGGTAAACAAAGTGTGTTAGAATTTTTAGTATTAAACAAGGTTATGCGTTTTTCTGGTCTTGGCAAAAAATTTTTCGAATAAATAATTAGGTAAAGTATTTAGAGAATAAAAATCACAAAATATAATAATGCGTTTTTTTATTTTAATTATCCAGTTAATATATTTTTTGAGTACGATGGTTTTTGCAGCTGAAAATCTGGATTTATTTCAAGTTGCAAAAGAAGGGAAAGCAAAACAAATAAGGGAATTAATTGCTTCTGGAATAGATTTGACAAAGACTGATTCAAATGGAAGGAATGCACTTATGCATGCTGTTATTTTTGGTAATAAAGAAACGGCTCTTGTATTGCTTGAAGTATTTAGAGAAATAGAAAATAAAGATGCTCAGGGGATGAGTCCACTAGCTTTATCTTTGCGGTATGGTGATTCAGAGATAACTAAGATATTGTTAGAACGAGGTGCAAGTGTAAGGAGTATTATGGAAGATGGTTCTACTCCATTAATATTTGCCGCTCTCGAAGGACAAATGTCCGCAGTTCGTTTATTACTTGAATACAAATCAGATGTAAATTACAGCACTAAATATGGAGAAACAGCTTTAATTGTAGCTGCATTTGAAGGGTATTTGGGGATTGTACGCCTTCTTCTTGATGCTGGTGCGGATATAAATGCTATTAATGAAGAGGGATTTACAGCACTTTTAGCCGCTGCTAGTAATGGTTATTTGGAAGTTGTTAATTATTTAACATCAAGGGGGGCAAAGTCTGAAACTATAGATTCAAGAAATAATTTAGTTACTACAGAAAATTTATTTGCAAGTAGTAGGGAGGAAGTAGATTTTTACGATGATTCTGAAGACATTAAAGTTTCTGAACCTCTATACGAACTTATAAGTGCATCCATTGAAGGGCGTTTAAGTGTAGTTAATCAATTGTTAGATAATGGTGCCAAAGTTGATGATTCAGATGACGTAGGCCGTACAGCCCTTATGGAAGCTAGTTCTTTTGGACGTTATGGAGTAGTGAAACGACTTTTAGAATCAGGAGCTAAAGTTAATCTAGCAGATAATCAAAAAATGACGGCATTAATGTTAGCAACGATAGAAGGAAGAGAACGTGTGGTAAGCCTTTTGATAAATTGGAATGCTGATGTGAATGCTGCTGATGCTGAAGGGATAAGTCCATTAATGCTTGCTGGAAATGAAGGTCGGACAGAAATTGTTCGCTCTTTGTTAAAAAACGGCGCAAATATTAACTGGCAAAGTAAAAGTGGAAGAACAGCATTGATGGAGTCTGCCAGTGAGGGACGTACTGATACTGTTAAAATATTATTGGAAGAAAATGCTGATCCTAATTTAGTAGACTTGTTAGATAGGAAAGCCCTTAACATTGCGGAGGAAAGAGGTCATATGGATATTGTAAAATTTCTAAAAAAAATAAATTAAATTAAATTCCCCATTCATTATAATTGGATCATTAGTTTATTAAAAAAATCCAATCTTCCTTAGAATTTATTCAAAAGTGAAACAATCATACTGGAAAGAAAGAGTAGAGCATATAAAATTGGAAATGCAGAAACGCGGAAAAGAAAAAGGCGCTGCTGAAATATTAAGACAATTTAGTACGAGGTTATCTGCAACTATACTTCATTTTTTTGCTGAATCAGATTCATTTTCGCCCAATGCAAATCTTACTGTCGATCAAAAAGCGTTTACACATTCGTTACAACTATATGACTTGAATTCTGTAATGAGATTGGCAGTTAATTATGATGTTTCTAAAGGATTAAAAGTTGTAATTCCAGGAATAGAAAAAAGTTATCGTTCTTTGATGGTTGTACCAAGATTGGAAAAAGTTACGAACAATTCACTTGAATCAACTGCTTTAAGTGTCTATAAATTTAGATTGGAAGAGGCATTAAGTGATTTTCTCAGATGTAGTATATTAGAGCTTTATAAAGAAGATGTTTTGGCTAATAATTTGGGGACAGTATCATCAACCACAAAAGCACAAAGGCGAATATTTTTTACAGAGAGGCTTAGAACATTATTTTCTTCTAATTATAGAACTTATTTGATGCTTAAAAATCGATATTTCCTTAATCTTCTATATCGACATAGCAATATTTCCACAAATTTTAAAAACGATCAAAATCAACAAACAAAATTATCCTCTAAACTCAATAGAGAAGAAAAATTCTCTATTAAAAAAATGGAGGAAAAGTTTGATTTTCGTTCTGTAGAAAAACTAGTTAAAGAAAATATTTTTAATAATGAAGGTAGAGGAAATTATTTAGAAGAATCAAATTATGTAACTTCTTTGGAAAAAATTAAATTTGGCAGTCAATCAAATCTCAAAATAGAAGATAAACAAAACTTGATCCCCAATGAAAAAATAACTGTTAAGAATTTAATTGATAATTCAGGCAAATCTAGTTCTTTTGGGCAAAAAAAAATTGAAAGTATAATGCTTTCTTATTTAAATCTTAGGAAAAAATATTCTAAACCTATAAGCGAAATGATCGATAGTTTTTGTCCTGTTCCAGAATGTTCTTCACCATATTTTTGCCCTAGAGCTGAAGATTATCGAATTGAATTTTCAAGTTTCTTCCGACAGATCTTGGGGAGAGATGAGCATGTAATTGGAGATAGCCAAAAGTTTACTTTGAAATTACTTTTACAGTGTGGACGGGAATACAATGCAGCAGAGAGATGGGGGATGGTTTCTTTGAGTAAATATGATGACAAGTCTATATATTTTCGCAAAACTGACAAAGATGAAAATTTTTTGGATCGGAAAACAGAGTGGAGCATATTAATTCAGTTTTGTGTTCCATTCGATATTCATTTGCCAATGGAAAAGGGCTCTAATATCAAGATTGAAAAAGGTAAAAATTGTCTTTTACAGATAGGGACAGCATTTTTTGATCACGGACAAAAGAAGAAATTAGAAGAATTTCCAGATGTTTTTTTTAAATTGATGTTTGAAGGTCACGTTTTAACTAGTAAAAATGCTGTTATACATGTAGAAAATGATCCTTATTTTACGACAACACTTTCACAGATGTGGCATTGTCGAGGACTCATTTATCTTTTTTTTATGGCTATTTCAAATCATTTTGAGATTGAATTGTCATCACCTATGCAGGAATTTATAGTTAAAGTATTACCTGAAACTCTTGATGTTACAGGGTATATTCCTTATAAATCTTGAAAAACTGATTTTTCAACTTATCAGAAGATAAAATAAGTCGAATTTATAAAAAGTTGATAATTTTTAAGTGATGCTTTGTTATAAATTAAATGTTAAATTACATCTCTTTAAAAATATGTTTAGAATCTTTTTATAATTTGTAACAAATTAAAAAATTCTACCAAAAATGGGATCAAATGATAGATAAACAATCTAATAAAAGTGGACATCGTCGCTACTCAAGACTTATTACAGAAACAAATGCCAGAGCTGCAAGTAGAGGTATGCTTTACGGTGTAGGTTTTAAAAAAGGTGATTTCCAAAAATCACAAGTTGGTATTGCTTCTACATGGGGGAATGTCACACCATGCAACATGCATATTAACGATTTAGCTGAACATTCAGCAAGAGGTGTAAGAAAAGCTAAAGGAATGCCGTTAATATTTGGCACAATTACAGTATCTGATGGTATTTCTATGGGAACTGAAGGTATGAAGTTTTCACTAGTATCACGAGAAGTGATTGCTGATTCTATTGAAACTGTTGTTGGTTGTCAATGTTATGATGGTTTGGTAGCAATAGGAGGATGCGATAAAAATATGCCAGGATGTTTAATAGCAATTGCTCGCTTAAATAGACCCGCTGTTTTTGTTTATGGTGGTACAATTTTGCCTGGAAAGCATAAAGGAGCTGATGTGGATATTGTTTCTATTTTTGAAGCTGTTGGAAAAGAAGCTGCAGGGAAGATTACCCAAGATGAATTGGAAGACGTTGAATCTTGCGCTATTCCTGGAGCAGGATCTTGTGGTGGAATGTACACAGCTAACACAATGGCATCTGCTATTGAAGCATTAGGAATGAGTTTGCCTAGTAGTTCATCTCAAGAAGCCATATCTAAAGAAAAAGTTATAGATTGTGAAAAAGCAGGCGAAGCAGTTTTGAATTTGATTAATAATAATATTTGTCCATCTGATATTCTAACTCGTGAGGCTTTTGAAAATGCAATTACTGTGGTCATGGCATTAGGTGGATCAACTAACGCTGTCTTGCATTTACTCGCAATGGCTCATGCTGCTAAAGTAAAATTGAATTTAGATGATTTTATAAAAATTGCAGGAAAAACACCCGTACTTGCAGATTTAAAGCCTAGTGGCAAATATTTGATGACGGATTTTATTAAAATAGGTGGGTTGCCTCCTCTTATGAAAATGCTTTTAGAAGCAGGTCTAATTCATGGTGAATGCATGACGGTCACAGGTAAGACATTACGAGAAAATTTAAAAAATGTAATTCATTATAAAAAAAATCAAGAAATTGTTTATCCTTTAAACAATCCTATAAAGAAAACGGGTCATCTTGTTGTTCTTAGAGGTAATCTTGCAAAGGAAGGGGCTGTTGCTAAGATTTCAGGTAAGGAAGGTGAATTTTTCAAGGGAGAAGCACGTGTTTTTAATTCCGAAGAAGAAGCATTAAAAAAAATATTAGATGGGACTGTAGTTAAAGGAGACGTGATTGTTATTCGATTTGAAGGGCCAAAAGGAGGACCGGGAATGAGAGAAATGTTATCTCCTACTTCAGCAATTATGGGAAGAGGTTTAGGGAAAGATGTTGCCTTAATAACAGACGGTCGTTTTTCAGGAGGCTCTCATGGGTTTGTAATTGGGCATATTACACCAGAGGCTCAAGATGGAGGGTTACTGGCTATTGTAGAAAATGGAGATCAAATTACAATTGATATTATAAAACGTAAGATAGATATAGAGTTATCTGAAGATGAAATAAAAAAACGACAAACAAAATTAATTCTTCCTAAAGTTCGTTACAATCGAGGAGTGCTTTCAAAATATGCAAAAACAGTGAGTTCTGCTTCACTTGGGGCAGTAACAGATTTAGACTAAAAGCCATAATAAAATAAATGCTACCCGTAGATAAATTCAAAATAGATACTTTTGCAGCTTTGCACAATAAGCAATTGCGTAATAATTTTAAGAGAGCAATGAATGGTTTGATAGAAAAGCGTCGCGACGCTTTTGGAGATATAGATGAATGGCAAAATTTAAGAGATTTGGGTTATTCTATCAAAAAAAATGCTTTAGCTAAACTTCCTGATTTGTTGGAAAAATTAGAAAATAATTGTTTAAGAAATGGTATTAAAGTTCACTGGGCAGATACTACCTCTGATGCTAATGAAATAGTCCTTGAAATAGCTAATAGTTCAGAAGTGAAAAGTGTGGTTAAAGGTAAATCTATGGTTTCAGAAGAAATGGAATTAAATCAATTTATTCAAATGCACGGAATTGAAATACTTGAAGCAGATTTAGGTGAATATATTATTCAATTAGAAAATGAATTGCCTTCACATATTATAATGCCGGCTATACATAAAAACAAAGACCAAATTTCAAAGATATTTTTTGAAAAAGTTGATTCAACTTTCCGAGTAAATTCTGCAGAAGAAATGACTAAGATTGCAAGAAAAATTTTAAGAGAAAAATTTTATAATGCAGATATGGGAATTTCAGGAGTTAATTTTGCGGTAGCCGAAACAGGGACAATTTGCCTTGTGGAAAACGAAGGTAATGGAAGATTTTGTACAACGTTGCCTCCTATTCACATTGCAGTTATGGGTATCGAAAAAGTAGTTGATAATCTTACCGATGTTCCACCACTTTTGAGTTTGTTGACAAGATCTGCTACTGGACAAAGTATTACAACTTATTTTAACATGATAAATTCACCACGAAAATCATTTGAAAAAGATGGTCCAAAAGAAGTCCATTTAATCTTACTTGATAATGGTCGCTCTACTATGTTTAAAGATCAGTTATTGCGAAAGACTCTGTTCTGTATCCGATGTGGAGCATGTATGAATCATTGTCCAGTTTATTCTCGTATAGGAGGTCATGCCTATAATTCTTCATATCCTGGTCCTATAGGAAAGATTTTTACTCCTCAAATTAATGGACTTCATGAGTCAGGTTTTTTGGCGGATGTTTCCACATTATGCGGTGCCTGCGTTGAGGTGTGTCCAGTTAAAATCCCTATAACCGAGATCTTATTACGTTTGCGAAAAGATAAAATACTAAATAATAATATTCAAAAGTTGGAAGGTATTAAGTCAAGAATCTTTTGGAAAATATGGTCAATTGTATTTTCTTCTCCTTCAATATATAGATTAAAGAGTCTTCTAATAACAAAATTAATTTCATCACCTCCAAAATGGCTTTCTATATCGCGTAGTTGGTCAATAGTGAGAGACATGCCTCAATTTACAAATAAAAGTTTACATCAAATTGTAAAAGAAAAAGGTATTAGTGAAGAATAATTCACAAATTGTTCGGGAAAAAATCCTTTCCAGACTAAGAGGAATATCTGAAGATTATGAGGAATTCCAAAAAATTAATTTAGATAATTCAAGAAAATCTTTTTCAAAAGAAGAGAACGTAAAAAAATTTAAAAAAAACATTGAAGCCTCTCGTGCGGAAGTATATTTGAGTACAGAAAATAACTGGTGCAATATTTTAATTTCAATTATAAAAGAAAAAAAAATAAAAAAATTGCTATATGGTAGAAAAACTGATTTAGGGAAAAAACTTTTTCATAAATTTGAATCAAACTCAATTGATATTCCTGAATTAGTAGACTATAAAAAACCTATTGAGGAATGTAAGGATTTAATTTTTGATATTGACTCCTCAATTACTTCTACTATAGGAGGAATTGCTGAAACAGGTTCACTTATACTTTGGCCATCATCAGATGAGCCGAGGCTCATGTCTTTGATACCACCAATCCATATTGCCATTCTATACGCAAAAACGATTCATAGTAATTTTATTGAAGCAATGAGCATGGATAATTGGATTGATAAAATACCTACCAATGCACTACTTATTTCAGGACCTTCCAAAACGGCTGATATTGAGCAGACAATAGTCTATGGAGTCCATGGTTGTAAGGAATTAGTAGTATTAATTATTCAATAAGATAAATTAAATGCATAAATCAGATGTAATTATTGTTGGTGGAGGTATTGTAGGTTTGGCTACTGCATATCAATTTACAAAGCTATTCCCTAGACTTAAAATAACTTTGCTAGAAAAAGAATCTAATCTAGCAATGCATCAAACTGGCAGGAACTCAGGAGTTTTACATACTGGAATTTATTACAATCCTGGATCAATGAAAGCGAAAAACTGTCGAGAAGGTAAAGCTAAATTGGAAGAGTTTTGTAAAAAAGAGGGAATAGATTTTGAAATCTGTGGGAAAGTAATTGTAGCAGTTACAGAAAAAGAATTATTGGCCTTAGAATCAATTTATCAAAGGGGAAGAGCAAATGGTGTTCGTTGTGAAATGATTGAAAAGGAGAAGCTGAATGAACTTGAACCACATGTTTCTGGAATTCGTGCTTTACATGTTCCTGATGCGGGGATAGTAAATTTTAAAAATGTTTGCTCTCGCTTAGAGATCCTTATTAAGGAAAATGGACAGAATGAAATAAATTTTTCTTCAAGAGTAAAATCTATTAAGCAAAATTCTCAATGCGTTATAATTAAAACTGAGGAAAAAGAATATGAAGGTAAATTTCTAGTGAATTGTGCCGGTTTATATTCTGATAAAGTAGCAGCAATGACTCAGAGTCCAGGTTCTAAAATAATCCCTTTCAGAGGAGAGTACTATGAAATAATTCCTGAAAAAAGATATTTATGCAAGAATTTAATTTATCCAGTTCCTGATCAAAATTTTCCATTTTTGGGAGTACATTTTACTAGAATGATTGAAGGATCTGTAGAGTGTGGTCCAAATGCAGTCCTCGCTTTTGCTCGCGAGGGTTATAAGCTAAATCAAATAAATATTTTTGAGTTAGCAGAAGTTTTAAGTTATTCTGGATTTATTAAATTAGCTTTAAAATACTGGCGATCTGGCCTAGAAGAAATGTGGAGATCGTTTAGCAAAAAAGCTTTTGTAAGTGCTTTACAAAGATTAATACCTGAGATTTATGAAGGAGATCTCATAGTTTCACCTGCGGGAGTTAGGGCTCAAGCAGTCAGACCCAACGGTATGTTGGTGGATGATTTTCAAATTGAAGAAAACAAAAACATAATTAACGTTTGTAATGCACCATCACCTGCCGCGACTTCCTCTCTGAATATTGGGCAGCATATTGTAGAAGTTGTAGAGAAAAGATTTTGAAATTGATTTAGAAAATGTATTTGTTGATTTTGTTAATCAATATTAATAGTTTTAATCATTTCCCCATCTTAACAGAATCTTTTCTAAATGCTCTTTAGGCAGAAAAAATCTTCCTGTTTTAGGTGGTACAAGTATTTCATACTTTGGCCAATTCAAATCGAATAATTTTTCAAAACAAAAGCTTCCACTTGACAAAACCGGACGAATCTCCAAAATATTTATATTATTCGAAGCAAATAAAACATTTGTTAAACCTGCCCCATGTGGTGCTATTACATGAGAAATTGATCTAAAAAGATATACTTGCTCCGGAATACTAAGCTTTTCTAAAAAAACTTTTTTAAAATTATATTTTTTTAGTATAGGCAATAATTCTTCTTCATTAGTTATATGACGTTTAACAGCTAATTCTCGTGAAACGTAGATTTTTTTTTGCGATTTAAAATTGTGAGGAATTGATGATTTTGTTAACGGTAAAATATTTTCAAAAAAATTTTGGATTAAATTAATTTTTGTTTTGTTCCAGTCTATTTTTTCAATTTTCGGAATAAAAAGTTTTTCAACAACAAAAAATTTTGGGGGTAAAATTCGTATTTCATATCCAATTTCACTTAAGAAATTAGTATATGAAACGGGCATGGAATTTGGTACCAATACGGGGTATTTAGGAGTGATGATAAGATGTGGTATTAAATCTGTGAGAAGGTGATAATAGCTGTAAATATGAGGTGAAATTCCTAAATGATACGTCCCTTTCAAAGGAATTGCTTCTTTGGGGTCAGATAATCCTTTTGCTAAGCGATCCTTAATTTTTCGCCTATGTTCCTCGCTAACGGGATTTTTCCCTTTTTGGGAAAGATTCCAATGATATTTATCGAAATGATACCAGATTTTATCCCCTGATTGTACTAATCCATCTTCGGCAGATAGAAGTACATTTTCAAGGGATAATGTCATTTTTTCATAATGTTTAGATAAATTTGCATTTTTATCAAATCTATCCTAGTATCAAAATGTGGCAGTCATCAAATTCATTTGCCAATCCGGAGTATTTTTTGAAGAATCAAAATTAGGTAAAGGCAAAATTTTAGAAGGCTCAATAGCTAAAATTTTTGAATTTACATCCAAATGAAGCAAGCCTCTTGTTTTTTTTCTGCTCATAAAGATTCCGTCGTCAGAACGAGCTTCAAAAATCCCGACCCCCATTCCTGCAAATAAACCTAGAGCCATACCTTTAATAGCATATTTTGTAAAAAATTTATCTTCATCATCTTCGTCCTGTAAAGCCCAAACAGCCACACCAGAGACTCCTCCAATAGCAGATCCCCAAAGACTACTTACAAAAACTATTTCGAGTGTTTGAGCACGAGCGTTTGTAGGGCCACCGAAAGATAAGCCTCCAATTAGAGCGATGATTCCTAAAGTTACTTTTAAGAAATTCATCTAAACCTCCTTATTTAAAGAAATACAAAGTAATTTTTTGATTAGTATTTAATTATTTAACTTTTTACAATATATGAAGCACAAATTATGCCTTGATTTGTGCTTTCAATTTAGTTTTCTTTAAAGAAGAATTACAGACAAACATAAAATTGTAATTTACGGCTAATTATTAAATTCAATAAAATGTTATTCAGATATAAATCAAAGAAAATTAATATTAAAAAATTTTTCTAATATCCAATGATTTACCATGATGAATTGTTAATACAAAAGCTCATCAAAAGGTCTAATAAATCAAAAATTTGAAATATTCTATGATATACTTTGAAAATACAAGAAAAAAAGTTTGACGAAAAAGGTCTACATGATGTTTTTAAATAGATTTAAAAATATTTTATAAATAGGATATTTGTTTTTTCAAGAACAATAATAGGTTGGATTATTGGAAATAAGGATTTCAATTTTGTTAAAAAAATCATTTGGGGGTTCTGAATTGCTAAACAGTGAAACATAATTTTTATGTATCAAAATAGAGAAAGAGGATTGATTTTTATCTTCACATCCCATTATTTGAGCCAAAGCAACTAAATTTTCACCTTTCCCTTTAGAAGCCTCTTCATTTAAATAAAACCATTGAGAATTAAGAAAATGATATTTTTTATATAGGGTGTAATCCCAATTTTTACAATCTAAAGTACCAAGTGTACTAGCACCTGAGTATGTTGGTGATAGTGTTATATCAAGCGAAAATCCTCCTGGATCGTTTGTAGCAAACCCCATTGGTCCACCTTTATGACAAGCCCAGATATTTGATATACATAATGTAAAAAAAAATGTTAAAAAAAGAATTTTTTTCATATTCATGTATTAGTCTCTATATCTTTAGGATAACCAGCACATCTCTCTTAACTCAGGAGTTCCTTTTATCCATTCCTTGAGATGATCCAGAAATTCAGGAGTTTGTTTTGAGCTTTTAAAAATTTTTATTGTTTGTTCGCGATGCTTACTTAACATAATATTGAACCTTTTAAAAGAGGATTTTGGACAAGACATCATAGAAAGCGCCTCTATGTGAATACCGTGACCTTTAACTGTTTCAACTAATAATTGTTCATGGGAATTCTTAATAAATTTTCTAAAAACGTACTCCATATATTGTTGGTATGGGAAATCCCAATTTTTACAACCAGAAGTTCCAGACGTGCTTGCACTGGTATATACAGGAGAAAAAGTTAAATCCACCCATGACATGATAGGATCTTTTGATGAAATCCCCATGAATCCTTCTCCTCGGCATGCGGCTTTGAGTTGTAAATTTAATCCAAAAAATAAAAAAATTAATACACTCCACAAAAAAACCTGTAAAAAAGTGTTTCTAAAAAAAACACGTTCAAACATATATTTAAATGATTTAATTTAAAAAATATTTAAGCTCAACTATAAAAAAGTGAGATCTTAATTAACTTCGAATTTTTTCTGCCTTACGAATAACTTGGGTTTTCATGGAATCAATACCTTTAGAGAGTGCTTTGTAAAGATTTTCATGATCTCCTTTGCTAAATAGGCACTTGTTCTTATAACTGCAATTTATACCTACATGGTAGGATTCTTGAGTAATTTTGTTTAGGTTAACATGGAACGGGAATTTATTATCAGTTATTTTAATTAACTCCTCGAATGCTTTGTGAACATGCGAGCTAACGGCATCAGAATAACGAATGTTTTTAAAAGTGAGGTGAATGGACATAGCTCCTCCTGTTGGTTAGAACTTAAAAATAAATTAATCAACATAACGAAACACGATCATACTTAATTAATAAAAAAATATTTTAAAATTGATCACAATTTACTTAGGCAGTGGTTCTTTACCTGGATTTTCCAAAGATAATTTTTCTCTTTTGTCTTCTACATTTGACAGAGATAGATTATTCACATGAAATAATCTATTTTCTTCTGGCAGAAAGAAAAAATAGCTTGTTAGAAATACTACCAAGTAAGATAAAATTCCAAAAATTAAGATAATTACAATTCGCACAGAGTTGCCAAATTTAGAAAACTATCCAGTATCAGACTAAAAATAATTTAGAACGGAACTCATTCTAACAACCCAGAGTGTTTTGGTCAATTATGTAATTACCTATTTTTGTTTTTTTTTAGAAAAATTTGTTTTAAAAAATAAATTCTAAATTTAAATGTTTAAATTATTAACGGGAATTTACTTTAAATTTCAATGTTAAATAATATTTATGTCTGATCAAAGTGCAAAAAAACTAGATAGATGTTACAATTAATCAATAGTAATTTATTATATATTTTTTTATAAAAATTATATTTTTTGAACAAATGTGGAAAAAACTATTTAATCTAAAATTCTGGATCCCAATATTATTAATAGGGGTAGGTGGAGGTTTTGCTTTCGAAATGATAAAAAACAAGCCTAAGGCTCGCAAAAAAAATAATTTTAAACGAGGCAAACTTGTAGAAGTGATCGAGGCTAAGTTTTCAAATCCAAAAATTGAGATAAGAACTCATGGGAGAGTATCACCAGCTAAAAAAGTGGTGTTGAGTGCTCGTACCGCAGGGGAGGTAATTTGGGTCAGTCCTAAGCTAAATGAAGGGGTTTTTTTTAACAAAGGACAACATTTACTTAGCATTGGAATTCGTCAATCGCAATCTAGATTAAAAGCTCCATTCAATGGTGTAGTCCAGTCTAAAAATGTTGACTTGGGACAATATGTTAATGTAGGGACAAAACTAGCTACTTTGATTGGGAGTGAGATTGCTGAAGTAAAAATTGATTTGCCTATGGGTAGACTGAATTGGTTATCAAAAAAATCAATAAAAGGAAATGGTGGGAAAATAAAAAAAGATGATTATTATAAAATACCGGCTTACATTTCATTAACTGGAATTAATTCTGAAACTTTTTGGCCAGCAATAATTAAAAGACATTTGTTAGAATTAAATCCACGAGGAATGATGATACAGTTGATCGCTGAGGTAAAGGATCCCTTTCTGCTTGAGAAAAGAGATAGAATTAAAGTAAAGAATATTTCCAAGAAAAAATATAGCAATAGTAAAAAAAATCAAAATTTACAATCAGACTATAAAGAAGGGGAATCTTTTTTAGAAATTCCTCTTTTTATGGGTGCATTTGTGAACGTTAATATACCTGGGAGACAGTTGAAAAATGTTATCCAAATACCTGCTCGTGCATTACGAGATCGTGATACTGTTTGGATTGCTATGGGTAATGAGTTAAAAATACGAAAAGTTAAGATTGCCCACATAGATTTAGACAATGTTTATCTTTCAACTGGGATAGGACCAGGAGAAAAAATTATAATTTCTCCCATAAAAGGAGCTGCGAACGGTCTTAAAATCAAGCTTTCTAAAGACATTAATGATACTAAAGATATGAAATATGGTGGAAGGAAAAAAGTCAAAATTTAAAAAAATAAGCTTAAAAGTTATACATTGAGAAAATTTCTAACCTTATCAAAGTAACACACAATTATGATTCGTTGGATGGCAGAACATAAAGTTGCTGCAAACTTATTGATGATTATTATTATTTTTACAGGAGTAATGGGTGTTAGAAATATTAAGCAAGAGGTTTTCCCAGAGATGGAATTAGATTTTATAGTTATTGCGGTTCCATATTCTGGCGCTACACCAGAAGAAATAGAAAAGTCAATTTTATTACCAATTGAAGATGCTGTAAAAGGGTTAAATGGAATTAAAAAGGTAGCTGGGAATGCGACAGAGGGTATCGCTAAATTTCGTATTGAAATAGAAAATAATGTAGACAAGAATAGTGTTTTTGAAGACGTTAAAACTGCTGTGGAGAGGATTTCTTCTCTACCTGAAGAGGCTGAGGAGCCCGATGTCCAACTACCAAGAATACGTAGAGAAGTATTAAATATAACTATTTATGGAGATGTCCCTGCCAGGTCTTTAATTGAGCAGGCTCAGATTGTTAGAGAGTCTTTGCTTTCACATCCAGACATATCGCAAGTTGATATTGAACAAAGAAGAGGTTTTGAAATGACCATTGAAATTTCAAAGACTTCCTTACAACAAAATTCATTAACACTAAATCAGGTGTCAAGTATCATACAAAAATCAAATCTTGATCTGCCTGGAGGTAAAATAAAAACTTCAGGAGGAGACTTACTTATTCGCACAAAGGAAAAAAGATACACTGCTGCTGAATATGCAAATTTACCTATTTTGACCACTGATCAGGGGATACTGAGACTAGGAGATATTGCGAGAATTACTGATGGATTTGAGGAGTCGGATATTCAAACAAGATATAATCGTCTTCCTGCAGAGAGTATTGAGGTATTTAGAGTTGGAGATCAAACACCTACTGCAGTATCTAAGGCAGTTCGTTCTAAAATTGAGGATTTAAGAGCCCAGTTACCATCTTCTGTTAAATTAGAGATAGTAAATGATCGCTCTCTTATTTTGCAGGATAGAATAGATTTACTGATGAAGAATCTATGGCTAGGTCTTGCTTTAGTATTTTTGACTTTAGCGTTATTTTTAAGAATAGATTTAGCATTTTGGATAATGATGGGTATTCCTATTAGTTTTGCTGGCGCAATGATAATAATGCCTACTTTGGATACTAGCATTAATATGATATCCCTATTTGCTTTTATTTTAGTTTTGGGGATAGTTGTCGATGATGCAATTGTGGTAGGAGAAAATATTTTTTCGCATCAGGAGATGGGCAAACCGCCATCTAAAGCAGCTATAGAAGGAGCTACAGAAATTGGTGCACCAGTACTCATTACTATTTTGACTACTATTTCAGCCTTTATTCCTATGTATTTTATCCCAGGAACAACAGGTAATATTTTTATAAATATTCCAAATGTCTTAATAGTAGTTTTACTTTTTTCATTAGTAGAGGTTATGTTTATTTTACCAGGACACCTATCACATTTGAACAAAATAATTAGTTTTTTAATTGAACCTATAGGTAAAATTTTAAAATATCCAAGACAGTATTTTAGTTTTGGGTTGGGTTGGGTTTCTAAAAATATTTACTCAAGAACACTTGGAAAGGCTATTGAATTCAGATATTCGATTTTTGCACTTGGACTAGTTTTTATTATAGTTTGTTTGGGTTTGACAATTGGAGGTCATTTACGTTTTACTTTTTTCCCTACAATTGAACGTGATCGCGTAGTTTTATCTGCTAAAATGCCATTTGGAACACCAGCTAATGTTAGCAGAGAAATAGAAAAAAAAATGTTAAATTCAGCATATACTCTTCTTAATGAATATGGTTTAAAAGTAGGGAATGAAATTCATTATGGAGTATATAGTAATGTTGGAAGAGGAGGAAGTAATAATGCTTCTGTAAGAGTATACTTAAAACCACTCAAAGAAAGAGGTTTCCCAGCAAATGAATTTTCACGTAAATGGCGTAAAAGCATGGGGGAGGTGCCCGGAGTCGAATCATTAAAAATTCGTTCTGGGTGGAGAATGGGATCAACATATGATATAGATTTGCAATTGAGTCATCCAGATCCAGGAATACTTATGGGAATAGTTGAAGAATTTAAGGAAAGATTTGCAGAGTATCCAGGAGTGAAGAATATTGAAGACAGCACTGTTGATGGGAAGGAAGAAGTTCAGTTAAAATTAACTCCCGAAGGTCTTATTCTTGGTTTAAGTACATTAGAATTAACTCAGCAAGTCAGGGGCGCTTTTCAAGGTGTTGAAGTTTACAAATTACTTCGAGGAAGTGATGAATTGAGTGTGAAACTTAGAATGCCTCTTAATGAACGTAGATATTTGCGAGATTTAGAAGATCTAGTAATTCTTGCACCAGGAGGTGAGTACTTACCTCTTGCTCAGGTTGCAGAACTAAAATATGGTCATTCATATAGTGCGATAAGGCGCATAGATGGAAGAAGAATAATTAGTGTCAGAGCTTTGGTTGATTCAGAAGTTACTAATACTGCAGAAGTAGTAAGATCTCTTAAAAATTCTTTATTACCGGAAATAATCGATCAAAATCCTGAAATAAAATATTCTTTTGAAGGGGCACGAAGAGCACAAACCAATACTATGGCTGGAGTAAAAGAAGGAGGAGTAGTGGCATTAGTTCTAATTTTCAGTTTACTTGCTTTGCAATTCAAGAGTTATTTTCAACCTATTATTATAATGGCTGCAATACCTTTCGGGATGGTTGGGGCAGTTTTAGGGCATTTACTTTTGGGTTATAATCTTAGCATCATAAGTGTTTTGGGAATAGTAGCTCTTACTGGAATTGTTGTTAATGATTCCCTTATTTTAGTTGACTTTATAAATCGATTTCGTGAAAAAGGAAGCACTTTAAGAGAAGCTGTACTTGAGTCAGGGATTCGTCGTTTTAGGCCTATAATACTAACTACACTAACAACTTTTTTTGGTTTGCTGCCGATGCTTTTTGAGACATCCAGGCAAGCTCGTTTTCTTATTCCAATGGCTATAAGTCTGGCATTTGGAGTATTGTTCTCAACTTTCATAATACTTTATTTAATTCCAGTACTTTATACAATACTAGAAGATCTTAAGGCAATTTTTATCAGGAATTCAAGAAATTCTAATGTCAAAACAGAATTGATCTAAAATATTCACATATTTTCTAAATGATTTTATTAATCTATATTTTGGAATTTGGGCAATCCCCAATATTTGGGATCAAATTCATTGAGTGAAGAAATAACTTGAGAAGCATTATTATAATAATAATGATCTATATGACTGTCTGGAACTGCTACAACAGACATTCCAGCCGATAAAGCAGCTTCAACTCCTGAAGGGGCATCTTCTAAAACTAGGCATGATGATGGTGCGAAACCAAGACGCTTGGCAGCTATTAGAAAAATGTCTGGAGCTGGTTTGCCTTCTATTAATTCTGGATCATCACCTCTGACAATGACATTAAACTGAGAAAACCATTTTTTATGTTTTTCTTTTTTTGCGTCAAACATTGGGGACGCAGAACTAGTTGCTATTCCCTGTTTGATCCCATTCTGGAAAAAATGAGTTGTCATCTTTTTTGCTCCAGGCATTGGTTGAGAATCTTTCAATTGCTCTATGAGATCATCTTTTCTTAGATTAAGATATTCTTGCGGAGTTATAGGTAAATTTAGGCTTTCAACAATTATTTTGGCTGCATGATTTGATTTTCGTCCAATAATTTTTTTTTTAATTGACCAGTCGAAAACTTTGTCATATTCGCCTACAATCTTTTGAGTAACATCCGTATAAATTGATTCAGTATCAAGAAGAAGTCCATCCAAATCATATATTAAGCAAGAAATTTTAGGAGTCATTTTTTACAAATTGTTATAAACTTAAATATTTTTCAAAAAAGATTAGGGACATATTCTCTCAGATCTACTATCTGTTTCTTTCCGCTATTTAATATATAGCTTACTGAAAATTCATTTTCCCAGAACAGTTTAAGATTATAATTAGAATCCTTAATAATAAGGTTAAAAATGCTTCCAATTTTTTCAAAATTCTTATTTACTACATGGAGTCTAAAAGTATAAATTCTTTGTTTAAAAGCTAGTCCATTTTCATTAGGAATTGATACTTCTTGCGAATCTATAATGTGATAAAATACTACATGTGATTGTGATGAAGAAATTCCTCTACCAGTCCTAACATTAGGTAATAATGGTTTAATTTTATTTTTAAAAATCCTGAAGATTCTTTGTAGTCCTGAGTCTCGATTGCTGTACTGGTAGAAATTTTCATCTACTTTCCAAAAACGTGCTTCTCCGTCATCCTTATTTTTAATAATGCCTAAACCAAGATTTCCACTTTCACTTCTATATAGATATACGGAACTTTTAGTATTTTTGATATCAACTATATTAGTAATCATTCGTTCGGGATGCGAGTCAAGTAATTTTTTTTCTAAATAAATTCCATTCCCTATTCTGTTTTCAGGATATATTTGATATGGAGCGTCATCAACTATTCCCCTATGTGTAATATCTCTAGGAAAACTTTCTACTGAATAAATTGATTGAGTCAATAAAAAAAAATAAACTGCTGAAATGCAAATAGGTTTAATTGATTTAAGACAAATCATTAGATTATAAAAAAAATTCAATCTTTTTTCTCCGTTGAAAAGTTAATTGTACCAAAAGAATTTTTCTAAAGTAGAATGATTATATCAGACTATTTTATTGATGTCTTAGTATTTTTTTTTGAATAATTTTAAGAATTTTAAGAATCTGCCTTATGTTTTTTTTAAAGTTAATATAAAAAGGAAGTAGTATTTTTTTAAAATGGGTTAATTTTATAATTTTTTTCAGATGAAATTTTTACAAGAATCCAATTCTATACCACGTCCATGTGTTGTTGCAACAAGTGGTCACGTCGATCATGGAAAAACGGCCTTAGTAAAAGCAATTACGGGGATAGATACAGATCGATTCCAAGAGGAAAAAATAAGAGGGATTACCATTGATCTAGGATTTGCTTATTTTGAACCAAAACAAGGTGGAAAAATAGCATTTGTAGATGTTCCTGGTCATGAAAAATTCATTCATAATATGCTTGCAGGAATGGCTGGAATTGATGCAGTAATATTGGTTGTTGCTGCAGATAAAGGAGTAATGCCTCAAACTCGTGAGCATCTGAATATTTGTAATTTACTAAAAATCAAAGAAGGGCTTATTGTACTAACTAAAATTGATTTAGTCGAAGATCCTGCGATGTTGGGGCTCTGTAAGGAGGAAGTTTTAGAACTTGTGGAAGGCACTTTTCTCGAGGGGAAACCAGTAATTTCAGTTTCTGCTACAAAGAGTGATGGCATAGTAAAAATTAGAGAAGAATTAATTAATTTGTTTAACAAAATTAAACCTCCCGAATTAGAAAAACCCTTCAGGCTTAATGTAGATCGTTCTTTTACATTAAGAGGTTTTGGTACTGTTGTTACTGGCACAGTGCTAAGTGGGTCAATTAGCAAGGAAGAAGAAGTTTTACAATTTCCTCAAGAAAGACTTGTTCGTATACGTAGTTTACAAACACATGGTAATAAAACGGATATAGTCTTTGCAGGACAAAGGGCAGCATTAAATCTAGCAAACATCAAAAAAGAAGAAATAAAGCGGGGGGATCAATTGGGTGAACCAGGGTCTCTTCTTTCAAGTTATATGATAAATGCAACTTTTTTTTTACTTGATGATATATCCGATGAATTAAAAAATCGTGCACGAATAAGGTTATATCTTGGTAGTATTGAAGTTATAGGGAGAATTATTCTTTTGGAAGGTTCTACTTTGTCTCCGGGGAAAAAGAGTTTTGTACAAATTCGTTTAGAAAGACAGGTTAGTACTAAATTTGGAGATCGTTTTATCATTAGAAGTTTTTCACCCATAATAACTTTAGGTGGAGGTATGGTCGTTGATCCTTTACCTAGTAAGTTTCGTAAAATGCAAAGAGAACTTCCATATCGTATTGTTTGTTTGAGTGATGGTGATAAGAATATTAGATCAGAAGAAGTAATTTATTTGCAATCAGTTAAGGGTCTAGTGGAATCTGAATTTTCTGTCCGTACGGGTCTTTCTAATAAAGAATCAAAAGAAGTTTTTCAAATTTTACAAAATGAGAAAAAAATATTTTGCGTTAATGAACAAACTAAACGCTATGTGCATTCGAAACATATAGATAGGACATGTCAGTATTTTATTAGAATTTTAGACTATCATCACAAAAAATTTGCTGATCGTAAGGGTATGACTCGTGCAGAATTAGCAGGAAAATTTAAACTAATTTTTAACGAAAGGGAAATTGAAAATCTTTTAAATTATCTAGTTAAACAGAGAAAATTTATAAAAAATGGTGATTGTTTTCATTTAATTGGACACTATCCACAAATTGCAGAATCTCTAGAAAATTGTGTATCACAATGTATTATTCTTATAGTGGAGGGAGGATATCAACCCATGCGCCGTAATCGTTTGTTGCAAGAACTTAAATTAAGTGAGAAGGAAGGTCTCGTCATGCTCAAATCCGCTGTTCGAGAGAAAAGACTATTAAATGTGGCACAGGATTTATTTTATACTCCGGAAAAAATGGAAGAAATATTAGTTGTTTTACGAAATTACTTACAGGATAATCAAAGTATTACTGTAATCCAGTTCAAAGATTTATTAAATATTTCTCGAAAATATGCGATCGATTTGCTAGAATATTTTGATAGACAAAGATATACCATTCGAGTAGAAAATCATCGTTTACCGGGTACTATATTGGTTTCTAAATATTAAGAGAAAAATTGAGAAAAAAAATTTTTTTTTTAAGAACAAGAATTTTCCAATTTTTGCTATGTACTGTTTTAAATATTTGTAGCAATCTGTTGATCTTTGAAGTTGTAGTTGCACAAAGTTTGTTAAGTGATCGTAATTGGGTACTTCGAAAATTTGAACATTCTGAAAAAAATGATCAAAAATTAAGTAATTTTTCAATATCACCTTCAGATCTTTTTTTTACTCCCAAAATTCCATATCATAACAAAAAAACCCCAAATATGATGGGTTCTTCAAGTCATTATCCATCATCATTAATTAACAAAAACATCTCAAGTTCTCAGATTAATGAAGAAAATATAAATAGAAAATTGACGGAATCAAAGTTGATGAGACTTTTTCCATGGTTCTCTAGCGAAGAACCACATAAATTATCTAGTAATAAGGTAATGATTTTTGATGAAGGGGAATTGGCAGATATTGAGTTTTCAGGCATATTAATGTGGACTGCATATATTCAGAAACTAATTAATTCAAATCCTGAAAAGGCTCGCATAAAGTTTTTAGAGATCAAAGAGAAATTAGATGTTGAAGATCGTACACTTTTGAAGGTTCAGTTATTTTATTTTTTTAATGAGTGGCATAAGGCTGAAAATTTAGCATTAGCATTTTTGAGAGAAAGGCCTAAGAGTAAGAATACTGCATTAATTTTTTACTATTTAAATAAGTCTCTTTTGGCACAAAATAAAATGCTAAATCAAGATTCGATATTTATAAAAAGTACTATTGAATCTTTAGAACCTAAACTACTTAGCGATTTTTTTAAGATATTAAGTAAAGCAGCTTATCTTCAAGGAGACATCTTTAGCGCCACCATTTACCGACTTGAAGAGTTAAAAAATAAAAAAACTTCAAAATTTTCTAATAAAACAATACTGTTAAGATTATTAAGAGATTTAAATTCAATTAATAAATTACAAATACTATCTAAGACTTATCCTAATTTGAATTGGTTGCAAGAGCAAATATCACTAATTGAAATTGAGCTTTTATTGGGTGAGAAGCGTTTTCGAGAAGCTCTACGTATTGTGGAAAATAGACTAAAGTTTGCTCAAGAAGTACGAGATGATAAACAGGTTGATTTTTTTGTTGAGATGCAAAAAAGATTAACAAATTCTATAAAAATAAATCCAAAAAAAATCGGTATAGTTCTTCCTTTAAGTAGTTCAAACACAAAAATTGCTAGATTAGCTCAGGAGACTTTGAATGGGTTATGGATTGCTCTTCATGCAAACGAAATTTCAGTCAGAGGACCTGACAAATTTGAGGTTAAAAAAATCGAAAAAAACTTAATTTCAAAGAAATCTAAAAACTCAAATATGAGAGGATTAAAACGAAAAATTGGAAATTCTTGGGAACTTGTTATTAGGGATTCTCATTTAGATGAGAAAATAACAAAAAGTGTAATTCGAGAATTAGTAGAAAAGGAGCATGTAATAGCAATTATAGGTCCTCTTGCAAGAAAAACTTCTGAAGCTGCAGCAGAAGTAGCTGAAAGTCTAAGAGTTCCTTTACTTTCGTTATCCCTAACCGATAGTATCCCTAAATTAGGAGATTTTATTTTTCGTAATAACAAAAGCTGGAAACAAGAGGTATCTGAATTGTTGGACTTTGCAGTTAGTGAATTACAGGCTTGTCGCTTTGTTATACTTTTTGCTAAAACTCGTGAGGGTCGTAAAAAAATGAAACATTTTTGGAATGAGACTTTGAAAAAAGGTTGTGAAATTGTTGCAGCTGAAGGGTTTAAAGATGAAGGACAAAAAAGTCTCGTAAATGAATTTGATACGTTTACTGGTAAGAACCTTTATATGAATATCGAGGAAAAAAATATTTTAAGGGATCTAAAAGAAAAAGAAGATCCGATTCACAACTTTGATGCAGTTTTTGTTGCAGTAGGATCAGGAGGAGTAAAGAATTTGAGGCTTATTATTCCATACAGTTCTGTTTATAAAATGGAAAATATTCCTTTTCTTGGAGATAGTGGTTGGAATGATTTGGCAATAATTTTTTCTCCGGGACTTCGAGGAGTTAGAAAACCAATTTTTGTAGATAGTTTTTTTTTGGGTAGTAAAACATTAGAGATGGAGAGGCTTCTTAATTTACACGAGAGGATATTATATAGACATCAAAATTATGTTGGTCCCTCAGAATATACAGCATATGCTTATGATACTTTAATGATTTTGTTTAAGTTGCTCAAAGATAAATCTAATCAAAATCATTTAGCATTAAAAGAAGCTCTTTTGAAAATGGATCCATACCCTGGTGTAACAGGCAATTTAAAATTTGATAAATATGGAGAGATTCAGCGTAAATTGAAATTTCTAACTCTTCGGGGTGGTTCAATACAACCATTAATTCAAAAAATATCTGATTGATTTTAATAATTTTGTAGTTAAGAAAATAATCTGAATTGAAATTGTTTATTTTACAAATAGGGATTCAAGATCTTTAAACGGTACATGCTCTGGATTAAGTTTTTCAGGTTCCCCAATAGACTTACCCGCAACTCCCTCAATTTCTAATTGAGTGGAATCTGTGAAAGGGAGATCTTTTTCAGATAAGTCAAATTTTTCTTCAATTGTATTCAGTTTTTTATCAGGTTTTATTTCTTCGTGGAAATTCCTCTTAGAACGGATCTGCTTTTTTAATTTTTCATCTTCCAATGGCTCTTCTACGAGATCAGCTACTTGACGTAATTTAAAACTGTATTGTCTACTGACCTCAAAAAACTTGCCTCCAGGAACACATTCCGAAGTGTCTTGGAATGTGTTAAAATCATCTACAACATATGTATGCTTCAAAGCTTCTGGGCTTAAGTAGACTAATACTGGAGATATTTCTGCCTCAGTATTTTCTTCTTCCTGAGTTTCGAATTTGAACCATTTCATTAATTTAACCTTAATAAATACTTATACATAGTTAAAACTCACTATAGACTATACTGCTAAAAATATGCCAAGTACTATATTATTTGAAAGATTATTATAGTTAAATTAATAAATAAACATAATAAAAACAATTTTAATAAAGTGATTTTATTTTTTGAAAATTAGTCTTTTTTTAATCTAAAATAAATTATTTCAATTAAATATATAAACTCTATGATTAAAAAATAAAATTTGCTAAAAAAAATGTAACAGACTGGATTTATTGATATTTGTATATTATACTAAAATCAGTAAAAGGAGTTATTGAATGAAAAAATTATTAAATAAGAATGAATCTTTAAAAAGTGAACTTTCAAAATTATTTGGCGAACAAGAAGAAAATATTGAAAATGCAGCACATTTTTTAAAAGTAATGTCTCATCCAGCTCGATTAAGAATTTTGTGTGCTTTACGTGAAGGTGAACAAACGGTGCAAAATTTAGAATATTATACTGGAATACGACAAACAACACTTTCACAGCACTTATCTTTGCTTAAAACAAGAGGTGTATTGGCTTCAAGACGAGAGTCGACCTATTCATTATACCGTTTTTCCAACGAAAAAATTGCAGGTCTTTTCGATTTGATAAAAGAAGTATTTTGTCCTTAAAATTGGTAAAACATTTTGTTTAAAAAAGGACAAATCGATTTTCTATTTAAGGACACAAATTTGAAAAAGATCCAGATACTATGCAGATTTGTTTATTGATTTAATTAAACAAAGTTAATATTTTATCAATTTGAATGGGAATTTGATTTGGATATTTATTAACATTATATCTTAAAAAATTCATAAGGTTTTGTAAGAGATTTGTTAAATATGGATTAGTCAAATCTGGTTTATTTAAAAAGTAATTTTTTTTAAATTTCATTATTATAAAAAAGTTTAAATAAGAATAAGTGAATGGGAAATTGTAAAAAAATCTATTCATCAGAAACAGATAAAGATCTTTAAAAAGAATAATCCTAATTAGTTGTTAGACTTTAGTAACGGCAATGATAGCTGTTGCTTCAATAATTACTGTCTTCATGATAAAATGAATTGCAAGTAATCGTTTAGTTTAGTAAGCCAATAAAACAACTTTATCATAATGAATTATTTAGTGATTTTAGGTGCTATATTTTTTAAATTATTATTAATTTAAGTTAAATAAGAAAATATTTTTAAAATGTATTAGTGTCTGTAGACTTTTTTAAATAGAAAATTCATTCTTACTCTCATTTAACCTTTTTTGATGTACTGAAATCATAGAGTCTCTGTATTGAAATAATTTTTCTAGACGACTATCCAAATTTCCATCTCCCGTTTCTGGAATCATTAATTGATTTAAAGTGTATCGAAGATTAATTTGGGGGTTTTTTATACAGTAAATTAGGAATTCGAGGGCATTATTTTTACATTTTTCATATATGAGCCAGAGCAGTTTTACAATATGGAAATAATTAATTCCTTGAGCGCATTGTTTTTCTATAAAATCCATTATTGATTTTAAAAAGTTCTCTGATCTAAATCCTTTTGGGAGGCTTTCGAATTCACAATTATCTTTATAATAAAGCAATGTTAAAACTGAAGAAATAAAATAACTCCAGGCCTTGCCAAAATCGTCAAGAGGTATCAAATTTTTAGGGGACTCTTTGAGAATATCCAAAGATAAATTTTCACTTGTGTCTATTAACAATCCTAGATTACTTATCAAAAATTTTGTCGAATTTGTTTTAAATTTTAGAATTGATAGTAATTTTTTTAAGTTTTCTCCTTCTTCGCTAACCAAGAAATTTTCCGCATTAAATTCTTTTTGCATCAGAACCCACTTGCTATAACTATGCAGATAAGAGTAAATCTTTGAATAGATAGAATTAGCATAATTTATTTCAAGTTTTTTCACTTCTTTAGACCATTCTTTTATAGGTGTTCCACGAGGTAACATTTTGATAAGAAGTAATGGGAATCTTTCCTTTAGATTTTTAAAATCTAAGTTATTATTAATTTCTGGTAAATAAAAGTGTAGTACTTTTTTTTCTTTCACCATTTCTCCCATACGTTTACGAATCAGCATAGCCAACTTTTTTAAATCATCAATTGTTGAGTTTGTTTTTAAAAGAGAATCAATTTCTTCAATAAATCCTGAAAGAGAATTTATTTCTTCTAATTTATTTTTGACTACACGGAGATAATGAATGAATCTTTTTTCTTCAAAATTATTATAAGCATTTATTTCATGGGGTAAAATGAAATGCATCTCTGAATTTAATTTTTTTATCTGTTGACTAATGGATTTGAAATAATATATCGGATTATTTTCAAATTCCTTAATAAATTCACTAAAAATAGACTCGATAGTATATTTTTCTTTTTGTGAGAGTGTTTTGTTTTTACATTTTTTTCTCCAGGTTTCAATTAGTTTTTCTTTAATAATTTTATTGTTTTTTGATAAATTAAGTTGAATGGACCTTGCAAAACTTTCATAATGGGATTTCAAAATATTAGAGGGGAAATTGATCCCATCTATTAGATCTAAAATTTCAAGAACTGTAGCAGAATATTTTTTATGTCCTTGGAGACTCTCTTGGTAGAATTCTAGAGGAATGATCTGTTCATTAAAAAAAATTCTACCATATATCTTTGAAAAAATATTTCTTGTAATATTTATTATTATTTCAGCTTTATTGATATTTTTTGGAATAATGATCGTGATTTTATATTCTTTTTGTGCATTAATTATTTCAAATCGTGATGCAGGAAGGTGTATATATTTTGGTAGTGGTTTGCCCATTTCTAACTCGTAAGTTTTTTGATCTATAAAACGAATCAAATGCATTGCATGTATTATATATAAGCCAAATTTGCTTGGATAATCAAGAATTGCATGAGTTTTACTAATTAAAAATAATTTTGTTTCTTTTGGAATAGATGGAGAGAATTCTAGACGAAAAAAAGTTGAAGTATTTTTATGTTTCTTATGGAGATCATAGTCTCTAATTTGAGACTCATTTATAGTTTGACGTTTGCGATCAAATCGATCGTCAAGAGATTTGTCAATGCTATCTAGGGATTTCATAATAAATTCCCCATGTTGGGTGTCGTTTACAAACTAATTAGTGCTTCCTAACAGAAGCTATATCCTCATTCCATTCTCTTAGTTGGTGAGGACCTTCAAGAGATGTTTTAATTCTGATCAAATCAAAAAAATCTTTTTCTTCTAAATCTATTTTTGGATACCTTCTTCGCAAATAGCTCCATAGATTTAAGTAATTTTCTTCTATTTGCCAATCGTCATTCTTTTTTTTTGGCTCTGACTTAGTTCCTTCTGAAAAAGGATAGAAAACTTTGCTCATTTATTATTCTCTAAATCTTGTTTAAATAGTTACCATTTTTTCAAATTTTTTTTTGGGTTATGGAAACTTTATTATTAATATTTTATTTTGTAATATCTTAACATGAAGCAAAATTGTTGCCTGAAAAAATAAATCTTAAGTAATTTTTTGTCCTATGGATCAATTATAATAGTCTATATTATTGTTAATATTAAATTATTTTTATTGTTAATATTAAAAAAAAAATTAATTTTTATAAAAAAAAATGTCTATTAAACTAAAAAATATCTAAAAATTTAGTTCATACGATAGTATTTTTCCTTAATAATATTTTTGATATTTTTTTAATAGGAACGCAGTTTTTTGGTTATTTGAAATTAATATTTTTATTTAAACTTGAAATAGTCGATAATTTTCAAAAAAAACTAAAAAATTATTTAGATTGAAGCAATTTATGATGAATGTTATTTTTATTAAAGTTTAAAATATTTTCACCTTTTTTGAGAAGAATCTTATGAGGGATCGTATCATTTTAGTTGAAGCATATGAAATTTTGGATTCAAGAGGAAATCCTACTTTGCGAACAAAGGTTACTCTTGAAAACGGTATTACAGGAATAGCTTCTGTTCCTTCTGGAGCTTCAACAGGACAAAATGAGGCTATTGAACTTCGTGATGGAGATCAGACTATTTTTGGAGGAAAGGGAGTTCTCAAAGCAGTAAAAAATGTGAATCAGGAAATTGCTCCTGAAATTCTTGGAATGACTCCAGACTGCCAAGCGGAGATTGATAGAATGATGATTGAACTTGATGGTACCTCCAACAAAAGTAATTTAGGTTCTAATGCAATCCTTGGTGTTTCTATGGCAACGGCTGTTACAGCTGCAAAATCGCACAACCTTCCTCTTTATGCATATTTAGGGGGAGTTGGAGGGTTTCGCTTACCTATGCCTATGATGAATATTATAAATGGTGGTGAACATGCTGATAATAGTATAGATTTACAGGAATTCATGATTGTGCCTATAGGTGCAACTACATTTAAGGAATCTATACGTTTTGGAGCAGAAACTTTTCATGCGCTTAAAAAAATATTTCTGAAAAAAGGTCTTTCCACAGGGGTTGGTGACGAAGGTGGTTTTGCACCGAATTTAAAAAACAACGAGGAAGCGTGTGAAGTAATAATTGAAGCAATTCAAAATGCTGGATTTATACCTGGAAAAGATATTTCAATTGCTTTGGATGCTGCAGCATCCTCTTTTTTCAACGATGGATCATACAATTTCCTTAAGAGTGGTCTAGGAGAAAAGAAAACTTCAGATATGCTTGAATTTTACACCAGGATGGTAAAGAAATTTCCAATCGTTTCTATTGAAGATCCGTTAGAGGAAAATGATTGGGATGGTTTTTCTGAGATAACAAAAGAATTAGGTAATAAAGTACAAATTGTTGGAGATGATCTATTTGTTACGAATACAGATTTTGTAAAGAAGGGTATTCATAAAAAAGCAGCTAACGCTGTTTTAATAAAGCTAAATCAAATTGGTACGGTTACCGAAACTATTGCTACTATTCAGCTTTGTCAAAAGGCAGGCTGGAACTATATTATTTCTCATCGAAGTGGTGAAACCGAAGACACTTTTATAGCGGATTTTTCTGTAGCCATGGCTGGTGGTCAGATTAAAACGGGGTCTGTTTCACGTGGTGAACGAATTGCGAAATATAATCGTTTACTTGAAATAGAGTATGAACTTGGTAAATCTGCAATTTTTGGATCATGAAAAATAATTAAAATTCTTTTTAAGTCTAATTAGCTTCAAAAACATTAAACTATTTTATAGTCATTCCTTTGAAAAATAAACTCGAAGAGTCTAATCGTATTCTAAAAAACGCTCAGACAGTCACAATCTTCACTTTTGTATCTCGTGTTCTAGGTGCAGCTCGCGATTTATTTATTGCAAACATATTTGGGGCTGGATGGGTGACGGATGCATTTGTGCAGGCATTTACAATCCCAAATATTCTTCGTCGCTTAACTGCTGAAGGAGCAATGACTCTGGCTTTTATTCCAATTTATACAGAAATTCGCGAACGTAAAAATCGTGATGAGGCTAAGAAATTTGCTGCAAAAACTTTGGGACTTGTTATAGCAATAACTTCTATTCTTACAGGTTTAGGGATTATTTTCAGCCCTCAATTAGTATATCTTCTTTCAGCGGGTTTTGTTTCTAATCCTGAAAAATTCGATTTGACTGTTTTTCTTACTAGAATCATGTTCCCCTATTTGATTCTAGTTTCCTTAGTTTCTTGGTCAACTGGAGTTTTAAATGCAGAAAGACGTTTTGCTGTTTCTGCAGCTTCTCCAATTTTGTTGAATATTGGAATTATAGTCTCCGCCATATTAATATCTCCATTACTAAATGAGCCTGTTATAGGAATTGGAATAGGTGTTTTGTTGGGAGGAATTTCTCAAGTTATTTTTCAAATACCTTCTTTAAGAAAAGTTGGACATTATTTTTCTCCTGAAAATTTTTTTAATGATTCGAATATTAAAAACCTTTTGAAACTTTTAGGTCCGTCTTTGCTTGGTTTAGCAGTTTATCAAATAAATATTATTGTATTGCGAAATCTGGCTAGTTTTATGCCGACAGGACAAGTTACACATTATTATAATGCAAGTCGTCTTTCTGAATTTACATTAGGAATTTTTGCATTTGCAATAACGACTGCTAGTTTCCCAGAGTTAAGTGATCATATGGCAAAAGCAAATTGGGAGAAAATTCGTAATACATTACGTTTTACAGTTTCGACCACTCTACTTATTACATTCCCTGCTAGTTTTGGTTTAGCTATTGCTGCAGAACCAATTGTATCTATGCTATATTTCCATGGAGCTTATACTTGGGAAGATGTCCAGAAAACGGCTCTTACTCTTCAGGCTTTTGCTCTTAGTATTCCAGCAGTTGCGATAATTCGACTGCAAACATCATTATTTTTTACTCTCAAGAACACAAAAACTCCTTTAAAAGTTTCTATGATTACTATCTTACTTACTGGATTACTTGGTTGGTGGTTTAGTCAAAGTCTAGAAATAGTTGGCCTTGCATTGGGTTTGACTACGGGAACTTGGATTCAAGTATTTTTATTAACTATTTTTTTACTCAATCACCCTGAAATGCGCAAAAAATGGTGGCCATGGCGTTCATCTTTTCTTTATTTAATTTCTTCAGGAGGGATGACAGTATTTGTTAGTTTTCTTATGGGTTATGGTCTTTGGGAGAAGGGTCCTTTTATTTTTTACAATTGGTTAATATTTTTGAGTTTGATTTCTGGAGCAGCATTTTTATATGCAGTTTTACTTATTATCTTAAGAGAAGAACAGTTTGTTAGGATATCAATACAGGTGAATTCAAAATTTAAAAAAAATAATAGATCATAGTTTATCAAATATATTTGTATCTAGGATGTTGTAAAAATTTCTAAACTTTTTGATCAAAAATAATTAAAAATATATTAAGATTTTAATCCTAAAAGTTTAAGTGTAGATAATGCCATTACTTTGGCAGATGCGAGCATATCATCAATAACGATATATTCGTCTGGTTGGTGTGCAAGATCTAGTATGCCGGGTCCATAAGCAATACAGTCATGTAAATTCCCTATTCGGGCAATATGTTTTTGATCATATGTCCCTGGAGAAATAACATGCTTGGGTGTTTTGTTTAAGATTTTTCTAATTGAATCGCTGAAAATCTTAACTACAGGTGAGTTTTTTTCAGTCATTGTTGGTAAAAATTCCATAATATCTTTAATTTGATATCTAAAATTGTGACGCGTATTTGATAGCTCATCAAGTAAATTAGTTATTTCTGCCTTAACCTCATTTATATCTTCTTCAATTAAGAAACGTCTGTCCATTATAAGTCTGCATGAATCTGGTACACATGGACTTGGCATTCCTTCAAAAGTTTCATTTTCACCACCATGTAATGCTTGAAGATTCAGAGAGGACTGCTTTGCCTCTTCTGGTACCACAGGCATTTTTGTCTTTTTTTGTTCTAAAAGAGGGAAAAATTTTTGCTCTAATATTTCTAAAAATGCTGTCATGTGTCGAATAGCAGAATCACCAAGAAAAGGCATTGACCCATGAGCAATACGACCAAATGTTTCCACTTCTGACCACCAAACGCCTCGATGACCTAGGCAGACACGGTCTACGTTTAAAGGCTCAGGAATAATTACATGATCAACTCTTGGCTTAGAGAAAAAACCTTTTTTTGCTAAAAAAGCTACACCACCGAATCCTCCTGTTTCTTCGTCCACAGTACCAGAAATTTCAATTGCCCCAGAAAAATTAATGTTTTCTTCAATAATTGCTTCCATAGCAATTACTGATGCAGCAAGTCCGCCCTTCATATCAGAAGTACCACGTCCATAGATTTTACCATCTTTTATAATTCCTTTAAAAGGATCCATTGTCCATCCTGTTCCAGGAACAACAACATCAAGGTGGTTGTTAAAGTGGACGCATTGTCCAGAATGCTTACCTTCAATGCGTGCTATTATATTGTTCCGTGGGTACCGGTCTGAATCTCCAGGAGTATTAGTTGCTCTCTCATAATGCACTGTAAATCCACTCTTTTTTAGACGATTCCCGAGAAATTCAGCACATCTAGTATATTCGTCACCTGGAGGATTAATAGTAGGTATTTGTACTAATTCCTGTGTAAAAGAAATCAATTCATCACACTTTGATTCAATTCGTTTGAATAAAGAATTCATTAATTTTTTTATTTTCATATTTATTTTCATATGAAATAAATTTTAAAATTGATCTTAATAAAATGTTTATTAGAATTATTGATTGTGCTTTTTATATCTTTCATAGCAAAATTAATGATTACTTTGTGAAACATTAATTTTTAGATTTCTTTGACCAACTAATTGCATGTTCAAGTCTGTCGTCACCCCAGAAAACTTCACCATCTACTATAAATGAAGGACTTCCAAAAATACCTTTACTTACAGCAATATCTGTCTGTTTAGAATATTTATTTTTTATTTCTTCACTATTGGCTAATTTTATAATTCGATTAGTTTCTTGGCCTATTTCTTTCAAAGATTCTGAAATGTTTGGTTCCAGTCCTGCTTCTTGAGAAGATATAAACCAACGTCTATAAGTTGCACGAGTATATTTGGCACACCAACCCTCTTCCATCCCAACAATCGCAATTCTATTTGCTAAATCAAATTCTTTTAGCGGATATGGAGCAGGAACTTTAGCTTCTAAACCGTGCATTTCAGCCCTTCTTTCTATGTCGCGCCACATATAATCTAATTTTACTTTTTTTGATGGTGGGAATGGAATGTTGTCCATCTGCTGCATGATTTTTCTAACACTAAATGGGTGCCAAGAGAACTTTACTAAATTATTTTGCCCTAATTCTGTCAGACGTGTTACTGATAGATATGTATACGTACTACCAATAGAAAACCAGAATTCTATTACTTTCATAATATATTTTCTCTATTTTTTTTAGAATTAAATTAAATCTACTAAAAAATACCAAGCAAATCAAGACCATCTATCAGAAGGAAAATTGAAAAGCCAATTAGTGATAAACCTAGAAATTGCATAATCAATTTATACCAAAAGCCTTTTAAGAAATTTCTAGATTTACCTGAAATTATGGCTAGAAGAAATTTTGACCCTACTAATCCTAAATAGAATCCGAATAAGAAAGATCCTCCAGAAATTAATGACTTTTCAAATGAACGAACCATCAAAGGCGAGCCTACAGTAAACCAAAAAAGGTATGGGTTAGGATTAAGAAAATTTGCTATTATCAATTCTTTTAAAAGGAGTTTACGATTAGAGTGATTTTGTATCTCTGAACTAGCTATTAGGAAAGATCTTATTCCTAAATAAAATAGGAAAGCTGAACCAATTAAAGATATTGAACCAATCATAGGTTCAATATTTGATAGTTTACTAAAAAAATATCCTGAGCATATTAGTAAAGGAATATCAGTTATCAAAGGAATAAAAGCTACTTTTGCACCAGCACGGACACCATGCCTAAGAGTTTCTGAAATTATCAGTATTAACATCGGCCCAGGTGAAAATCCAGCAGGAGCTCCTAATAGGAAACCCACTATTAATACTACCCAAATACCTTCTATCATTCAGTGGGATCATATTCAAGGCACTCCGAATCAAGTGTCATTTTGCTAATACTGGTAACTGGACCTTTCATTGTGATATTATAATTTTCTCTTATCTTAATTTCGATTTTTCCTCCCGGCATTAATACCTCGATATCTTCATCACACCAGCCTAACCTATGAGCTACTGATGCAGCAGCACAACTGCTGCTACCAGAAGACAATGTATAACCAGCTCCACGTTCCCAAATTTCAATTCTGATTTTGCTACGGTCAATCAATTCTAAAAATTGGACATTTGTGCGATTTATAAAAAATTTGTGATTTTCAATCAATGGTCCAATTCTCTTGGTATCTTCAGCAGAAATATTTCTATTAAGTACAATACAGTGAGGATTCCCTATATTGGCTGCACATATTGATAATTTTTCATTGTTAATTTCTAGAGTTTCGTTTATGACTTCACGGCTTTTACCTGTCATTGGAATCTTATCATTAAGAAAGCTAACTTCTCCCATTTCTACGGTAACTGTTTTCCCTGAATCAATTATTTCTACTTTCACTTGACCGCCTAATGTCTTAATTCGAAAAACATTCTTTTTTACGATTTTACGATCCCAGAGTGAACGTGCAAAAATTCGTATTCCGTTTCCACTTTTTTCAGCAATAGTTCCATCAGGATTATATATATGTAAAGAATAAATATCTTTTTGATTTTCTTTGCCACTAACCAATATGCCATCTGCTCCAAGACCAAAATTTCTATTACAAATCCTACGAACTAAATCAGGTGTTATCAAACACTTTGATGATTCACAATAATCAGAAGTTAGTACTAGATAATCATTTCCTAGACAATGATATTTTAAAAATTCCATAATCTTAATATTCTTATTTAAAACTTATATTTCCCCACTTATCAAATTGTTATTCTGAAAGTTAGTGGGATTATTTAAATCATGTAGTGGTTTTAGAAACTAGATATTTTCTTAGAAGCTTCTGCAATACTAAGAGGTTTGTCAAGAAGCTCTCCGTTACTGAGCCTTAAGACAAATCCTTCATCCGTCATATATACCTTTAACGGATCCCCATTTTCATCCAACATTTCAGCTGCATAAGTTGATTTGCCATCTAAAACATCGGGTATAATACTTAAATCTTCAGGAGCATTCTCTCCCATGTTTTCCCAAAGAGATTCAATCCCTTTGTATTTTTGTTCTAGTTCTGCAAGTTTTTTCTTTAGATCATCTGGTGATAAAAATTTTTCTAGTTTGCCTTTCCAAAATAAGTAAATAGCTTGTGCCTCAGAGAAAACAAAAACAGTATTTTTGCCTATTTCATTCAAGATTCTATTTGTTATATTTTCTAAAATCTCTGGAGTAGCTGTAATCATTTTTTTTAAAAGTTCGTTTGATTCTTGAACTGGGATTTCAGAACCAAACTCTTTCATCATATCTTCTAAATTTAAATCTACTAGCTTATCTTCTGAGGAGCTTTTGGCAGTCAATGTTTTATTTTTTGGGACAAACTTTAGGTGTTTAATAATATTTTTTTGTGGATTAAGATTCTGTTTTTCAAATATAAATATTGCAAGAATTCCTACTAAAATTGTAATTAAAAAAACAATTAAAATAATTTTTCTTGGAAATTTTAGATTTAAAGTTTTTTTGTTTTTGTTCTTTTTATTGGAAGGATATCTAATTATTTGAGATGGTTTTGTTTCTGCCAACATTTTGGCAGATATAATTGGTTCAGGGAAAAATGGTTGTAATTCTTGCATGAGTTGATCATTCCTTTCCTGTATTAATTTTACTCTATCAATCAACTCAAAACCATGGGTCTTAAGGTATATTTTACGAAGTTCTTCTACAAGAAAATTTATGGCTGGATGGACATCATCTTCTAGATTTTCACTATCTTGTATAGTTTCTTTTCTGAAATGTTGACATTGATAGAGCAATTCTGTTTCAAGTGCTTTTGAACTAATGCGCAACGCATGCCAACGGTCTCTGGGAAACATTGGAGGAGATGCAGGAGGTTCAATTCCTTTTTCTATAGAACTATTATCTTCTTGAGAATTGTTTTGATGAGGATTGGATCTCTCTTGCTTTTTTTTCAATAATTGTTTTTTCTTTGATTGGAAATGTTGCCAATCTCTCTTGTATTCTGACCAAGAACTTTTAAAAGATTCCCAGTTTAGGCGTAATTCTTTGTTAATTTGAAATAATTTTTTAAATAAGGGTGATATGCTTGGAAAAGTGAGAGGATCTTTTTTTCTGACAAGTCCAGAAAGTTTTCTCATCTTATCCATTTGATTCTCAAGTTGAATTGACTCCTTGTCGATATAAGCCCATTCTGCATTTGTTAAAGGTCTTTTCCAATGTTCTACAACCGGAAAAATTAGTAATTCCATCTTGATCATATCTACACAAATTCTATTTAGATCAACTAATTGAGAACTTGGGTCATGTGATTGAATTTGCTTTTGTAATGAATGCCAAGCTTGTTTAGTTTTTGATGATTTTTCTTCAGGATCAGTAAGCAGTAAAAAATCCTCGAAATGATCTCCTGAAATTGGATTAATTTTTTCTTTTTCCATTACTTTTGTAATAAGTTAGAATATGGTATAAAAAAATAATATTATTTGTGCTTTGCAAAACTCGTACTTTTAGCTTATTTAATAAATAAAGATTAAGTATTAATTAAGTTGAGATTGACTTATATAAATGTTTACGGTAGTATATTTGGAAATCAGTACTAAATTAGTGCTGATTCTTTTAAAAGTAAATACGGTGAAATAAATTCCTACTTAGTATATTAATTTTATTGGAATTAGTATTGTTTTTATTAAACAGTTTAGCAGGATAGGTATATGCAATTTAAAGTGGTCTCATCAGATGTAGGGAGTGATGGAGATTCAGGTAGTGATGTGCATTCTAGAATAGATAAAATGCTTTCAGAAAATCCAGTTTTTTTGTTTATGAAGGGGACTCCTGAATCACCGCAATGTGGTTTTTCTTCTAAAGTAGTAGATATATTAAGAACTTGGAACATCCCTTATAAATCGTTTAATGTATTGTCAGACGAAAGTATCAGACAAGGGGTAAAGGATTATGCAAATTGGCAAACTATTCCACAACTTTATATAGACAAAGAATTTGTAGGAGGTTCAGACGTTGTGGAAGAAATGTCTAATAATGGTGAGCTTGAAGATATGATATCTAAGGCACATCCGGATATAGATATTACACCACCACCACCTTTAGCCGATGTTAATGAAATATTATCAGAGGAAGCTTCGAATATACTTAAGCAAAATCCAGAAATAACCCTTCTGGACGTAAGAACTCCTGAAGAGAGAGATACTGCTTGTATAGAAAATTCAGTTTTACTGGACCAAAATTTGGTTGAAGAAATGTTAGATTCATGGGACAAAAGTAAGGAAATAATGCTTATTTGTCATGTTGGCCAACGAAGTCGCCAAGCAGCTCAGTTTTTTACTTCACAAGGTTTTCAACAAGTATATAATATTTCAGATGGTATAAAGGGATGGTCTAATAATGTAGATTCTTCTATACCTCAATATTAATTTACTCTTAAACTTTGCAGGTTATAATTACATGAACAAAAAAACAGAAAATAATTTGCCTGACGTAATTCTCACGGAGCGAGCAGCCCAAGTATTTAAAGAATCATGTGATGCTGAAGGTTCTAATTTAAATGAAACTCTTTTACGAATTGGTGCACGACCTGGAGGATGTTCAGGATGGAAATATGAGCTGGAGTCAAATAACATTGAAGATGTAGGGCCTAATGATGTACAAATTATTTCTAGAGAGGTCTCTGTTGTGGTAGATAGAGATGCACTTACAAATATTTTGGGGCCTTTAAAAATCGACTATTCAGATAAAAGCCTTGTTGAACAAGGTTTTGTTTTTGAACAGCTTATTAATGGTCATCAGTGTGGATGCGGAGAATCATTTACTCCTGTGAAAGATTTAAAGAGCAATGAACCATTTTCTTGAATGGCTTGCAGGAGCATGCTGCTTTGGTTTATTTATATACAAGTGGATTATAATTATTGCGATTTTAATGACGTGGGTTAGTCCAGATCCTCATAATCAGATTGTAAAAATTTTAAGCAGGATAACACGGCCTTTGTGGGTTTGGTGTGAAAATAGAATGCCTGTTATGTTGGCTCATTTCAGTGCTTACGCATCGATATTAGTTGTAATATTTGCTCAAGTGGTAGTACCTGCGGAAATTCGTTCATTAAAT